>JASJBB010000023.1 GCA_030066735.1 Woeseiaceae bacterium | reverse complement strand
TTCGGGTGGCCGCCGTTGTGGCAGTTGCCGGCACCCGCATTGAACAGCGTGTCGCCGCTGAACAGGGCAGGCTGGTCGGTCTTCGACAGCAGGCAGATGTGGCTCATTGTGTGGCCGGGCGTGTCGAGGCATTCGAGGTCCACGGTCTTGCCGACGCTAACGACGTCACCGGCGCCCACGCCGCGGTCCATGTTCGGGATGCGGTTCTTCGCATTGGCGTGCGCGATAATCGTCGCGCCCGTGGCCCTGACCATTCCCTTGTTTCCGCCCGTGTGATCGCCGTGTTCGTGGGTGTTCAGGATCTGGGTGATGGTCCAGCCGTGCCGTTCGGCGGCTGCGAGGCACTTGCCATAGTCGAGCGGGTCAATGGCCAGCGCGTCGCCGGTCTCCGGGCACGCGACCAGGTAGTTGAAGTTGCGATAGGCGTTCCCGGTCCAGACCTGCTCGACGATCATTCATTGTCCTCGGCCGAATACACCTTTTTGCCCGCGACCCAGGTTTCGAGCGTCTGGATATCGTCAATCTCGGATTCGGGCACCTCGAAGTAGTCGCGGTCGATGATGATGAAGTCGGCCCACTTGCCGGGCTCGAGGCTGCCCAGGTATTCCTCCTGGTGCGCGGCATAGGCATTGGCCAGCGTGAACGAGTGCAGGGCCTCGGCCCGTGTCAGCGCCTGGTCGGCATACCAGCCGCCTTCGGGCAGCCCGTCGCGGCTTTGCCGGGTGACCGAGGCGTACAGGCCGTGCCAGGGATTGGCGAGTTCCACCGGGAAGTCCGAACCGTTGGCCAGCACGGCCCCGGACTCGAGCAGTCGCCGCCAGGCATAGCCGCCCTTGATGCGGTGGGGGCCAACGCGGTCCTCCGCCATGTTCATATCCGAGGTCGCGTGGGTTGCCTGCATGGCGGCGATGACGCCGAGCTCGGTGAAGCGCGGGATGTCTTCGAGCGCGATGATTTGAGCGTGCTCGATACGGTTTCTCAGCGGCGAAGGCTCGCCGCCCTGGATGGCGTCAAAGGCATCTAGCGACATGCGGTTGCCGTGATCGCCGATCGCATGGATCGCCACCTGGAAACCCATGTAATTGGCCTTGTGCGCCTGGCCCGTCAATTCCTCGGTCGTGAAGAAGGGCAGGCCGCGGTTCTCGGGATCGTCGGAGTAGGGCTCAATCATGGCCGCGCCGCGGCTGCCGAGCGCACCGTCGGAGTAGATTTTCACCGAGCGTATGTCGAGCATGTCGTTGGCATAGCGCTTCAGCGGCGTCTTCATCTGGTCGAGGTTGTCATCCGCGCCCGCGATCATGCCGTAGACGCGCAGGCCGATTTCACCGTCGTCGGCCATCGAGATCAGCACCTCGACTTCACGGATGTTCACGCCCGCGTCGTGCACGCCGGTCATGCCATAGGGCAGGAGGCCGGCAAATGCTGCGCGATAGACCCCGCGAATCTCGTCCCAGTCGGGTTTGGGAATTTTCGCCTTCAGAAGGTCCTCGGCTTTGTCGATGAAGACCCCGGTGGCCCTGCCGCTTGAATCACGGAGGATTTTGCCGCCAATCGGGTCCGGCGTGTCGTCGGTGATGCCCGCAATTTCCATGGCCTTGCTGTTGGCCCAGACGGCATGGCCGTCAATGCGGTCCAGCAGGACCGGGCGGTCGGTGACCACGGTATCGATGTCCGCCGCAGTCGGGAATTCCTTGATCGGCCACAGCACCTGGTTCCAGCCCCGGCCCAGGATCCAGCGCGCATGCGGGTTGTTCTTGGCGTAGGCATCGATCTTGAGCAGTGACTCGGTCAGCGACGGCGTACCGGTCAGGTTCAGGCTCTGTTGCAGGAAGCCGTAACCGTAAAGGTGCGCGTGGCCGTCCGTGAGCCCCGGCAGCAACGTGCGCCCTTTGCCGTCAATACGTATGGCGTCCGGGTGCTCGTTGAGTAATGATTCGTCCCCTGTCGCAACGACCTTACCCTTGTCCGAGAACACCAGAACGGTGAACTCCCGGATGCCCGAGTTGGTCGATGTATAACCAGAGACGTTATGAATGGCGGTTTCGCCGGCCATTGCTGAGCCGGCCAGAAGCATCAGAACTAGTATTCGCATCGCCGCATTGTAATCAGATCGGAGCTTAGGATGAACAAACTGTTTGCCACCCTCGTGGTTGCGCTGGCCCTCGGCGCCTGCAGCAAATCGACCGACGCACCGGAATCGGCCGCCGAAGCGGACGCCGGATCGTCGAAAATCTTCGACATGCCGTACCTGATGCGCGACCTCGACAACGGTCTGCGCGTCATTGTCGTGCCGACCGACTACCCGGATATCGTTACGATCCAGATCCCGGTGCAGACCGGCTCGCGTAACGAAGTCGAACCCGGCAAGACCGGCTTTGCTCACTTCTTCGAGCACATGATGTTCCGGGGCACCGAGAATTACCCGGCCGACGTCTATGCCGACATCCTCAAGAAGGCCGGCGCGGACCAGAATGCCTACACGACGGACGACTACACGAACTACCACATTACGTTCACGAAGGACGACCTCGAGAAAGTCATCGAGATCGAGGCCGACCGCTTCCAGAACCTGAGCTATAGCGAAGACGTGTTCCGCACCGAGGCGCTGGCCGTCAAGGGCGAATACCTCAAGAACTTCGCCAATCCGATCATGATCATGTTCGAGCGGCTCTCGGACCTGATGTTCGACGAACATACCTACAAGCACACGACGATGGGCTTCCTCGAGGACATCGAGGCCATGCCCGACCAGATGGAGTACTCGCACACGTTCTTTGACCGCTGGTACCGGCCCGAAAAGACGACCGTCATCCTCGTAGGTGACGTCGACCCCGAGCCGACGTTCGAACTCGTCAAGCAGTACTGGGGCGATTGGGAGCGTGGCGACTACGAGATCGACGTGCCGGTCGAGCCCCCGCTCGGCGGACCGCGCTACGAGCACTACCAGTGGGAAGGCCCGACGCAGCCGTGGTTTGTCATGGCATTCCGAGGTCCCGCCTTCATCGCCACCGAGAAGGACATGCCGGCGCTCGACCTCGTGTCGGAAATCTATTTTTCGGAATCGTCGGACCTTTACAAAGACCTGGTCATCGACAACCAGTTCGTCGACCAGCTGTTTGGCTACTTCCCGAACCAGAAAGACCCGGGCATGCTGCTTATCGCGGCCCGCCTGACCGGCGCGGAGCACGCGGTTGCCGTGCGCAACGCGATCAATGAGACGCTGACGGCCGCGAGGACCCAGCTCGTCGACCCCGCCAAAGTCGAAGAGACCAAGTCGCGCCTGCGCTACAGCTTCACGTCGGGCTTGGGCAGCTCGGGCGCCATCGGCTCGATGCTCGCCGGGTTCGTGCACTACGACCGCACGCCCGAGATCATCAACGACGTCTACCGCAGCTACGATGCGCTGACCTCCGAGGACGTGCGCACGATCGCGAACCAGTATTTTGTCGACGATTCGCGCGTCACGTTTACGCTGTCGAATGACGAGTCCATGGAAGGCATCGACGGCATGACGTCGCTTGACGACCTGGTGGCAGCAGCCGGCATGGCCGAAGCGGCGCCCGCAACAGCGGCAGCCGGCGATCCGGTCGTGTTACCGGCGCCAGACGTCGCGCCCGAGGACGCGACGCCCGTGTCTTTCGTGGCAAAACCATCGGCTTCGTCGCCGCTCGTCGACGTGTCGTTCATCGTGCACGCCGGCGCCGGATTCGACCCCGAGGGCAAAAAGGGGCTGGCCGCGCTGACGGCCGCCATGCTCACCGACGGCGGTTCCGAGGCATTGAGCATCGATGAGATCAACAAGGCCATGTTCCCGATGGCGTCCGGCTTCAATGCCCAGGTCGACAAGGAAATGACGCGGCTGTCGGGCCAGGTGCACAAGGACAACCTGGATGCCTGGTACGAGCTCGTGCGCGGCCAGCTGCTGTTCCCCGCCTGGTCGGAGCAGGACCTCGCGCGCATCAAACAGCAGGTCACCAACGGCATCCGCACCGACCTCGTGGCCAACAACGACGAGGAACTCGGCAAGGAGGTCCTGTACACGGCGATCTACGTAGACGGCCACCCGTACGGCTCGCTGAACTACGGCAACACGGGAGACATCGAGTCGATCACGCTCGACGACCTCAAGATGTTCTACGAGGAGTACTACACGATCTCGAACATGACGGTCGGCCTCTCGGGCGGTTATCCCGAGGAGTTCCCGGCGCAGGTCAGCAATGATCTCCAGAAGCTCGACGCCGGTGTGAAAGCCTTGCTCGACGCAGGCGCGGCGCCTCTCATCGAGGGGCGGCATGCAACCATCATCGAGAAGGAGACGCCGGGCGTGGCTGTGTCCTTCGGCTTCCCGATCGACGTCAAGCGTGGCGACCCCGACTGGGTTGCGCTGTGGCTGGCGCGGTCTTATCTCGGTGAACACCGCAGCACGAATGCGCACCTGTTCCAGCGCATCCGCGAGACGCGCGGCATGAACTACGGCGACTACGCGTACATCGAGTACTTCCCGGCCGGCATGTTCCAGTTCCACCCGGACACCAACCTCGGCCGCCAGCAGCAGATCTTCCAGGTCTGGATTCGCCCCGTTCGCGCCAACAACGACGCGCACTTTGCAACGCGTGTTGCCATGTACGAGGTCGACAAGCTCGTCAACGAGGGCATGAGCGAGTCGGATTTCGAGGCCACGCGGGCGTTCCTGTCGAAGTTCGTGAGCTTGTTGACCGACGGTCAGTCGCGGCAGCTCGGCTACGCCATCGACAGCCAGTACTACGGCATCGACGATTTCGCGACTTACGTGCGCGACGGCCTGGCCAGTCTCACGCTGGATGACGTCAACCGGGTGATTCGTGAAAACCTCGACATGACGAACATGCAGTACGTGTTCATCACGCGCGACGGCGAGGAACTGCGCCAGCGGTTGCTGGCGGACCAGCAGTCACCGATGACCTACGACGCCGACCTGCCGCAGGAGGTGCTCGACGAGGACAAGCTGATCGACAACATCCCGATCGGCTTCGACTCGGCGACGGTTGTCCCGGCCGACGAGGTGTTCCGCTAGCAGCCCGCCCCGTCGGGCGAACCCTCCAGAGGAAACGCCCTGTCGATCGGGGACAGGGCGTTTCGCGCCAGAGCAGCCGAAAATCGTCTTTTTCGCCGTTGGAATCGGGCAATAACTGCTATAGACTCGGTCTAAACGCGTTTTTCGGGCGGATTGGTCGAATTTCAGGCACCGCCTGCCCGCGTGCGCTGTCGCGAAATCCTTCGGAGGTAGAACAATGCGAATACTGGTCGTGATGCTGTCGTTGCTCGTCGCCGCTTGTGCCCAGGCGGAACGGCTGCCCAGCTTCCTTGACAAAAACGAGATCGAGAACGCCGAGTTCACGTGTCTCACTGCCGAGGCATCCTACTCTCCCGCCGATCAAAAACACGTTGATGTGCTCTGGGACGAGACGTTGCAATACCTGGAAGCGTACGTCGTCGCACTGACCACCAGCACGTCGGAGGGCTGCCGCCACTCGGACGAGGCCATCTATGAAACGACCGACGGTTTCAAACGGATGTGCATCATGGATCAGCGCGACATGCAGCTCCTCGTGAAGCACACGTACCAGGTGTTGAACAACCCCGATAAGGCAAAGAAGTGCTTCAGCGCGCGGGAGGAAATGGACTGGATCTACAGCCCCGGCGGTGAACTCGAGGCTAACTCCCCCGTCGCGCAGTGGCTCGACCGAATGACCTTTGAGGAGTTTTTCGAGACCAAGGTCACCGACCCGGATGTCAGGGCGCGCGGCGAGACCTTTACCCGGAACTTCTACACGATGGTAGCCGGGGACGATGTTCAGCTGCCGCCGCAGTTCCCCTACGACGTCAGCGCTCGGGCCTTGCCCAATCTCTGGGCCGCGGTGGGCTGGTTCCCCATGTACGCCGAGGAGAGCGAACGCAACAAGCGCAACTTCATCGACGTTCGCGGTGGTTACGCCTACGGCGAGGTCTTTGGGCACTGGGGCCTGCTCAGGATCGACGAAATCAACGGCGAGAAAGTGGGCGCGGAAATCGGCATGACGGCCCAATCTGTCAATACCTTCTACCCGTATCACAACCACGCGATCTCCGAGGTCTACTACACGATGAGAGAGCCGGCCTGCGTCAACCAGTTCCAGACTTTCGCAGTACGTGACAGCAACCCCCTGGTCAAGACGGTCTCCGAAAACGAGACAACGCGGGTCGTCTCGTTCGATACCGGCATGGCCAACGAGTACCGGATGTGGAGCTCCACCGCCAACGATCGTGACCCCCTCGTGTACTTCCATCAGAACACCCTCCATGCCTTCGAAGTCGACGGTAGTTGCGAGGCCAAACCGGAAGAAAAGGCCCTGGTCACGGTATGGGCACGGAGCAACGCGCACGACCTGCGCAACGACTACGGGACCACGCTTCTTTGCGAGTCCCAGGCGCGTCCGAACACGCCCGCCGTCCGCGGCGAAGTCATTCAGTGCGACCTGACTCACGCGCGGTGGTGACCAGGCATGGCAATACGTCACAGGATTCATGAAATGACAAGACTCGCAGCTCGCGTAACGCTCCTCGGGGCCCTCATTTACGCTGCGCCAGGGACGGTATTCGCGCAGGAGGAAAACGCCCTCGACGAAAACGGGGAAATCCCGGAGAAGAGCATCCAGATCGACGTCGGACCCGAGACGGAGTTCAACCTGGGCGGAGCGGTGTGGCTTCGCGGGGCCCTCTCTTACTGGGTCCAGGAAGAGGATGCCAACAGGAAGGGATTCTATGCCGACCAGGTCCGGTTGAGCATGTCGGGCACGCACGGCAAGGACGGGTCCGATCCCGGCGATGGCTACCTCAAGTTCTCGGCCCAGATCAGGTTCTGGCAGTACCAGCGGGTCATCCACCACATGTGGCTCGGGTACCAGTTCAACGACCGGCACGACCTCCAGGTCGGGGTGACCCAGGCGCCGTTCGGCATTCTGCCGGCTACATCCAACTCCTTCTGGTATTCCATGGGTTATTACCACGGCATCGAGGACGACCGCGATGCCGGTATCAAGTATCGATACCAGAATGAAGGCCTCGACGTTCACCTGGCGTGGTTCTTCAACGACGAGTACAACGACTCTACGGCCCTCAACCGGTTCGCTCCCGACCTCGTTACAGATGGAGATCAGCAGAACGACGAGGAAAACCAGGCCAACGTACGGGTGGCGTACACTTTCGGAGAAGGTACGCAGAACAGCTCCGAGATCGGTGCCTCGCTGCAGTATGGTGAGATGCCGAACCGGACGACAGGCAGAACGGGTGACCGCTGGCAGGCCGCTGTCCACTACGTCGGCAACTACGACGGCTGGAATCCGAAGCTGCAGGTCGCGCGCTACGAGTACGACCCGGAGAACCCCGCCGGAGTGGACGATCGGCTGGTCCTGATGGGCTTTTTCTCGGACCAGCGGCTGGTGGCGGCGGAAGCGACCGCGGTCAGCGCCAGCCTGCGCCGCTTGTGGGACGTCAACTGGGGTCCGTTCACGGACTTCAACGCGTACCTGGACTACAGCGCGATTTACAAGGAAGAAGACGAGTTTGCGGACACCGAGCTCATCAACCCCGGCATGATGGGCCAGGCGGGGCCGGTCTTCGTCTGGCTGGATTTCCTGTGGGCCAAGAACGGTTGGTGGTTTAACGACTCGCAGGCAAACAGCGGCCCCGGGCTGGGTTCGGTCAACCCCGACAAGTGGGAGTTCCGGGCCAACCTGTCGCTCCAGTGGTACTTCTGAGACCGCCCGCCGGTGTCGTGAGACACCGGGAGATTTCGCACACGCGATAGCTCGCATTGCGGGGGTCCGGTTACACCTCGACGTGCTGCCATTTGCGGCCGCGCCACATGGACAGGAACAGCGCGGCTTGCAGGGTGCGCGTAACGCCCTGCCAGATCCATACGCCCAGCAGGCCATAGCCGAGTACGGGCCCGATGACGTAGGCCAGCGGCAGGAAGAGGCCCCACTGTACGCCGATGCTCACCAGCATCACGCGGCGGGCATCGCCGGCGCCGAGCATGGCATGCATGAAGGCGAAGCCGATCGCCTCGATCGGCATCGTCAGACCCATGATGCGCATCGGCCAGCGCGCGAGTTCGCGAGTCGACTCCTCGTGAATGAAGATCGACGACACGAGGTCGGGCACGAGCCACATTGGTATGCCGAGCACGGTCAGCAAGATGACCGTCACTTTCGCGACGTCGAAGGCCCACTGGTACGCGTCGTCCGGATCACGCTTGCCGAGCGCCTGGCCGACCAGCGTGGCGCAGGCCAGTCCGAGACCCAGGCCGGGCAGGATCGCAAACAACAGCACCGTGACGAGCACATTGGCTGCCGCCAGCGACGGCGTGCCGATACGGCCGATAATCCAGAACATAGCGACCAGGCCCGCAGCAAAGAACAGCTGCTGCACGCCGGAGGGAATCGAAATCCTGACGAGCGCGGCAGTCTCCTTGCGCGACGCCAGGCAGCGCAGGAAGTAACCCTTTTCCACGTGCCGGGAGCCGAGGTAGAAATAAGCCACTGTGCCAACGGCCATCGAGATCGCGCTGGCCATGCCTGCCCCGGTCACGCCATAGGCGGGCGATCCGAAGTTGCCGAAGATCAGGATGTAATTGAGCACGATATTCGTGGCGTGCATGAAGATCAGCGTCTTCATGTACAGCTTCGACAGGTCGAGCGCGTTCCAGTAGCCGCGGAACGCGAAATTCATGCCGACGAAGACGATCGCACCGAGCCGCCACTCGATGTAGGGCACACCCAACTCGATGACCTCGGGATCCGAATTCAGGTAGGGGAAGCCAGGACCTGCGAGTTGCATGAGGATTAGTGAAAAGACCGGCGCCACGACCACGACGAGCAGCAGCGCCGTATTGAGAATCGCGGCCGCTCGTTCAGGGCTGCCTTCGCCCTTGCGGCGCGCCGCGCTGGCCTGGACGCCCGTGGATATGCCCAGGATCAGCGCCTGGCACATGAATACGATGAAGCCGCCGAGTCCCACGGCGGCCAGCGCGGGATCGCCGAGAAACCCGACCATGGCCGTGTCGACGATATTGAGCAGGTTTTGCGAGACCATGCCACCGATGATCGGCAGGGCCAGGGCAAATATTCGTTCGCGTCTCGACGAATCCATGCAGAATTGTTGCATGATTACCACAAAGCACCAAGAAAACCGCTGAAATTGTTTTAATCCCGCCTAAAGAATTGACAAATGGTGGTATTTCTGCGAACTTTTGGGCTCGTAAGCGTGGCCTCGGAGCAACAACTGAGACGCGCCGAGAATTGCAAGACACCTTCAGGTACGGCTTGGCGGGGGACTCAGGGGGCCAGGAACCACGTGCTAACGTTGGTCGAAAAGCGGCTTCGAAAGAAGCCGCTTTTTTTGTTGGAGCCCGCCCCAGCGGGCGATTTCCAGATCGATGGGGGGAAGGTGTATGCACCGCGATAACCGCCTCGCGTACTGGCGCGCCAACCTGCGCCTCGTCGCTTTCTGCCTCGCCATCTGGTTCGTCTGTTCCTACGGCTTTGGCGTCCTGTTCGTCGAGCAGCTCAACCAGGTCCGCATCGGCGGGTTCCAGCTCGGCTTCTGGTTCGCGCAGCAGGGCAGCATCTACGTCTTCGTCGCCCTGATCTTCTTCTACGCGTGGCGCATGAACCGCATCGACCGCAAGTTCGATGTGCACGAAGACTGAGTTCGCGGCATGAGCCTGCAGGCACTGACCTATTTTGTCGTCGGACTGAGCTTCGCGATCTACATCGCCATCGCCATCTGGTCGCGCGCCCACAGCACCGGCGATTTCTACATTGCCGGCAAGGGCGTATCGCCGGTTGCCAACGGCATGGCGACCGCGGCCGACTGGATGAGCGCGGCGTCGTTCATCTCGATGGCGGGGCTGATCGCGTTCCTCGGCTACGACGGCTCGGTGTACCTGATGGGCTGGACGGGCGGCTACGTACTGCTGGCACTGTTGCTGGCGCCGTACCTGCGCAAGTTCGGCAAGTTTACGGTCCCCGAGTTCATCGCCGAGCGTTACTACTCGAAAACGGCGCGCATTGTCGCGGTCATCTGCCTGATCTTCATCTCGTTCACTTACGTCGCGGGCCAGATGCGCGGCGTCGGCATCGTGTTCTCCCGTTTTCTCGAGGTCGACGTGACGGTCGGGCTGCTGATCGGCATGGGGGTCGTTTTCGTCTATGCCGTGCTCGGCGGCATGAAGGGCATCACGTACACGCAGGTGGCGCAGTACTGCGTGCTGATCTTTGCGTACACGGTGCCGGCGATATTTATCGCAATCCAGCTTACCGGCAACCCGATTCCGCAGCTCGCTTTCGGCGGCGCGGTCGCTGACGGCACTCCGCTGCTCGACAAGCTCAACGACATCGTCACCTCGCTCGGCTTCAACGAGTACACCTCGGGCACCAAGAGTCGCATCGACGTGTTCTGTATCACGATGGCGCTCATGGTTGGCACGGCCGGCCTGCCGCACGTCATCGTGCGCTTTTTCACGGTGCCCAGAGTGCGTGACGCACGCGTGTCGGCCGGCTGGGCGCTGCTGTTCATCGCCATCCTGTACACGACCGCGCCGGCCGTCGGCTCGATGGCGCGTTACAACCTGCTCGAGACGATCCAGCCCGGCGAGGTAGGCGCCGTCGACGGCAACCTGGCCTACGCCGAACGTCCCGGCTGGTTCGAGACCTGGGAACAGACGGGGCTCGTGACGTTCGAAGACAAGAACGGCGACGGCCGCATCCAGTACTACAACGACGCCAATCCCGAGTTCGCCGCGCAGGCCCGGGCGTTCGGCTGGCAGGGCAACGAGCTCGGCGTCGATCGCGACATCATGGTGCTGGCGAACCCCGAGATCGCGGGCCTGCCCAACTGGGTGATCGCGCTCGTCGCCGCGGGCGGCATAGCCGCCGCTCTGTCTACGGCCGCGGGCCTGCTGCTGGTCATCTCGGCCGCGGTCTCGCACGACCTCATCAAGGGCATCTTCCTGCCCAACATCTCCGAGAGGCGCGAGTTGCTGGCAGGCCGCATCGCGGCCGCGTTCGCGATCATGATCGCCGGCTACCTGGGCTTCGATCCGCCCGGCTGGGTGGCGCAGGTGGTCGCTTTCGCATTCGGGCTGGCGGCGGCCTCGCTGTTCCCGGTCATCCTGCTCGGCATTTTCTTCAAACGGGTCAACAAGCAGGGCGCCATCGCCGGAATGCTCGCGGGTCTGCTGTTCACCTACGGGTACATCGAGTTCTTCAAAGGCCTGTTCCTGAAGTGGGCGGGCGCGCCGTGGGGCGTGAACACGGCCGACAACTGGCTGTTCGGGATTTCTCCCGAGGGCATCGGCGTCGTCGGTATGATCCTGAACTTCATCGTGGCGCTAACGGTCAGTCACCTGACGGCGCCGCCACCGGATAGAATTCAGCACATGGTCGAGAACATTCGCGTGCCGCGCGAACTGGAAGAGCATCACCTATGACAGCAAGAACCTTTTGCCTGGCGCTCGCCGCCGGGTTGCTATTGGCCGGACAGGCCGCCGCCAACGGTCTTTCGGAAGACGAACAGCGCATGGCCGACTGGATTGACGCCCATGCCGAGGACGCGATCTCACTACTGGAAGAAACCGTGAACATCTCGAGTGGCACGATGAATCCCTACGGCGTGCGCGAGGTCGGGAACGTGATGCGGCGTGAACTCGATGCGTTGGGCCTCGAGACCGAGTGGATCGAGATGCCACCCGAAATGAACCGGGCAGGGCACCTGTTCGGGCGCAAGGGCGGCGAGGGCAAGAAGTTTCTTCTGATCGGCCACCTCGACACGGTGTTCGAGGCCGACGACGACTTCCAGGCGTTTGTTCGCGACGGCGACCAGGCCACCGGTCCCGGCGTTGACGACATGAAGGGGGGCAACGTCGTCATCGTTTACGCGCTGAAGGCGCTGGCCGAGATCGGCGCACTTGATGACATACCGGTTGTCGTGGCTTACACCGGCGATGA
The DNA here is from genome assembly GCA_030066735.1 of Woeseiaceae bacterium. Classification (GTDB taxonomy): domain Bacteria; phylum Pseudomonadota; class Gammaproteobacteria; order Steroidobacterales; family Woeseiaceae; genus UBA1847. The sequence continues at coordinate 7,749 of JASJBB010000023.1, read as the reverse complement.
GGAGAAGACCGGGTCGCCGCTCGCGGTTGCGCGCCACGACCTGATCGAGGCCGGGAAATGGGCCGATATCGCGCTCGGCTTCGAAGGGGCGGTTCACTACGACGGACAGGACTGGGGCACGACTGCCCGCCGCAGTGCCAGCAGCTGGATACTCGAGGTCGAGGGCAAGCAGGCGCATTCGTCGGGTATCTTCAACGAAAACGTCGGCGCCGGCGCCATCTTCGAGGCGTCGAGAATCCTGAACGCGTTTTACGACGAGGTGCGCGGCGAGGAGTACCTGACGTTCAACGCTGGCACGATCCAGGGTGGCACCGACGTGACCTATGATGACCAGCAGAATCGCGGTACGACCTTTGGCAAGACCAACGTCGTTCCGCGCAAAGTGATCGTGCACGGCGGACTGCGGACGATTTCCGTCGAGCAGCTGGCGCGCGCAAAGGCCAACATGCAGGCCGTACTGGAGCAGGGTCATCCACACACGGCGGCGACGATCCGGTTTCGCGACAGCTACCCGCCGATGAAACCGACGGCAGGTAATGAGCAGCTGCGAATCGTGTTGTCCGATGTCAATGAGGCGCTGGGGCGCGGCCCGATGCCGGCGCTCGACCCGTCACGCCGCGGTGCCGCCGACGTGTCGTTCGTCGCCGGCTACACGGACGCGTTGGCCGGCCTGGGCGCACTCGGTAAGGGCGCCCATTCGCCCAACGAGTCGCTCGACCTGACATCGCTGCCGCTGGCTATCAAGCGCGCGGCTATCCTGATTTACAGGCTGTCTAACGAGCAGTAATGGCTCACTCGCACGACAGCAGCAACATGCGCCGGGTGATCATCGCCCTGGTGCTGACCGGCACGTTCATGATCGTCGAGGTCATCGGCGGACTGCTGTCGGGCTCGCTCGCGCTGCTGGCGGACGCAGGGCACATGCTCACCGACACGATGGCGCTGGCCCTTGCCGCCGTGGCCTTCAAGGTCAGCAAGCGCCCGGCCGACGCCCGCCTGACCTATGGCTATCAGCGTTTCCAGATCCTGGCGGCTTTCGTCAACGGGCTGAGCCTGCTGCTCATCGTCGGCTGGATTCTTTACGAAGCCATCCAGCGCTTCATTGCGCCGCAAGCGGTCATGGGGCCGTTGATGCTTACCGTCGCGGCCGCCGGTCTCGTGATCAACATCATCGCGTTCGTCGTGCTGCACGGCGGCGACAGGGAAAACCTCAATATTCGCGGCGCGGCGCTGCATGTGGCCGGCGACCTGCTGGGCTCGGTGGCCGCAATCGTGGCGGCCGTCATCATCATCTACACGGGCTGGATGCAGATCGACCCGATTCTGTCGATCGCGGTCGCCATACTGATCCTCAAGAGCGCCTGGGCGCTGGTCAAGCGCAGCGCGCACGTATTGCTCGAAGGAGCGCCCGAGTGGCTGGACGTCGAAGCGATGCAGCAGCACCTCGTCGAGCGGGTGCCCGAAGTAGTCAGTATTCACCACGTGCACGTGTGGGGGATGACCCCGCAGGACCTGATGTTGACGATGCACGTGTGCATCGACTCCGAGCCCGGCAACCCGACCGACGTGATCCGCCAGGTCAAGGAACGTCTCCGCGAAGAATATGGCATCGGACATTCGACCATCGAAATCGAAACGGTCGATTGTGCCGATCACTGACACCCGCGCTCCGGTAGGTATTCAGCTTCATGGCTCGCTGCGCTGCGCTTTACTTCCGCTGAACACCTACCGGAGCGCGCGTGTCAGTGGTTAGTCCGTCGGCGTTACGTTCCCGATGTACGGCAGCGTGCGGTTCTGTTCGGCGTAGTCGAGTCCGTAACCGACGACCCACTCGTCGCCGATGCCGAAGCCGACGTAGTCGATCTCCACGTCAACCTCGGCGCAGCCGGCCTTGTGCAGCAGGGTGCAAGTCTTGATCGACGCCGGGCCGTGCGACTTCAGGATGCCGATCAGGTAATTGAGCGTATTGCCGGTGTCGACAATGTCCTCGACAATCAGCACATGTTTGCCCTCGATGTTGCCGCGCACGTCCATGACGAGGCGCACGGCGCCGCTCTTGCTGCCCGAGCCGTAGCTCGACACGGCGATGAACTCGATGGAGCGGGGTACCGTGAGCCGGCGCGAGAGGTCGGCGAGAAAGATAAACGCGCCTTTGAGCACGCCGATCAATACGACTTCGCCCTGGCCGGCATAGTCGGTAGAAATCCGGGCGGCGAGGTCGTTGATGCGAGCCTGGATATCCTCTTCGGAGATCAGCTCGGGGGGCAGGTTATCGCTCACGTGGCATTTCCTCTGGGGGCGAATGCGGTAAGGTAGCACGGATGAAACGATCGATCGCCATCGCCGGTAACATGGGTTCAGGGAAGTCGACGCTGGTGGAATTCCTGTCGCGCACCTATGGCGTCACGCCGTTCTACGAACCCAACGACGAGAACCCCTACCTGGCCGATTTCTACAAGGACATGAAGTCCTGGGCGTTCCAGTCGCAGCTGTATTTCCTGAGCAGCAAATTTCGCCTGCACCAGGAACTCGATCGCCAGCCCGGCGTCGTCGCGCTGGACCGTACGATTTTCGAAGACGCCGAGATCTTCGCGACGGCGCTGCACCAGATGCGCAAGATCTCGAAGCGGGACTGGCAGACCTACCAGTCGTTCTACGGGGCAATTCTGGACGCGATCCGTCCGCCCGACCTGATGATTTACCTGCGCTGCTCGATGCGTACGCTGCGGCAGCGCATTCGCCTGCGCGGCCGCAGGATGGAGCAGGACGTGCCGCTCGCCTACCTGAAGCGCCTCGAACGACTCTATGACAGTTGGATCGATTCCTACACGATGAGTGAGGTCCTCGTGCTCGAGACCGACAGGCTCGACTACATCCACGACCTGATCCACCGTCTCGACGTCATGGAGCGCATCGAGTCTGTTTTACCGCCCGAATTCGGCCGGCCCGCCTGCGGCTGAAACCCGCGCCAGCACTGCGTTTCGCGGTGTTTTTGACCTTAAGTACAATCCACTATTGCAATCACAAATGCGAATCATTATCATTTTCGTCATTGTAGGGAAACCGCTATAAAAAACAGGCGCTTATGAAGATCAACGGCAACTCTCTCGCATCGATGGAGCGCGGACAAAAAGGCATCATTGAAGCGGTTGATGCGACGGATCCCCAGGTGCAGCGGCTAATGACATTGGGCCTCGTCGAAGGCGCCGAAGTCGAGCTGGCCGGTGCCGCTCTCGGCGGCGACCCGATGGAGTTCCGCCTGTTCGGCTGCGGCATCTCGGTGCGCCAGGAACAGGCGCGGCGCTTTGCCATCTCGTCTCCAGGGTCTGGTGACTAAGACCGCCGAAACCCGAATACCCGTAACTGACATCTCCGTAAGCCGGCAGCCCAGTGCCAGCATTGCGGTTGTCGGTAGTCCCAATTCCGGCAAGAGCACGCTCTTCAATCGCCTGACCGGCCTGCGTCAACGTATCGGCAATTACCCGGGCGTGACGGTTGAAAAACACGTCGGCACGCTCAAGACCGAAGACCGCACCATCGAACTCGTCGACCTGCCCGGCACGCACGGCCTGAGCGCGCATTCGTACGAAGAACAAATCTCCATCGACGTCATCTTCGGCCGCATGGAAGGCGCGCAGCCACCCGACGCCATCCTCGCCGTGGTCGACTCGACCAACCTGTACCAGGGTCTCTACCTGGTGCAGCAGTTGCTCGATCTCGGCGTGCCGGTCGCCGTTGCGCTGACAATGTCGGACGCCGCCGAGGCCAGCGGGCTCAGCATCGACGTCGGGAAACTCGAGCAGCACCTCAACGGGATCCCCATTTGCAGGGTCGTCGCGACAACCGGGCAGGGTATCGGGGAGTTGCGCGACGTACTCGTTGGTCTCGTGGACCGGCCCGCCGCCGAACCGACCCTGGCCTGGCCGGAGCTGACCGAAGCCGCTCGGGAACTGGCCGCAGGCGCCACGGTGCCGTTGTCGAATGCCGAGATCGAGCGCCTGTTGATCGACGGCCCGACCGGCGCCAACCAGCACGTGCTCGAGTGCCTCGGCCCCGACGCCGACCAGCGCGTCGAACAGGCCCGTGAGCGGCTGTTCGGCATGGACCCGCCGCTGGCCCGCGAGGCGCGTGTGCGTTACGCCTGGGTCAGGAACGTGATGCAGGATGTGCAGCAGCACACGCCCGTGTTCTATTCCTGGCGGGCCCGATTCGGCGCCTGGCTGAACCGGCCCATACCGGGAACGATCGGCCTGTTCCTCGTCATGGCCATCGTGTTCCAGGCCGTTTTCGCCTGGGCGACGCCGATCATGGACCTGATTGACGAAGCTACCGTGACGCTCGGCGCCGCTGCCGCGCGCCGGCTCGGCGACGGCGCCGCCGCCAGTCTCGTATCGGACGGCATCATTGCGGGCGTCGGCAGCGTGCTCATCTTCCTGCCGCAGATCCTGATCCTGTTCCTGTTCATCATCCTGCTCGAGGACTCGGGTTACCTGGCGCGCGCAGCGTACCTGATGGACCGGGCCATGCGCTCCGTCGGGTTGTCCGGGCAGTCGATTATCCCGATGATCTCGAGTTTCGCCTGTGCCGTCCCGGGCATCATGGCCACGCGCGTGATCCCGAATCGCAGGGACCGCATTGCGACCATCCTGGCGGCGCCGTTCATGACCTGTTCGGCGCGCCTGCCGGTCTACGCGCTCCTGATCGCGGCGTTCGTCCCGGCAAGAGACGTCGGCTTTCTCAACCTGCAGGGCCTCGTGCTATTTGGTTTGTACTTGCTCGGCATCATCGGCGGCGTGCTCACGGCGCTGCTGATTCGCAAGACTGCGCTGCGCGGTCCGAAGCAGCCCTTCGCGCTGATGCTGCCGGAGTTCCGGCGCCCGAACCTGCAGACGGTCTTCTTCCAGCTCATGGGCCGCGCCAAGGTCTTCCTGTACCGGGCCGGCACCGTGATCTTCGCCGTCGCCGTCGTCGTCTGGGCGCTGGCCTACTACCCGCGGGCGACGGATATCGATCCCGCGCTAACCGAAAACCAGGCGGCTGCCGTGCAGCTCGAACAAAGCTGGCTCGGACGCGCCGGCAAATTCGTGGAGCCGGCATTCGAGCCGCTGGGTTGGGACTGGCGCGTGTCATCCGCGGTCATCGCGGGCTTCCCGGCGCGCGAGGTCGTCGTGGCCGTGCTCGGCACGGTCTACGCGGTCGGCGACGACGCTGACGAGGCCAAGCTGTCGCAGCGACTGCGCAGCGCCACCTGGCCGGACGGGCGGCCCGTGTTCACGCTGCCGATGGTCATCGGCCTGCTGATCTTCTACGCCTTCTGCCTGCAGTGTGCGGCGACGCTGGCCGTGATCCGGCGGGAAACGAACACCTGGCGATGGCCGATTTTCGCGTGGACCTACATGACGGCGATCGGCTACGTCGGGGCGTTGCTTGCGTACCAGTTGCTCTAGACTGACATTGCGCGTTTGACGTAGCGCTTGATGACGGCCGGCTTGATGTCCTTCGCCGACGTCATGCGCCATTGCCGCAGCATCTTGGTCTTGCCGGGCTGGGCATTGATCAGCACGCCGGCGTCGTCCTCGATCGCGGCGCCTTCGAAAAACCACAGGCCGAAGTAAGACTTGAACCCGCTCATGCCGACCACGTTTTTGCCGTTGTGCGTGTAACAGGGCGCTCCCCACTTGATGGTTTCTTCAAGCCCCGTGGATAAGAGGATCTTCCTTAGCCTGGCGAGTTCCTCGTTCCATTGCCTGGCGTTCCTGATGTAGTCGTCGACGGTTTTTTTCTGAGCCATGGTTAATCCTCAGGGAATCGGGTAACAGCCGAGATCTTCAGCCAGCAGTATGTCGCCGTCGTAGCTATCGGCCACACGCTGCACATTGCCGTCGAGGTCGCGCAGGCTGCGCGCCATGAAGTGGCTGAGCAGCAGGCGCTCAGCGCCGGCCGCAGCGGCGACTTCGCCAATTCGACTGGGCTCGGCATGCAATTGCTTCGCCCGCTCGCCGGCGCCTTCGGGTATCACCATGTGCACAACCAGCAGCGAGGCGTGTTTCGCGAAGTCGATAAATGCCGGGTCGCTGCCATTCTGGTCCGACGAGAACACGATCGACCTGCCCTCGACCTCGACGCGAAAACCGAGCGCCGGGACGATGCCATGCGGCACGCGTTGCGCATAGACGGCGATGGTCGATTCCGAGTTGCCGAGCAGGTCTTCGGTGGCATCCGCATCCCCGGCAACTTCGGTTGGCACGAGCCGCGGCAGCCCGCCGCTTCCGTCCAGGTAACCGCCGAGGTAGCGGTAGGCGCCGGTCTCCGGGTCGATACTGGCCGCGAGGAAATCATGGAGGCCCGGAAAGCGGCGGTTGCCGCTCGGGCCGGCCAGAGGCAATGGACGTTCACGGCCGGCAAAGTTGCCCGACTTGAGCAACGCGACGAAGTCCGCTGCGTGGTCCGTGTGGAAATGGCTGAGGCCGACGAAGTCGAGCTCGGTGAAGTCCACCCGGGCCTCGCCAAATCGCACGAAGCTGCCGCTGCCCATGTCGATCAGGGCGCGCGACCGGCCGTCGGCCCAGACGACGTAGGCCGTCGAGGCGCGCGCGTCGTCGGCAATGGGCCCGCCGGACCCGAGCACCTGCAAAGCCACGCCTTCCGGCGGCGGGCAGGCGGGTTCTGCCCAGGACGCGCCCATCGACAACAGCAATAGCGTGGTAACCAGGCGTCTCATGCCGACCGATTATAGATGGCATACTCGACCGGTGTCCGAATCCATACTCGTCATTGCCTGCGGCGCGCTGGCGCAAGAGATCACTGCGCTGAAGCGAGCCAGCGGTTGGGATCACCTGCACCTGGCGACGATGGACGCCTGGCTGCATAACCGGCCCGGGAACATTCCCGGTCGCCTGCGTGAAAAGCTGCGGCGTTATCGCGATCGTTATGACCGCATCTTCGTGGCTTACGCCGACTGCGGAACGGGAGGCGCGATCGACAAGGTGCTCGAGGAAGAGGGCGTGGCGCGGCTTCCCGGCGCGCATTGTTACCAGTTTTTTGCGGGCGCTTCGCGATTCGATGCGCTTGCCCGGGCTGAGCCAGGCACGTTCTACCTGACCGACTTCCTGGCGCGGCACTTCGATCGTTTCGTCATGCGCCCGCTGCAGCTCGACACGCATCCGGAACTGCGCGACACGTACTTCGGTAACTACCGGCGCCTCGTGTACCTGTCCCAGCAGCAGGACGACGAGCTGCTGCGGGCGGCCCGCGGAGCCGCGGACTGCCTTGGACTCGACTTCGAGCATATCCATTGCGGGTTCGGCGAATTAGAATCGGGGCTGGCGCATTTCGTGACTGACGCGAGCGATGGTTAAGCTGATCCTGATTTCATGGCGCGACATTCCGTCGCAGGTCATCGTGCAGCGCGGCAGGCGGCGCGAGAAGGCGATGCTCAGCCAGCGGTTCCAGGAGGCGATCGACCGTGCCGCGATGCGTGCAGGCAAGGGCGGTTCCGACGCCTACATCGCCGAATGGCGTCGCGCTCGCACGGCGCTGGAGACCGACGACGACCTCGGTGCAATCGCCCGGGGAGAGATCAACAAGCTGGAGTCCGAGTATTCGGACGAGCGCCTGCAGCGGATGATAAGAAACCACGGCTCGAACGAGCCCCAGTAAGCGGAGCAACCCTTTATGACAGAAACCGTGGTCAGTTCGGCCAGCAAGGAAGTTCGCATCGGCTTCGATCGGCCGTTCGTCATCATCGGC
>JASJBB010000104.1 GCA_030066735.1 Woeseiaceae bacterium | reverse complement strand
GTGCGAATCGGCAGCAGGAACAGCTGGTCCTCTAACCGTGAGCAAATCGGCCGATTGACCAGGCGAGTACAGTCCAGTTCGATGGCGTCGATGAGGCCGTTGCCGTCGAGCAAGATGTCGGAGGACACGGTCCCGTCGACCTGACCATAGAGTGCGAATACCTGCAGGAACGGAAACAGCCAGGCGTCGAGCTTGAGCTGCCACGAGTCGGTGTCGCTGAACGTGTTCTCGAAGGCGACCCAGTCGTAGGGCACCTTCGGTCCATCGCCGAAGCCGACGCGCAAATCAGTGATGTCATTCGGCTGGTCCACGCTCGCGTAGGTCATGCCGACGCCGAAAGGCAGGGGCAGGTCGAAGCCCTGGTCGACGACCTTCTGGCCGAGGAAAGGCAAGGGACGGTTCCAGCGCCGCGGCGCCGTTTCTCCCTGCCGGTCGATGTTCGGTGCGCCGATGGTTGGAATGAAGGTATCGCCCAGGCCGGTCTCGGTCAGGTCCTCGAGGACCGACACCCGTATCCGGCTCGCCGTCGTACTGACGGCAGCACCGGACTCGGACATGAAGAAGAGGTCCACGTCGCGGTAACGCGTCGACGCGACGCCGCTGGCCTTGCCGGCGACAGAACGCGCAACGAGTCGGGTCGATGTGAATCCCGTCTTTATGCGCTCGAGAGACTCCCGGCTGTCCGGGAGAGCAAGCACCATCGTTTCCGCAGAACCGAGGCCAAGCCCGAGCTCGGACCCTGAAACCGCAACGTAGGTCCGCGTGTTGTCCGCGTTGTCCACGACGAGTCCTACCCCGTCCATCCGTGCGAAGGCGGCGAGTACGTCGAGGTTCAGCGCTGCCAGCATGTAGCCGGGGGCGTCCTTCGTCCGCTCGGCGAGCGACGCATCACGCTTGGCGAACTCCGCGAGCACACGATCTGCCGATTCGTCGAGGCGCTCGCGGATGCGGTCCCGTTCCTGGACGGGAATACTGAAGCAACCCGACAGCAGCAGCGCGAGCAGTACCGCAGCAGCAGAGCGGAGGCCACTCGCGGCTCGGATCGAGAGATACATCTTGGGATTCAACGTTTAATGAACCTCGGATTGAAACGAAAGAGTGTGCTTGTGCCGGCGCGGACACGGGGTATCGATCAGGGTTGCCGGGCTAAACCGGTCGCAAACTGGCCCGCCGGACCCGGCCGAGCATACTGTTTATCCCCGAGGCAGGAAAGACCAGCGAGGGTGCTCAGGACTCGTCAGCCTCGTCACGTTCCTCGAAGCTGCCGCCGAGCGCGAGGTGGAGGTCCACCCGCTGCTGAAGACGAATGTCCCGCAGGTTCATCAGGTCGACGCGCGTCGCGACCACCTGGCCCTGGGCCTGCAGCACGTCGAGGAAGTCGACGCGGCCAACCTTGAACTGCGCCGTCGCGACGCGCAGCGCCTCCTCGGAGTCCGCAAGCGCCTCGCGCAGGTACATCTCGCGCTCACGAAGCAGCGTGTCATTGGCGAGCCCCTGCTCGACCTCCGCGAACGCCTGCAGCGCCAGCAGCCCGTACTCGGCCATCGCCGCCTGGAACTCGGCCGAGTTGATATCGACCTGCGCCTCGAGCGCGCCGCCGGTGAAGATGGGGGCCATGAAGTTCGCGCCGATCGACCAGAATTCATTGTCGATCGCCAGCAGGTCGGTGAGCTCCGCAGACGTCGAGCCGGCGCCCGCGGTCAGCGAGATGGTCGGTAGCCGCGCGGCCTCCGCGGTCTGGATCGACAGGAAGCGCGCTGCAACGGCGCGCTCGGCGGCGCGCAGGTCAGGCCGGCGCTCGAGCAGTTCGGACGGGATCCCGGCCGGGATCGGCGGCGGGGTGGCGACGAGATCCTCGGCACCCTCGATCTGTGCGGCTGGATATCGGCCCAGCAGGACTTCCAGCGCTCGCGTCGCCTGCTGTCGCGCCGCCTCGGCGCGTCGAATCGTCGCTTTGCCGGTCGCGACCCGTGCCCGGGCGAGAGCAACTTCCCTTGACGTCACCTGCCCTTGCTCGTACTTCGCCTCGACCAGCTCGAGCGTGCGTTCGTAAAGCGCGAGCGCCTCATTGGCGAGATCCAGCTGCAGCTTGGCTTCGGTCACGAGGAACCAGAGTTTCGCGGTCTGCGCGGCGATCGACTGGTACGCCCACTCGAGCTGGTACTGAGCCGCCTCGAATGCCGCCTGGCCGGCCTGCGCCTGTGACCGGACCCGCCCCCACAGATCGAGTTCCCACGATGCCTTGAGCTGCACGCTGCTCCCCGACAGCGACGGGTCCGCCGTCGAAAAGCCTTCCTGGGCAAGTCCGGTACCGCCTAAGCCGACGACGGGCGTCAGCTCGGCGCCGGCCTGCGTCGCGAATCCGGCTGCCGCATCCACCCTGGCGACGGCGGCGCGGAGGTTGAGGTTGTTCTGGATCGCCTCGGCGACGATGGCTTCGAGTTCCGGATCGCCGAAGGTCGCGAGCCAGCCGTCGGCAACCTTCCCGGTTGCGGCGTTGGCTGCTTCTTCGTAGTCAGGCGGGATTACCGTGGTTTCCGGCAGCGCTTCTTCGATCAGCTCCTCGGTCGGGGGAGGCTGCTTGACGGCGCAGGCCGCCAGCAGGATGGTCGCCGCAAGTATGACCGGAATCGAACGGTTTGCTTTCGTCATCAACTTACGCTGGCTTGATGAAGTTCATGATGGCGTCCATGCGGATCATGACCTTGCGGATGATGTGCGTAACGGTGACTTCCGACGTGTAGATCGCCGCCGATCCCACGGTGCCCGGGTTGATGCCGAGCTCCCGGGCCAGCTCCGGATCATCGAGATCGAGGCGTACGGAGAACGGGCCGGGTTGCACCGCGGCCTGCGGCTGGATGGCCATGCCCGTTACCATCACCTGGCCCTGTGCCGTCACCGGGATCAGGAAGCGCACGGTGGCCGGAAAGACTCTGCCCGGGTGCGACTTGAACGTGACCTCGGCTGGCTGGCCGGACTCGATGTTGCGCGTGTAGATCTGGTGGATCTGTACGATGAGGCCGGTCTCCGACGTGTCGATAAATGCCATGGCCCGGAACGAGGGCGCGTTCACGACGCGCATGCCTGGGCGCAGCGCCACGTTGGTCACGTAGCCGTCGGTGGGCGCACGGACCTCGGTCATTTCGAGGTTCCACTGCGCGTTCTTGATCTGCGCCTCGAGTCCCGCCACCTGGGCCTCGTACGCCTGCACTTCGTAGATGGACCCCGCATCCTGGGACGCGAGCTCCCGCGACTGCAGGAGCCGCAGCTCCGCCAGTTTGAGCTGAGCCTGCAGGCCTTCCAGCGCCGCCTCGTATTGGGTCGGGTCGATGCGGAACAGGAGATCGCCTTTCCTGAGTGGTTCGTTCGGCTCGACGGGCACCTCGATCACTTCGCCGGCCACGTTCGGCGTAATCGGCACCGAGTAGGTCAAAACCGCCAGGTCCCCCGCAGGCGCACCCCATTGCATGGGAATGAAGAAGCCGACAAGGAGCACGAGTTCGTACGGGATGATCGTGAGCCAGGTCGCCTTGGTGTTCGGCACCTTGCCGGTCCTGGTCAGCACGTACAGCAGCAGCACGTACAGCAGGGTCAGGAATACGATCATGGCGTCTCCTCGGCCTCGCCCGTCGCGTCACCGGAAGGATCTTTCAGCAAGGAACGCCCGGCTTCGAGGGCGGGGTGGCCGAGCGCTAGCGGGCGTGTGTAGGCCCACACCATCGCGAATACCCATACCACGCCGACGGTCAGGAGCATACCCAGCCAGCCGGCGACGTTGATCGCCTCGGCCTGTGGGTGGCCGCGTGCCGCCGCAATCTTACCCGGTAGCTGGGCCAGGGCGATAACGACTACCACGGCCGACACGATGATCGTGATGAATACGAACCAGGCGAAGTAGTCGACGGCAGACATGGTCTATTGCTCGCCGCGGCTGGCGCCCCCGCTCCCTGAGCCGGCAATAACCTCGTCGACCGCGGTGTCGACCGCCTGCTCGACGACGTCGACACTTGCGTCGCTCATCATGCCGAGCATGGCCATCGACCAGCCCGAGAATATGAGGCGGATGCCGGCGAGCAGGCCGATGGCATATTTGCCCGAGTCGGGCCACTGCCGGTACAGGAGAACGGCGAGGATGACGCTGGCGACGCCGCTGACGATGACCCAGCCGCGCCCGGGAACACCTTTGCTGCTGACACCCTGGATGATCGAGAAAATGCCGTCGACGAGGAACCACGCGATGAGCACAACCGTCAGTGCGAACAGGCTGACCACCGGCTGGGCGAGCATGACCGCGCCGGCGAAAATTGTTATGCCACCGAACAGGAACTGGAAAAAACCTTTGCCGAAGGAACCTGCCTTGAACGCGTAGGTGGTCATGACCATCCCTGCCGCCAGCACAGCCACGGCGACCGTCAGGTTGACCGCGAGCCCGGATACGAAGGGTGCCATTATGCACAGCACGCCGAGCACCATGACCGCGAAACCCCAGCCGGTGCCGACGCGAGCCGGAAGGCGAGCAACATCCGATACTTCATTCATTGTTTAGCTCCTTGTATGCAAGGTGATTTCAGGTCGCGTGCGGAGCACGCGAGTCGGAGACGAGGCTACCGTCGGTCGACAGGACGACGGAGATCCAGCGCAGGCCTTTGAACTGGGCGCAGAAGATCCCGGTCATGACCATGATCGGGACCGCGAGAAACATTCCCGCAAGTCCCCAGACGACACCCCAGAACGATAGCGACAGCAGAATCATCAGCGAGCTGAGATTGAGCGACTTGCCCATGTAGGCAGGCTCGATCACGTTGCCGAAGATGAACTGCGTGCCGCCGAGCAGGGAGATCACCACGAGGAACGGCGTGATCGAGTCGAACTGGACCAGGGTCAGCAGCGCCGGGAACACGGCGGCGATAATCGAACCGACGGTTGGTATGAAGTTCAGGAAAAAGACCAGCAGTGCCCAGATGGCTGCGAAATCCACGCCGACGACGGCCAGGATCACGTAGCTGACGACAGCCGTCGCGATGCTGATCACGGTCTTCATGCCGATGTAGCGCTGAATCGATGTCGCAATCTCGAGGGCGACGCCTGCAGTGCGATCCGCATCCGCGGGATCGCGGTGCAGGTGGCGGATCTTGATCGGTAGCAATCGCTCCTCGGCAAGCAGAAAACCAACGTAGATGGCAATCAGGATGACGTCGGACATCAACGCCGTCACCGAGTCGCCAACCCAGGTCAATACCGCGCCCAGGTCGACTTCGGCCAGGAGGGCTTCGATCGTCGGCGCTTCTTCGAGGCCGAAGCGGTCCGCTATCGAATCGAGCAGCGCCGTGAAGTTGGCCTGGTAGACGGGTATGGCAGCCGTGAGCTGGTCGGACTGGCTCGTGATAATGAGCACCGAAAGATACGTTGCGACCGCAACGATCAGGATCGCCACGAGGTTGCCGAGCCACACGGGCATCGGCCGCTCTACCGGCAGCAGACGATTGAGCGTGCTGCGAATCGCGCTCAGCAGGATCCAGACGAAGATCGCGATGGCCAGCGGCACGAGCAGGGGCCGGCCGACGACCAGCACGGTTACGGTCAACGCGAATATCACTCCCCAGGCCGCGAGGCGCAGTGGATTGAATTCGAACAGTCGCTGGTCTGCCATGGTAGAACCGGCTATTTCCTGCTCTTCTTCAGCAGGTCGATCACGACGGGCAGGACCGGACCGATGGCCCCCAGCGCCCCGCCGCCGATGCCGTTTCCCGCTGAGGCGAATGACGAGATGCCGGATTTCACATTCTTGATGCTATCCCCGACCGCCGAGACTTCGTCCGCAACGGCGGCAAAGTCCTTCGACAGTTCCTCGGCCGCCATCTCACGAATTTCGCGAACCATCTGTTCTTCCGCCCCCGGCCCGCTGCGCCGGCGCAGCAGGAACGGCACGATCGCAAGCCCGAAATTGGCGACGGCAAGAATAAATGCCGCCCTGGACTCGACGGCCGCCTCGGTCAGCCGATAGAAGACGCCCATGTTGACGAAGACGAGGCCGACAAACACACAGCCTATCGAAACAAGAGCCAGCATGAGCTCGTTGCTGCGGCGCCGCGCGTCGGCTTTGAAGAGCGTCACCTCGGCGCGGGCCAGGATGCGCAGTTTTACGATGAATTCATTCATGACAGAGTCCTTATCGCATCAGGCGACCCATGAGGATCCCCAGCGAAAATACGGCCAGGCAGGTTATCGTCGGCAGGTCGCGGATCTCCTGCTGTAGCAGGTCACCGAGTTCCTCGAGTTGGGTCCGCTGCTCTTCAGGCAAGGCCGCCGTCTCCGCAGCTGCGGACTCGGCGATGTCTGCGGTGGGAGGCTCCGACGGCACTGCGGCCGGCGGAGCTTCCTCTGCCTTTACTTTGTCCGCCCGCCGCGCATCCTGCAGCGCCGCGACGTCGGCACGAAGCTTCTCGAGCTCGCGCCCGGTATCGTCACTGGCCACCGGGCTAGTCCTGCAGTTCCTGCTCGATGCGGCCTGCCGCTTCCTCGACGCTGCTGCGGAGCGCTTCAACAGCGTCAGTAGCACCGGCGTGCAGCGTTGCCCAGCTTTCTGATGCGGCAGCAGCCATGCGTTCGTATTCGGCGCGCGCAGTACCGAGCTCCTCATTGAGGGCGCTGATCGCCGGGTCGACGGCATCCGTGTCGAGCTTTTCGCCGAGTGCGGATTCCATGCGAATCAGTGAGATGTTGACCTTCATAACGTCGAGCTGCGTCTGCTGCACGGCTTCCGTCATTGCCCGCACATGTGCCTCGAGTGCATCGAGTCGAGCGTCTTGTTCCTTGTCGTTTCCAAAAAGTCCCATGATAATTTCCTCTGCTTGGGTGAGTGGGATGTAATGCCTGGTTGTTACTTCAAACTGATCTTGTCGATGACTGAGCGCAGGTCCATGAACGAACGGCACCTGTAGCCGTAACCTGGTTTGTCTTGCCATGCGCCTTGCCCGCCCAGGACGAGTTCGATGCTCTCCTTGCGGCACGCACCGGAGATCTCGCCGGCATACTGCTTGAGCGTAACCGGATCCGTATGCCAGTTCGCCGCCGACAGCGCGAGCAGCCCCAGTCCGGACCCGGCCAGATGCTGTTTCAGCTGCCGGGCGGGGATTCCGCTGCCGAGCACGAACGCTTCGTAGCCTGCGCCCCGCAGGCACAACTGCGCAAGCACAGCACCAACGCCATGCAGGTCACCGGGTACGGCCGCCACGAGGCAGCGCGCTGCGCCGGCCGGCGCCCGCAAACTCGCTGCGGTGGCTGATGCGGTCTGCAACAGTTTCCAGGTCACGATGTTCGTCTCGGCAATCGAGCAGGCTTCATCGGCGTAGCGCCGGCCAAGGTGGTCCATTGCCGCGCCCAGCACTTCGGCGGCAGCGTACCAGTCGCCGGTCTGGTCAGGCAGTCGTCGCATGCGGCTGACGACCGTGTCCAGGCTAGCGTCGCGAAGGTACTCATACCATCTTTGTGCCGTGTGGCCAGCCGCTGCCTGCCGGTCTGCGTCCTGGCCGCTCGCCAGTGCCTCGATCGTCGACAGGCGGTAGCGGCGGTGTCCGCCCGCCGTCCGGTAGTGGGCCAGCCGGCCTTCGTCCGCCCAGCGCTTGATCGTCGTCGGGCCGACGCCGAGGAGTTCGGTTGCCTGTTTGGTGCTGACCCAGTTAGTCATTGACGCTACGTAGTTCCGGCAGGACGGGTTCGCGAAGGGCACGCGACACCGGCACGATGCTGCCCCGCCGGTCGGGAGAACGCTAGCCGTTATTCGGCAATCGGGCGGCGTCGAGCTGCGCCACGAGATCGTCGCCGTGTGCGCTGGCGGAAACCGTCCAAATCGTCTATTTTTTGTATGAAGCGTTCCACTATTCTAATAAATAACGGCCAAAACCATGTCCTCAGACGCCTGGCCGGAGCGTACGTCGCCCCGGTCGAGACCGAAAAACTGCGAATCGCGGCGCGCCGGACCCGGCACGCCTGATCGGCCGTTGCCGGCATGGTTCGGCGCGCTCGGCTGGGATGGAGCCGTGTCGCGGCTGCAACCCGGCGGGATGACGCTTGAGCACAGCGTCGTCTCGCACGACGGCCTGACCGTCGCCCGCCTGGCCCCGTCGGCGTCGCTGGAATTCGCCGGCCGCTCATCAAAAGACTGTCTCACGCTGATTGCGCCGCTGGGCCAACAACCTGTGTGGATGAACGGCCGCAGCGTCGGGCGTCACGAAATTCTCAGCGTGCCGCCGGGCTTGGACGTCCTCGCGATCTTCCGCGGCAGCAGTCATGTAGTCTTCGTGTCGATTCCGGCCAAACCCTCAGACTCGGTCGGCGCGCTCGGGCATCTGCCGACCGGTGGCGACGCGCTCGCCAATGTCGTCACCGGCGATTGCGGCGAACGGGAAAAGGCATCCTGCGCCCGGGAGTACGCGGACGAGCTCGGGTGCAGGGCAACGGCTGAGGACTCGGAGGCCTACGACACTGCCTATCGCATCGTCGTGACGGCACGAGACTATATCGAAGCCCACCTCGGTCGACGCATACGCATGACGGATATCTGTGCTCACGCCGCAACGAGCCTCAGCCGGCTGGAGCGCACCTTCCGCCGGGAAATGAACCTGTCGCCGAGCGCGTATGTGCTTGCGATACGGCTGGAAGCGGTGCGGCAGGCGCTGCAGAGTGCGACCAGTCCGGAGACATCGGTGGCGCACCTCGCTCATGACTGCGGCTTCAACCATCTCGGCCGCTTCGCGGCTGCCTACCGCCGTCATTTCGGAGAGCTGCCGAGCGAAACCTTGCAGAATCGCCGGACGGCGCAGACTTGAGGACGCCGGCAGGGCGCCGAAAAGCGGATAGGCGAGCCAGCGACAGTCTGGTACAAACCTGCTGTACTCTAGTGCGAGCTGCCGCAAGAGAGCTTCGCGGCCGCTGGCAACAAGCAAACACAGCAATCAAGCACCCAAGGGGAACCGCAATGCACAAGAAACAGGTCCTCGGGCTCATTGCCCTCCTGGCGATGTCGTCAGGCGCAATGGCGCAGGATAAGCCCAATATTCTCGTCATCTGGGGCGACGATATCGGCATCTCGAACATCAGTGCCTACTCCGACGGCATGATGGGCTACGAGACGCCCAATATCGATCGCATTGCCGACGCCGGCATGAAGTTCACGACCTACTACGGCGAACAGAGCTGCACGGCAGGGCGTTCGAGCTTCCTGCTCGGCCAGAGCGTCTTCCGGACCGGGCTTTCCAAGGTTGGCCTGCCCGGTGCCGACCAGGGCATCAACGAGCTCGATCCCACGATTGCGGGCATGCTCAAGGACCAGGGCTACTTCACGGGCCAGTATGGCAAGAACCATTTCGGGGACCAGGACAAGCACCTGCCGACGAATCATGGTTTCGATGAGTTCTTCGGCAACCTGTATCACCTCAATGCCGAGGAAGAGCCGGAGAACGAAGACTATCCCCGAGATATGGTTCTCGCGAACGGCAAGACCTTCATCGAGCAGTTCGGACCGCGCGGCGTCATCCGCTCATCTGCTGACGGCGACATCGAGGACACCGGCCCGCTGACCAAGAAGCGCATGGAAACGGTCGACGAGGAAACGCTGGCAGCCGCGCTCGACGCGATCGAGCGTGCACACGCTCAGGGCAAGCCGTTCTTCATCTGGTGGAATGGTACGCGCATGCACTTCCGGACCCATGTGAAGGATGAGCTGCGCGGCGTATCCGGTCTTGGCGAATACGTCGACGGCATGCTGGAACACGACGGCCACGTCGGTCAGCTCCTGGACAAGCTCGACGAGCTCGGCATCACCGATAACACGGTCGTGTTTTACTCGACGGACAACGGCCCGCACAAGAACACCTGGCCGGATGCCGCAACCAGCCCGTTCCGGAACGAGAAAAACTCCAACTGGGAAGGCGCATTCCGCGTGCCGGCGCTCATATCGTGGCCTGGCAAGATTCCGGCAGGTTCGGTCTCGAACGAGATCGTGCACCATATGGACTGGT
>JASJBB010000107.1 GCA_030066735.1 Woeseiaceae bacterium | reverse complement strand
CGCATCGAGAATCACGACGCCATCATCAACGCCGCGCTCAAGGATACGCGCCGTGCCGCCGCACGCTCACGGGTTCGTCTCGAACGCGTGCGTCGCGACGGGAACGCCCTCAAGACCCGCTACCGTGAGCTCGAGACGGCCGCGGAACGCTGGGCCGACCGCGCTCGCTCGATCGCGGGTGACGACGAAACCCGGGCACTCGAGTGCCTGCGGCGGCGGCGCGAATGCCTGGCACAGCTCGAGAACCTGAAGGAATCGATCGCGCGCCACGATGAGCTCGAACAGCGAATCGGCGAACAGGTGCAGAGTATCGAGGAGCGCATCAAGGAAGTAACCGAGCAGCGCAACATGATGCGATCGCGGCAATCCGTCGCCGATGCCATGCACGCGATGAACTCGGTGCAGGGTGATTCCGCGATCGATATCGAGGACACCTTCGATCGCTGGGAGATCAATCTAGGCGAAACCGAGATCCTGTTCGGTACGACACACACGTCCGATCCCCTCGACACCGCTTTCCTCGAGGAGGAGGACAAGGCTGAACTGCGTGCTGAACTCGAGGAACTGCTCGAGCATGATGAGGAGGGCAAGTCATGAATACGGCAACGAATGCGTCCATGGACCGCGAGATCTTCGCGCGCAACCAGGCGATGAAGCCGCGCCGCGGATTCGATATCGACAGGCTCGTCGAATCGATCCGCAACGTCGCGACCGTCTCCGAGCTGCTGCGCTTCCTGGGGGCGGCCGTCATCCTGGCGTCGATGTCCCTGTTCCTCCTGCAGGGCTGGAGCGAAGGCAATGACATTCGCCGCTACCTGATGCTGCTGGCGCAGACAGGGCTCCTGGCCGGCGGCGGTTTCGCCATGAGCTACGGCCTCAAGGAGGCGAAGGGCGCCAGGATTTTCTTCGGCCTCGCGCTGATTTCCGTCACGGCGAACTTCACGATCCTGGGCGCGCTGATCTACTCCGTGTTCCAGCTCGACAACGCGCTGACCACCTATCCGGGCTACGCAACCTGGCAGATTACGGATATCGCGAGTATTGGTGCCACGACGGCCGGCGCGCTGGTCGTTCTGATTCCGATCGCGCTGTTCTGTTTCATGGTCATGGCGCGCCAGTCGGCGAGGCAGCTGACGCTGGCCTTCGTGCCGCTCAACGCGCTGCTGCTGATACCAGCGCGCGAGTCCGTGATTGCGGGTGCGTTGGCGCTTGCCGGTACGGCCTTCGCGTTGTGGACGGTACGCAAGCTGACGCGCGATGACAGCGCGCTGCAGACCGGGGAGGGCCGCTTTGCCTTGCTGTCGCTGTTCGTGCCGCTCGGTATCGTGCTCTTCCGTAGCATGTACTTCTACGACGTCGACAGCCTCATGGTGGCCATGCTTTCAGGTGCAGTCTTCATCGCACTGCGCCAGGCGGCGATGTTCCCCAGCCGCCATAAGGTCCTTGCGTCGCTGCTCGACGTGGCGGCCCTGCCGGTCGCGCTGGTTACGGCGGTCGCACTGGCGGCATCCTTCGAGAATCTCGATATCGAGATCCTGGCTCCGCTGACGGGGCTCGTGTACGCGGCCATGGCAGGTGACGTACTCAGGCGCACGAGTAGCCGGGTCGTATCGGGCTTCACGGCGTTCACGGCGAGCTTCGCAATTGCCGCCGGCTTCGCACTGGCGATGGCCGTCGAACCGTCCATCTGGATGGCGCTCTCGACGCTGGCTGCCGGCGTCATGCTGGGTCTCGCGGGCTCCTGGCTCAAGAGCCGCTCGGCCATGATCGCGGGCCTTCTGACCATGCTGGCCGCTGCCAGCTTCGGATTCGAATCGCTCGTCGAGCTGGTGACCGCGAGCAACTGGATCACGCTTGCCATCATTGGTGCCGCGGCCATTGCGCTTGGCTCTCTCCTCGAGCGCCACGGCGTGGCGATAAAGCTCGCCGTCATCGAGCGGGCCAACGCGCTCGCCCACAGGCGGGAAGAAGCTGTTCTGGACGACTAAGGGCGATGTGAAGTGCAGAACAGGCCGCCGCGGCTTCCGGGTCGCGGCGGTTTTTTTTGGCCCGATTGTCCGGCCCTGAGTTGACCCTGGGTTCCGGTGTCCTGGCTCCTCGAACGGTGCCTCTTCAGAATCCGAGCTGTCGGTCGATACCCTTCGTACCACTCCACGACGGGAACGCGTCATGATCAAACCGCCGCTGCCGGTCGACGAAACACAGCGCCTGATGTGCCTGCATTCGCTGCGAATACTCGATACGGCGCCGGAAGAGCGCTTCGACCGCATTACTCGAATGGCGCAGCGTTACTTCGGTGTCGATATCTGCCTCATAAGCCTCGTTGACTCCGACCGTCAGTGGTTCAAATCGAAGCAGGGCCTGGATGCCTGCGAGACATCGCGCGAGATATCATTTTGCGGCCACGCGATTCTCGGGAGTGAGATATTCATCGTCGAAGATGCTTCGGACGATTCCCGCTTCGCCGATAATCCGCTGGTCACGGGTGAGCCAAACATTCGCTTTTATGCCGGCTGCCCCGTCCGCGGGCCGATGGGCCATCGTATCGGCACCCTGTGCCTGATCCACCCTGAGCCGCGCGAACTCACGGCCGAGGACCAGACGACGCTCAGGGACTTCGCCGCGATGGTCGAAGATGAACTCATACTCATTTCGCAGATGAGCGTCGACGAACTCACCGGACTGTCCAATCGCCGCGGTTTCAACGCGATTTCAAGCCACATCCTCCCGCTGTGCCGGCGGCTTGGCACGCCGGCGGAGATACTTTTCTTCGATCTCGACGGCTTCAAGCAGGTAAACGATCAGCTTGGCCACGAGGCTGGAGACGAGCTGCTCGGGAGATTCGCCAGACTCCTGACGAAGTGTTTCCGGAGCGCCGACGTGATCGCGCGGCTTGGTGGCGACGAGTTCGTCGTCCTGATGGCCGGTAGTGACTCGGGATCGGCGACCGCGCTGGAGCGCCTGGACTGCATGGCCCGTTCGACGGGCAGTGAGGAAGACGACCTGCTTCGCTGGAGTGTGGGCCGCGTGGACTTCGACGCGGATCGCCATGCATCCGTCGATGAACTGCTCGCCGATGCCGATTGCCGGATGTACGAACACAAGCAGAAGAAACAGAAACTGGCGAACGAGGTCGGCTGGTCAGTTTGACCGTGCGTTACGGGCATCGACAGCAGGCGTGTACTCGAATATCAGGCTGTGACCAGCTGGATTCTGCCACGTCTTGGGAAGCTACCCCCGCGGCGCTCAATCCCGCCGCAACCGCAGCTGACACGCACGCAAGCGTTCGCTGCTACCCAACATAATGCCGCGACCCAACACTCCCGTTCTGCCGTTCATCGCTCCTGAATTACCGCTTATCGGAATTGCACGGGCGAATTCATCCTTCCTGTGAACACGTTAACGGCGGCTTCTCCCGCGAACCCCTAGTATCGCCACATCTGGAATTACTGCTGCACGCGAGAGGGAACCGGCGTGATGAATATGAACCGATGCGCGGGATTCACATTATATGAGTTGATGGTGGTCATAGCTGTCGCCGCCGTCCTTGCGTCATTTGCTGTACCGGGCTTTCAGAGCGCCATGTCCAGCACTCGCACTGTTACCCATACGAACGACGTAATTACAGCCCTGAACCTCGCGCGTAGCGAGGCTACTCGACGTCGCCTGCCTATCGACGTCTGCGCTTCCTCGGATGGCGCGACGTGCAACGGCAGCACTGACTGGAGCACGGGCTGGATCGTACGCACTGCGGCCGGCGAGGTGTTGCAGACCTGGGCGGCACGGGACACGGGCGCGGGGTCGCTCAGCGGCAATGTATCCACCGTCCAGTTTCAGGCTAACGGTGGCCTGCCAGCAGGCACCAACCCGCAGCTCAATCTGCAGCTCAAGAAATGCAAGGACCCGGGACGTCGCAATATCACGATCAGCCCTGCCGGCCGGATTGCCGTGACCCGGGAGGCATGTGCGTGAACCTCCGTACCTCAGATGACATGTCTCGTCTGTCGATCCGGCGCTCGAAGGGTCTGACGCTGATCGAGGTATTGATCGCGCTGATTGTGCTCTCGGTGGGAATACTCGGCCTGGCAACGCTGCAAACGGCCTCGCTGAATTTCAACAACAGTGCCAGCCACCGCACGCAGGCGACCGTCCTTGCCTATGACATGGCTGACAAGATGCGCGCGAATCGGGCGGCGGCACTGGCCGGCGACTACGACATCGCGCTCGAAGATCCGCCGCCCGCCTGCGCAGCGCCGGCCGCGGTCGGAACGGTGGCTGCCCAGGACATCTCCTCATGGCGTATGGCGCTTGCCTGCCGCCTGCCACAGGCGACGGGCTCGATTGCTCGCGCCGGCGACCAGGTCACGCTGATTGTCCAGTGGGACGACAGCCGCGGCCAGGAAGCTCCACTCCAGTTCCAGGTGACGACGGGGCTATGAAGATGCGCTTTGACAACATATTTCGCCAGCGCGGGCTGACCATGGTCGAGCTGCTGATAGCCGCCGTGCTGGCGATATTCCTTGCCGGCGGGATCATCCAGATCTTCGTAGGCAACCGGGTCACGTTCACCTTCAATGATGGCGTTTCCCGCATCCGGGAGAACGCGAACTTCTCGCTCGAACACATCGCGTTTACGTCACGCATGGCTGGCTACAGCGGCTGCATGGCGGAGACGGTCATATTCAACAATCTCGCGGGCACGGCCAATGCGTTCCGCGACGATATCAACAACGGCGTGCAGGGCTACGACGCCAATGGCACGGGAGTCGGCGAGAACTTTGCTGCGACTGCGTCGGATCCCGAGGGATCCACGACCGCCGGCAACTGGTCGCCGGGACTGCCGGCCGAACTGCTGGCTGCCGTTCCGGGCGGGCTGGTACCGGGCAGCGATGTGCTCGTCATACGTGGGGCAACCGGCGCCAGCAATCCGCTGGCCACGCCGTTTACCGACTCGTCGCAGCTGTTCCTCGCCGGCACGCATGATTTCGTGAACGGCGAGATTCTCGTCGTTACCGATTGTCAGAAAGCGTCGATCTTCCAGCTGACGGGATCTACGTCTGGTAGTGGCAGCTTTAGCCTGGTCCACAGCGATGCCGCCGGCTTTACGCCGGGCAACACGGCGTCGACCTGGCCTTCTGAGCAAGACTACGGACTCGGTTCCGAAGTCTCGCGCATGCAGACGCACGTGTTCTACGTGGCGCCAGGCGCCAGCGGGCGACCGAGCCTGATCCAGGCCCGGCTACAGCCTGTCAGCGCAACCGAGACGGATTTCCAGACCGAGGAGCTGGCCGAGGGCGTCGACTCCATGCAGATCCGCTACGGAGTAGACGGCGACAACGACGATGACATCGACGCCTGGGCGACGGCCGACGCCGTAGCCGATTGGTCCAGGGTGCTCAGCGTGGAGGTAACGCTGCTCGTGCGCTCGGCCGATGAATACGGCACGGAGGTCGATACCGTCGTTTACAACGTCGGCGGCACGCAATTCGATCCGGTCGACGACAGAAGGCTGAGGCAGGTCTTCTCGACAACCGTTGGCATTCGTAATCGCCTGCCATAGGGAGGGAGTCCAGCATGAGAATCAACTTGCCAACATTCGCGACGCAGACGGGCGTGGCCCTTCCCGTGGCGCTGATCTTCCTGTTGTTGATGGCGCTCTTGAGTACGTCGACGATGCGAAGTGCCACGATGCAGGAACGCATGGCCGGGAATACGCGTGACTACAATCTCGGTTTCCAGGCGGCAGAAGCTGCCCTGCGCGAAGCCGAGGATTACCTCAGAGACAACAGCGAAACGCTCCCCGACTTCGACGACACCGGCGGCCACTACGTCGTCAATTCACCCAGCCGGCCCGTGTGGGACCAGTATCCGACAACCGACGGAACCGGCTACCTCAGCGCGTCCGGTGTTACAGGCACCGCGGCGGCACCCAAGTACTACCTCGAAAGACTGTCAACGGCGAGGCCAGCCGGTTCCGAAACCGAGGCGGGAACCTCCGTTGATGAAATCTTCTATTTCCGAATTAC
The DNA here is from genome assembly GCA_030066735.1 of Woeseiaceae bacterium. Taxonomy (GTDB): domain Bacteria; phylum Pseudomonadota; class Gammaproteobacteria; order Steroidobacterales; family Woeseiaceae; genus UBA1847. Next base: position 3,851 of record JASJBB010000107.1, on the reverse strand, counting down.
AGCCGTTGGCTATGGCCAGGCTGTGGACGGCAGTGGAGACCCGCTGACAGCCGTTGTGCTGAGCAGCGTCTTCCGTAGCCGCTAAGCAAGGGCCCTGATCATGTTTACCCTATCCAATTACGTTGCTTGCATGGCAACCGCGTCGAGTCGAATCAGGCACTTTGTTGCCGGTAGCGCATTGGCGCTGTTTGTCGCGGGACCGGCTTTCGCCGAAGTTTCACAGTCTCCGCTGTACCTCGGTGGCGGCGATGTGCCCGGGAACCTCTTGCTGGTTCCGTCCGTCGAGTGGCCGACGATTAACAGTACGGCACACATCGGTGAATACGACGCCGATACGACCTACATGGGGTACTTCGATCCCAAGAAGTGCTACGGCTACTCATACAGCGAAACGGAATCAGAGCGACATTTCTATCCGATCTCGTGGACAGTCAACCATCTGTGTTTCGGTTCCTGGAGCGGCAACTTCATGAACTGGGCCGCGACCCAGACCGTCGATCCGTTCCGTTCCGTGTTGACTGGCGGTCTTCGCGTCAAGGACACCCCCACAGAGACCTGGCTCGAGAAGGCCCGGCATAGTGGCCAGGGCGGGGCGAGCATCTTCCCGGATCGGCGTCTTCCAGCAAGCGGGAATGATGCGGTATTGGTGGCGAGCGCCACGCCGTTCGCGGCCAACTGGATGCGCATGCAGATCGACGGGCGCGGGAACAGAATGCGGTTCCGCCTCCAGAACAACGGTACGGGCGCGAGTTTGACTCCCTACAATCCGGCTGAGGCCGTTGTTACGACTCGAGCTTACGAAGTCAGCATCCGCGTCAAGGTATGTGTATCCGGTTTCCTGGAGGCTAATTGTCGTGCCTACCCGTCCGGCGGCTTCAAGCCGGAAGGCCTCATCCAGCAATACTCTGACGACATCCGCTTTGGCATTTTCGGCTATCTGCTGGATTCCAACTTCCTGCGCGACGGTGGCGTGCTGCGAGCGCGCCAGGGTTTTGTCGGTCAGACCAGGATCGTGCCTAACGTCGGTGAGGAGTCCAATCCCAATGCGGAGTGGGATCCGGAAACCGGTGTTCTCTACCGAAATCCGGACCCGGCCGATGCAGCGGCAACTGCTGCGGAGTACAGCATCACGATCCAGGACAGTGGCCTCATCAACTACCTGAACAAGTTCGGGCAGATGACGACCGGCAACCACAAGAGCTTCGACCCGAACAGTGAGCTCTACTACGCGGCGATTCGCTACCTCAAGAACCAGGGCAACGTCCCGGAGTACACGGCCTTGCCCGGGAATACCCTCGTGGACCCCGCTACCGCGGCTGACGGCTTCCCGATCATCACGGACTGGGACGACCCGATTCAGTACGCCTGCCAGAAAAACGTCCTGCTGGGCATCGGTGACGTCTACACGCACCGTGACAAGAACCTTCCCGGCAGCTCGAGCACAGCCGACGAACCGACGATGCCGGCCCTGGTGTCTGGTGATACGACGGTCAACGTTGTGGAGCAGACGGCTCGCGTCGCCGAGCTCGAAGGGATCAACATCAACACGCCGTTTACTGGGCGGCAGAACTCGGCGTTCATGGCCGGCCTGGCCTGGTATGCGAATACGCAGGATCTCCGTCCCCTGATGCCGGGCACGCAGACGGCGTCCACGCACTGGGTCGACGTGCTCGAAGGCGAAAGTCTCGAGCCCACGACCGTCAACCAGTACTACCTGGTCGCCAAGTACGGCGGTTTCAAGAAGCCGAAGGATTTCGAACACGACGAGATCAGCTCTCTCGAACTCGACTGGTGGCACACGAATGGTGAGGTGCTGTCGACTTTTGGCGGGCGCGCTGACTACGAACAGGATTTCCAGCGCCCCGACAACTACTACCTTGCGGGCGGCGCGAACCAGATGGTCGAGAGTCTGACCAAGGCCTTCGCGAACATCGCGGCCGAACTCAGAAGCTCGGCGACGTCGGTGGCAACCAACTCGACCCGACTCGGCGCCGATAGCGCAGTCTTTCAGGCTTCTTTCGACAGCAGCAAGTGGAGCGGTGACGTCCAGGCCTACCGGATCAATACGGACGGAACCCTGAACGGAACGGCGTCCTGGAGCGCGGCGGACAAGCTGGACGCGCGTTCAGAGTCAGCTATTTCGAGCCGCAATATTCTTACGATTACACCGCCTTCGACTGTCGGTGACGGACCGTATATCTCCGTGACCGGCCGATCGTTCGACTGGTCCTCGCTGACGGACGCACAAAAGGAGCAGCTGCGAGCGAATCCACTGGGTGGACCGCTGCTTGCAGAAACTGTCGGTCAGGAACGTCTCAGTTTCCTCCGCGGCTCCCGATTGAACGAGCAACCGTCGGGCCTGTTCCGCGAGCGTAACAGCCGCCTCGGCGATATCGTGAATTCCGACCCGCAGTTCATCCACCAGCAGGACTTCGGCTACGCGGTGCTTGATCAGTCGGCGGCCTTCTCCAGCTCGGGTGCCGGGGCGGCATACCTCGTGTTCCGCCAGTCGACCGGGTACCAGAGCCGTGTCCCATTGGTAATCCTGTCGGCAAACGACGGCATGATGCACGGCTTCAATGCGAGCCTCGGGGCAAACGGCGGGGACGAGCTGTTCGCCTTCGTACCCAATGCCGCGTACGAACACCTGTACGAGCTGACGCTGCCCGAGTACTCGCACCGCTTCTATGTCGACGGCAGCCCGCGCGCCGGCGACGTCTGGACCGGATCCGCCTGGCGAACGATTGCGGTTGGCACGACGGGTGCCGGCGGCAACAGCATATTCGCGCTGGACGTCACCAATCCGTCAGCAATGAACAGCAGCAAGGTGCTCTGGGAATTCACGCATCCGGACATGGGCTACACGATCGGACAGCCTGCCATCGTGCCGCTGCCCAACGGTGAGTTCGGCGTCGTCGTCACGAGCGGCTACGCAACCGGCAAGGACGACGGCAAGATCTGGATCCTGGATGCTAACGACGGCAGCATCATAAAGACCATAACCGTAGACGATAGCGGTGATCTTGGGCCGCCGCTGGTCGTCGACCTCAACAACGATCGCGTCGCGGATCGCGTCTACTCCGGCGACACGGACGGCAACCTGTGGCGCTTCGATCTCAGGGGCAGCGATACCGACGACTGGAAAGCGCCTGCCGGTCTGATCTCCGGCAGCAAGCCAGTGCCAATGTTCGTCGCGAAAGACGGCGACGGCACGCGCCGAGCGATAACGGCGCCGCTGAGCTCGGCGTTCAACACGGCAGGCCAGCACATGGTGTTCTTCGGCACCGGGGCATTCTATCGGGTCAACGACAACGTCGTGACCAATGACCCGGATGTCGATGGATTCTTCGGGATCATCGATTCCGGTACGCCGGTTACCGGTCGGGGTCAATTGCAAGAGCAGTCTATCCTCGTCGAGACTACAAGCAACGGCAGGCGAGTCCGCGCCGTATCGGACAACGAGCCCGGCGTGAGCAAGAGAGGATGGTTCCTGGATCTGAAGTGGGATTCTGCCTACGGCGGGCCCGGCCCGGCGGGCGAGCGGGTCGTATCCCGTGCCCTCGTCCGTGGCGATCGCGTTATCTTCGCGACCCTGATTCCGAGCGAGGACCCCTGCGCGTTCGGCGGTGACAGCTGGCTCATGGAGCTCAACACCTTTACCGGCGGAAGGCTTGACTACGCGCTCTTCGACCTGAACCGGGACGGGCAATTCGATGACGATGACTGGATCGACGTCGAACTGCCTGACGGCAGCACCACGCGAGTACCGCCGTCCGCGATCGCACCTGACATCAACATCATCAAGACGCCCGCCGTCGTGACCGGTGTTGGCGATAACGACGACGAAGTGA
>JASJBB010000106.1 GCA_030066735.1 Woeseiaceae bacterium | reverse complement strand
GCCGTCGCGCAGATGGACGTGCGAATCGTGAACATCGATACGGGCGAATTCTACGACGACATCGACCCCGACGAGTTCAACCCGCGGCAGGCCGTTCTCGATCCCGAGCTCGGCGTCGCGATACCTGCCGACAAGGACCTTGCACGCCTCGGACGCCGGTCGCGATTCGAAATCGTGTACATCGTTTATAAGGATGACGAGGTTTATCGCGTGATCCTGCCCATCGTGGGCCAGGGCATGTGGTCGACGATGTACGGGTACATCGCTCTCGAGAACGATTTCAGCACGATTGCTGCGGCGACGTTTTACGAGCAGGCCGAAACCGCAGGAATTGGTGACAAGATCGCCGATCCGAACTGGCTTGCGCTGTGGCAGGGGCGCGCCCTGTTTGGCAGCGACGGCCGTTTCCGTTTCAGAGTGGCCGGCGGGCCGGTCGATCCGAATTCGGCCGACGCGGCACACCAGGTCGACGGCATCTCCGGCGCGACGGTCACGGCCGGTGCCGTATCGAGACTGGTCGAGTACTGGTTCGGGCCGCACGGCTACGCACCCTTTTTAGACAATCTCCGTCAGGAGGCGCCGACGCGTCTTGCCGCCCGGGCGAGGAGTAGCCTATGAAGCCCAAAGAACTCATTACGACGCCGCTCATCGACAAGAACCCGGTGATCCTGCAGGTGCTCGGTATCTGTCCCGCGCTCGGCATCACGAACTCGGTTATGACCGCGGTCATCATGACGATCGCGACAACCGGGGTCCTGGTGTTTTCGAGTGTCAGTATCAGCCTGATCCGCAAGTACATACCGACCAGTGTTCGCATCATCATCCAGGTGACCATCATCGCCACGGGCGTGATCGTCGTCGACCAGGTGTTACAGGCATTCCTTCCGGGCGTGGCCAGGACACTGTCGGTGTTCATCGGCCTGATCGTGACCAACTGCATCGTGCTCGGGCGCGCCGAGGCGTTCGCCGTCAAGAACAAGCCATGGCCGAGCATGCTCGACGGAATCGGCCACGGGATGGGCTATGGACTGGTGCTCGTTGCGGTCGGGACGGTCCGCGAGATCCTGGGCTCGGGGACCTGGTTCAATATTCCGGTGCTGCCGCTGGCTTCCGAAGGCGGCTGGTATTCACCCAATCAGATGGCGCTCCTTGCGCCGAGCGCATTCTTCATCGTAGGCGCTCTCATCTGGGTGGTACGCAGCAACAAGCCCGAGCAGGTCGAGAAACCGGACTTCGAAGAGGTCAAGGTCGTTGCCGTGGAGACGGCGGCATGAGTTCCCTGTTCGACGTTTTCATCCGCGCCGTTCTCATAGAAAACCTGGCGCTTGCGTACTTCATGGGGATGTGCACCTACCTCGCGGTCTCCAAGCAGGTCAAGACCACGCTCGGTCTCGGCGCCGCCGTGATCGTCGTGCAGAGCATCAGCGTGCCGCTGAACAACCTGATTTATAACCACCTGCTGCGAGATGGCGCCCTCGCATGGCTGGGCCTCGGCCACCTGGATTTCAGCTTCCTGGGCCTGATCAGCTACATCGGTGTCGTTGCGGCCATGGTGCAGATCCTGGAGATGGTGCTGCAGAAGTTCCTGCCGGCGCTCTACAACGCGCTTGGTATTTTCCTGCCGCTACTCACCGTCAACTGCGCCATCCTCGGCGCGTCGCTCTTCATGGTGCAGCGTGATTACACGTTGGCAGAGAGTGCGGCGTACGGCTTCGGCGTCGGCCTTGGCTGGGCTGCCGCGATCGTCGGGCTAGCCGGCCTGAGAGAGAAAGTGCGTTACAGCGACCCGCCGGACGGGCTTCGCGGATTGGGTATTACGTTTGTTCTGGCCGGAATCATGTCGCTGGCATTCCTCGGCATCTCGGGAATCGAACTCTAGGAGGACGGGGTACTCACTCCGGAAAGCGTATGCAGGAAATAATAGTCGGAGTCGCGCTTTTCACCGGCATTGTCGGCACGCTGGCGACATTCATTCTGCTGGCGCGTTCGCGCCTCGTACCCAGCGGCGACATCATGATCAACGTCAACGGCGAGAAAGATTACGCAGTGCCGGCCGGTGGCAAACTCCTGACCGCGCTGTCGGCGCAGCAGCTGTTCCTGCCATCCGCCTGCGGCGGAGGAGGCACCTGCGGCCAATGCCGGGTCAAAATCCTCGAGGGCGGCGGGCCGCCCCTGCCCACAGAGGCGACGTTCATCACCAAACGCGAGGCGGCGGAGGGCGAACGGCTTGCCTGTGCCGTGAACGTGACCGAAGACCTGCGAATCGAGGTCGAAGACGATGTCTTCGGCGTCAACAAGTGGGAATGCACCGTTCGTTCGAATGCCAACGTCGCGACGTTTATCAAGGAGTTCGTGGTCGAGCTGCCGCCCGGCGAAGAAATCCACTTCCGCGCGGGCGGATACATCCAGATCGAATGCCCGTCGCACCGGATTGCTTACAAGGATTTCGATATCGAGGAGCAGTTCCGCGATGACTGGGAGAAATTCGGACTGTTCGAGCTCGTCTCCGTCGTTGACGAGGCGGACATGCGCGCCTATTCGATGGCGAATTATCCCGACGAGAAGGACGTCATCATGCTGAATGTCCGCATCGCCTCGCCGCCACCAAGCGCCCCCGACGCGCCGCCCGGCAAGATGTCGTCCTACATATTCAGCCTGAAGCCGGGTGACGAAGTCATCGTGTCCGGACCCTACGGGGAGTTCTTTGCCAAGGAAACGGATGCCGAGATGGTTTTCGTCGGTGGTGGCGCTGGCATGGCGCCGATGCGCTCGCATATTCTCGATCAGCTTCTGCGGCTCGAGTCGACGCGCAAGATTTCTTTCTGGTACGGCGCGCGCAGTTTGCGTGAAGCGTTCTACCGGGAGGAGTTCGATAAACTCGCCGAGGAGTACGACAATTTCACGTGGCATCTGGCGCTATCTGAACCCCAGCCCGAAGACAACTGGGAAGGACTCACCGGCTTCATTCACGAGGCCCTGTACGAGAACTACCTGAAGGACCACCCGGCGCCCGAGGACTGCGAATACTACATGTGCGGACCGCCGATGATGAATTCCGCGGTCATCGACATGCTGGAGTCCCAGGGCGTGGAACCGGAGAACATCCTGCTCGACGACTTTGGCGGGTAAGGGGGCTATATGTTGACGACCGTTTTTGTCACCGTGATTGCAATGCTCGTATTCTGCGCGGCGCTGGCGCTGGGCCAGTTTTTCGGGCGCAAACCGATTGTGCCCAAGTGCAATCCCGGTGACTGCTGCATGCAGGGTGAGAACTGTACGCGCGGCTCCGGCAATTCATCGGAGGGCCGCTGACATGCCTTATCGGATTGCAATCCGGGAGTTCATGACAACCGACATCGTGACGTTGAAACCCGACATGGACGTGTTGCAGGCCGTTCACGTCCTGTTGCGGCACAAGATTTCCGGCGCGCCCGTCGTTGATGCGAAGGGCAACCTGGTGGGCATGCTGACTGAAAGGGACTGCATGAAGGTGGCGCTCGACGCCGCATTCCACCAGCAGTCCGGCGGGACGGTGGCTGATTTCATGGCGACCGAGGTCGAGACGGTCTCGGCCGAGGAACCGATCATCACCACGGTGCGGCGATTCTATGACGAATCGTATCTGCGCTTCCCGGTCGTGGATGGCACCGGCCTGGTGGGCGTCATCAGTCGCCGCGACGTTATGCAGGCCATTGGCCGCTTCTGGAAAGTGTCCTGGAGTTCCAGCGAGATCTGAAGAGAGTGACTATGAATCCAAGAATGCTCGGATGGGCGGCGCTGGCAGGTGCGCTGGTGCTGATCGCCCATGTCGGTGGCGGCGACGCGGATGCACAAACATTGCGAGAGCGAGCGGCCAGCGCTGCTCAATATTCCGTTGGCGGCACCGAGCAGTGTTTGCGCTGCCATGCCGGAGAATCGATGACTGTCGTGGGCGAGACGCCGCACGGGAATCTCGAAAACCCGCACTCGCCATACTCGCAACAGGGTTGCGAGTCTTGTCACGGACCGGGCGCCCTGCATAGTTCGCGAGCGGGTGGCGGAGTCGGCCAGCCTCTTCTAATCGCATTCGAGGGGTTCGATGACGTCAAGGAACAGAATGCGGCCTGCATGAATTGCCACGCCGAGACCATGGGCGACCTCGAGGGCTTCGCCTGGGTCGGCAGTCTGCACGAGACCGCCGACATGACCTGCCAGGATTGCCATCAGTCGCACTCGAACGAGCGCGCCATGCGGGACCCTGAATTGCAAAGGGACAACTGTTCCGGCTGCCACCGACGGCAGATTGCGAGGCATCCCCGTTTCGAGGGCAGGGGCATTGAGTTCGATGAGCTGGAGTGCAGTGCCTGTCACTGGGTTCACGAGCTTGAGCCCGAGGATTAGGAGGCCCGGGCGCGCTTTTTCCACACAAACCTGACGAGTTTCCAGAAAAGACATCAATCCAGGAGAGTCCAACATGAAAACCACCAAGTTACTGGCCGCCGCGTCGATCGCCCTGGCCTGCTCACCGGCTCTTGCCGACGGCCACGCGGACGCCGGCAAGGAAGTATTCGAAGAATCCTGCGAGCGCTGCCATTACTCGGACGATTACGCTCATGAGGCCGAGTCGGTCGTAGTTGCGATGATCAAGGCCATCCGCAGTGGTGAGACGAGGCACCGTCCTCCGCTCAAGGATCTCACCGACGAGGAAATCGCCAGCCTGGCGGCGTTCCTGGCGAACCAGTAGCACCCCGGTTCGCGCCAGCCGGGCAAACCGGCTGGTGAAATCTCGCAAACGAGTGGTTATTCGGTATCCGCTCTCGGTGAACCGCAATTCACGCGCTTTGGACCGGAAGCTATCATTGATGGCCCGCTAATCGCCATTGCGCCATTCTGGTTCGGACCGTGAGTAAACGGCTGCTCTATACCGCTATCTTTGTCTCGGGCGCCTCCGCCCTGATCTACCAGCTGATCTGGGTCCGGTTGCTCGGTCTCGAGTTCGGTGTCAGCAGTTTCGCGGTGGCCACGGTAGTCGCGGTGTTCCTCCTGGGCCTGGGCCTGGGCAGCTATTTCTTTGGCCGCTGGTCGGAGCGAGCCCGTGACCCGCTGCGCATCTACATGTACGTGGAGCTGGGGATAGCCGCGACGTCGCTCATCGCCTACCTGGTGATCGAGTCCCTGCCGGTCTACCGCTATCTTTACGAGTACGCGTACAACAACCTCGGCTTCTACGGCCTCTCGCTAGCGCGGCTGCTGCTGTCGACGATCGTGCTGCTGCCCCCGGTATTCCTTATTGGCGGAACCATGCCATTGCTCGCCAAGTTCTTTGTCCGCGACTCGGCCAGGCTGGGTTCCAGTTTCAGCAGGATCTACTACCTCAATACGCTCGGGGCCTGCGCCGGCGCGCTGCTGACCGGCTTCGTGCTCGTGCGCCATTTCGGCGTCGCCGGCACGTTCATGATTGCCGTCGGCGGCAACCTGCTGGTCGCCCTGATCATCGCGCTGAGCAAACGGGACACTGGTGACGCGCGTCCGGCGGAAAACGAGCGGGCGCCATATTCCTACATGCTGGTTTTCCTGTTCCTCACCGGCTTCATCAGCCTCGGCTACGAGATGCTGTGGGTTCGCATCCTCTCGACCTACGGGCTGTCGACGTCGCAGGCGTTCGCGCTCATCCTCGCCGGATTCCTGCTGGGCTTTTCGGTCGGGGCCTGGGTCGTGGCGCGCAAGGTCGACCAGCGCCAGGACCTCGAGTCCTGGTTCAGTGCCGTGTCCATCGTCACGGCGCTCAGCGGCGCCGTCGTGCTGCTGCTGTTCCGGCAATTCGAGTCGGTGACGACGTTGCTTGCGGACGCTACGCCGGTGAGCCAGCTGACACTCGGCCTGGCCCTGGCATTCACGGCGGCCTTCATTCCCGCGGTGTTCATGGGAATCCTGTTCCCGCTCGGGGTGCGCATTTACGCGCACGACATCGACCGGATCGGCGCCAAGGCCGGCAACACGTTTTTCTCGAACACGCTCGGCTGCGTGCTGGGCAGCGTACTGACCGGGTTCGTGCTGATCCCGTTCGTCGGCATGTGGAACACCACGCTCGTGCTCATCAATCTCAGCCTGCTGATCGCGGTGGCTTTCCTGTTGCGGGTGGGCGGCCGGGCAAGGACGCAGTGGGTCTTCCTGGTCGTTATCGCCGTGGTCGCGAACCTGCTGGTATTCGCGGACAGCAAGACGTTTCATGCCGAACTCAAGGGCCCGGACCTGCGCACGGCGGCCGAGGGCTTCGACATCATCTACTACGAGGAGGGCCTGTCGGGGACCGTCACCGCCGTGGAGCGGGGCGACTACCGTGGGCTGTTCGTCGACGGCCAGAACGTGTCGGGAACGGACCCCGTATTGCTGGCCGACTCGAAGATGCTCGCGCACGTGCCGCTGCTGCTGGCCGAGGAGCCGAGCGTTGCGCTGACCGTGGGCTACGGCACCGGCACCACCTCCGGAAGCATGTTGCTGCACGGCGTCAAGGTTCATGCTGTCGAGATCGAGACAAAGATCATCGACGCGGCGCCGCTTTTCAGCGCGGTCAACTATGCGTCCTATGCCGATCCGAATCTCACTATCGTGCTGGACGACGCCCGCAACTATATCGCCACCACGGACGAGGAGTTCTCCGTCATCGTCACGGACGTGACCAACCTGAAGTACCAGCGCAATCCTTACCTGTACACCCGGGAGTACTTCGAGATCATGCGGGACGCGCTCGGTGCAGATGGCGTTGCCGCCGCGTGGCTGCCGATAGGCGGCCTGTCCTTCGAGGACCTGCGGATCCTGATCGCGACGTTCGACACGGTCTTTCCGCACACCACGGCCTGGTATTTCACCCAGTTTCCGACACATTTCATCATCCTGGTGGGCACACCAGCGCAGACGCAGGTCGAGCTCGACGAGCTGAATGAAAAGATGGTCAAGGTCGAAGCCGATCTGCGCAGCCTCAATGTGGACAACGTATACAAGCTCGCGAGCATGCTGCTCCTCGGCGAGAGCGACATAGACGCGCTGGTGGACGGCGCGCCGATTCACACTGACGATCGCCCGATTCTCGAGTACTCCGACATGGACCTCTATAACGTCGTGGACGTTGCGCCTAACCTCGGGCGGCTAATGGAATTCCAGCAGGAGGACCTGCTCCGGTACTTTGTCGGCAGCGAGCGGCAGCTCGAGGAACTCGTGGAGCATTTCGACCGGTACATTAGCCACTACCGCGACTACATTCGATTGTACGAGCAGCAGCGAACTAACTAATGTGATCCGCAGAGCTATGTTGATTGTGATCCTCGCCGCGCCCGGTTGCGCTGCGACGGGCGGTTCGCCTGTGCCGGAAAATCCGCCGCAGGAGTTAACTGCGTCACCTAATGAACAGTCTGCAGTTCCGGCAGCCGATGAGAAAAGCAACTTAGAACCCGGCGAGGATGGGTACTTACCATCGATGCGAGCGGGACTGCTGGACCAGAGTCAGGACGTCGTTTCCTCTGTGGTCAACAACACGGCGTTCTGGTTTGACGGATTATTCGCCACAGCGGAGCTCGAGCGGCAGGCCGAATTGCCAAGGGGTCGACTGTCTCTTGGTGCTCGTTGGGACGAGCGCGACGGGCTGAAAAAGCGCCCAAGGTTCCGCGTGCGGGTGCCGCTGCCTGCACTTCGCCAGCGTGTCGGGATGATCGTTGGGCATACGGACAGCGACAACCTGCTGGACGGATCTGAGAGCTCCGAGATCAAGGATATCCCGGACAAGTTCAACGATACCGGGGACGAGGACTGGTTCCTGGGCCTCGGTTACCGCCAGCGCTACGGGCTCGCGAGAGGCTTCGACGCCGGGGTCGGCGTCGCGTTTACCGGCGGCAAGCTGCAGCCGTACGTGCAGGCGAACTACCGCTGGAATCGAAAGTTCGGTGAAGACTGGCTGCTGCGCGTACGGCCGCGCATCTTCTGGCGTGACGACCGCGGGCGAGGAGCCTCGTTGACGACGATTCTCGATTACTTTGTCAGCCGGGACTGGCTACTCCGATCATGGAACGTCCTTGTTACCCAGCGGAATACCGACGGCGTCCGCTGGACGGGCAAATTGTTGGCGTACCAGAGCCTGGAAGGTCGTAGCGCGTTTTCCTACAACGTGTTCGTGACCGGGCAAACGGACAGCGAGATTGACGTCGAGGACTATGGCTTCGAGGTGCGCTTCAGGCGCCGGCTGCTTCGCGAGTGGCTGTATCTCGAGCTTTCCACCGGCGTGAGCTGGCCACGTTTCCTGGTCGAGGAGACGCGCGAAAGCAACTTCGCCGTAGGCGCGGAACTCGAGATGCGGTTCGGCTACGACTAGACCGGCGCCGGGCACATCGAGGAATGCGATTACTGCCCAAAACACTGTCGTGCTCCGCGAAGCAGGACCCGATCGGAGATTCCGTAGCCACCTGCGTGAAAAGTTACAAGATGAAACCGAATTGCCCGGGATTAGTCGAGTATCCTCGATGAACCTAATACAACAGACTCTGTGGAAGCACGAGTCGATCGCGCAATCGGGAAAAATACGATGAGAGCAATCAACCATACTCGCCTGCTGATCGCTGCAAGTATCCTGTCCGTCGGGGCACTCCTGGCCACCGGGTGTGTGCGGGCGCAAGATCCTGCCCTTGATGAGGAAACGATCACGGAGGCATACGTTTATCTGCTCGGACGCGCCCTGATCATCCGCCAGGAAAACCTCGACGTCGACAGTAAAGGTCTGGAGTACAACGTTGTTCATCACAATCCTCTGGCCAGCGTGGATTTCGTTAACCCGAACATGTCGGTGACGAACTCACAGTTGTGGATTGCCGTCGACGACGATACGCCCGTGGTGCTCGATATTCCGCAAGTCGAGGGTCGCTACTACACAGCGCAGATTTGCGACGAGTGGGGCGAAGTCATTACCAACATCAACCAGCGCAACTTCCCGCTGCAGCCTTACGGCAAGTTCGCATTTGTCGCGCCGGGCTACACTGGCGAGGTTCCGGACGGGGCCGTCAGGATCGAGTTGAGATCGTACAAGGCGAAAATGCTGGCGCGCGTGGAACTTCAGAATAGCCCGGACGTTGCAGTCGGACTAAGGGACCAGATTCGCGCAAGCGCGCTGGGCAAGCCCGATTTTCCTCCGGCAATCGACCTGCCCGAATTCGACAACGAATCGCTGATTGGCGTCGAGCTCTTTGATCATGCCGAGCAAATCCTGACGAGTGCGATCGACGTATCTCCCAAAGCGACGCAGCTGCAGGCGAAGGTACGCGCCGTTGCGCAGGAAATAGGGAATCCGCAAATACGCGAGGCGGCAGACGCACTGTTGCGTGACAAGGTCATTCCCGAATTTCTGCAGTTCGCGGTTACCGAGGCCGGCGCGTCGAAGAACAACTGGCTCGGGACACTGATCGTCGGCAATTACGGCGACGACTACGCGATTCGGACCGCGGCGAACCTCGTCGGGATATGGGCGCAATCGCGGCACGAGGTGATCTACCACGTAACGACGCGTGACGGTGGTGGCGAGCAGTTGCATGGCGACAATCGATACGTTCTGCATTTCGCCGCCGACGCCTTGCCGCAGGATGTGGCAAACGTTCTCTGGTCGTTGCACCTGGTGAGTCTCCCCGATTTCCGGCCCGTGCCGAATTCCCTGGACCGCTTCGTCCTCAGTACCTGGTCCGATGTCACCAAGGAGCCGGACGGTTCCCTCAAGCTCCTGATTGCACCGCAGCCCGATGAATCCGTGGCCGAATCCAATTGGCTACCGTCCCCCGCGGGACAACCGTTCTCGCTGACGTTCCGGGCCTACGTGCCGAAGCCCGTCGTGCAAAGCGGCGAGTGGTTTCCACCGCCCGTCGAAGTTATCGGGCAATGACGGCTCGCCCCGTCATTTAGATCT
>JASJBB010000105.1 GCA_030066735.1 Woeseiaceae bacterium | reverse complement strand
CCGTACTTGACGGCATTGTCGAGCAGATTCAGCAGGACCCGCCGCAACGCGTCTTCGTCGAAGGCCGCTTCGGCCTCTTCGTCGAGGTCCAGCTCGATCGTGTTGTTTGCCGCATCGGCCAGCAGCCGGAATTCCTCAACGACTCGCGCGACCGTGGGTGCGAGCGGACCACTGGTAACGTTCAGGGGCGGCGCATTGCCGTTCTCCCCGGAGAAGCGCAGTACGTTGTCGACGAGGTGGGTCAGCCGCTGCGATTCGCGATTGATGATCTCCAGGGCGCGTCGCCTGGCGTCGGGCGCTTCGAAGCGCTCGAGCAACAGCGTTTCGATGAACATGCGGATCTGCGCGAGCGGCGTGCGCAGCTCGTGCGAAACCTCGGACACGAAGTCGCTGCGCATTTTCATCAAGGCGTACTCACGGCGCAGCTGCAGTATCGCGGCGACCAGGACACCGACAGTCAGCAGCACCGTGACGAGGAGCAAGGGCAGGCGTGATCGTGGCAGTCCGCCAATGATCAACGCTTCGGCGGCACTCGCGTCAATCGCGATCGCAATGGTGTGGTCAAGGAAAATGCCACTGTACTCGTCATCGATGAGTTTCGTCGTCAACAAGTACGGATCGTAATCGCCCTGCGTCGAGAACAGCACCGCACCGCTATCGTCGCTGAACTCCAGGTAGAGCGATTCGTTGCCGACAGCACCGCGCGCCAGCGATGCGGGCAGCAGGGGATCGCCCTCGAAAACCTCGCGCAGCCGCTCGCCAAGGACCGCCCGGTCCACTTCGAAACCGAGTACGGCGTCGTTGGCTGCTGCCAGGACAAACGTCTGCGAGCGACCGTCGAACGGCTTGTGTTCGATGACGAGCGGCGTCGTGTCCAGCGGCATGGCGGCCACCGCCGCTGCACGCTCGGTAATAAAGGCGCCGACCTCGCTGTCCACCGGACTCGAGAACTGCGCCCCCGATCCATCGATCAGAAAACGCACGCGCGCGAGCTGTGCCGCTTTGCGGACGTCGTCGTCGGCAGTCGCGCCGAGGGGCCGCGATAGGATATCGGCACCCTGCGCCAGTTGGCGGCGCAGTGCATTGATATGGGCGAAATAGCCGGTGTACCCGACACTGACCATTGCGCGACGCGTGAACTCATCGGCGGCAAGGCGGCCGTAATCTTGCAGCACCCGCGTCGCGGTCGCGCGATTGCTGGCGGCTGTCTGGATGGCCTGCCACACGAGGGCCAGCACCAGCAGCGACACGAAAGCGAGCAGGAAAACAACAATCCGCGAACGCGAGGCGCCGCTGGGCATTTTGTGGTCGGAGCCCGTCATGGGCATAGGATAGCCCGATTCCCGCCTTGCCCGGCGCGGCGAGGGGCACGCAAGGCCGCGTCCTGACGGTTTCCTGACATTTCGCTTGCCTCGCGCGGACCGCCGGTACCGCCCCGGGCGCTAAGGTGAAGCGGCAATCCAATTCCGGAGGTGTCCCCATGAAATCCATCTCACTGCTGTTCTCACTGGTCGTGCTGGTGCTGCCAACTGTCGCGGCGGGCCAGGCGCCACAGAAGGACGTTTTCGCCAATCCCCGGAATCTCGAGGTGCTGCCGCAGGACATCAGCTCGCGCGAGCTCGGTGAGACCATGAAAGGTTTTGCGATGGGTCTCGACGTGCGTTGCGAGACCTGTCACGTGGGCGAGGCCGGCCAGCCGCTCGATACCTTCGACTTCGCGTCCGATGAAAAGCCGATGAAGCAAAAGGCCCGCCGCATGCTGAAGATGGTGATGGCGATCAATACCGACCACGTCGCGTCGCTCAACGATATCGAAGCATCGGATCCTGTCGAGGTGCGCTGCGTGACGTGCCACCGTGGCCGGCCGCAGCCCAAGCTGATCCAGGACATCCTCGATGAACAGCTGGCCGGCGGCGGGCTTGAAACGGCCGTGACGACCTACAACAAGCTGCGCGGCGAGTTTTACGGCAGCCACAGCTACGATTTCAGCGAAATGTCATTGCCTCTGTATGCCCAGGCGCTCGCGGGCCGCGGCGAGTTGGATGCCGCGGTGGCGTTTGCCAGGATCAATACCGAGCATTACCCGGAGTCGTACTACTCGTTCTTCATGCTCGCCGAGCTGTACGCAGCCAGCGGGCAAAAGGCCGCTGCTATCGAAGGCTTTCAGCGGGCGGCCGAGTTGAACCCGCGCGCCAGGCCGTTTATCGACGGCAGGATCGCGGCGCTGGAGGCCGAACCGGGAGCGAAATGACGACCGGCTGATCAGGGTTGCGTGGCGCTCTTAAAGCGCAGGAACTCGCGCATGATATCCGCGGCGACCGACGTGACCGGTCCCGAGCCGCCATCAGCGACCGAGTTCGCCGTCATTGCAACGACAATATCGTGTTCGGGTAACAGCAAGAGCACGGACGCGGAGCCCATCGACGAGCCGCCGTGGCTGATCAACGGCAGGATCTCGGGCTCGTCGTCCTCGTTTTCGGCATAACGAATGCCGCCCATGCGCCAGCCCAGGCCATAGTGCTGCGGATTCAGCTCGCCGTCAGCCGTCTTGCGGGCCGTAAAGACGACTTCGCTGGTTGCTTCGGACAACAATTCGTTGCGCAGCATCGCCGCGCCGAAGCGTGCGAGTTCGGATGGCGTTGATACGATGCCGCCGCCAGCCCACTTGTAGCTGTTGTTCGTCTCCGGCGCCGGCAGCACCGCGCTGTCGGACAACAACACCACGTAATCGGAAACGCGGGTCGGCGAGCTGTCGTCATCCAGCGTGGACCGGCTCATCGCCAACGGCTCGAACACGCGCTCTTCCAGCAGCTCGTGGAAAGACCGGCCGGTGGCGCCCTCGACCGCGGCGCTGACCAGCGTGTAGCCGTACGTGCTGTAGTTGAACGAGGTGTCGGGCTCGAACAGGAGCTCGTCGTCCTTGAAGATGGCCAGGCTGCTTTCGATCGTATCGAACTGCTCGTTTCTCGCCATTTCGGAATGCAACGGCGTCAGCGCCCGTTTGTAATGCCGAATGCCGGCCTGGTGCGACAGGAGCTGGCGCAGTGTCACCGGATGCGCCTTCTCAGGAAAGGCAGGTACGTACTCCCGCACGTCGGCATCGAGATCGATCAGCCCGTCTTCCCATAGCTTCGCCACCAAAGCGGCCGTGATGGGCTTGGACACACTGCCGACCAGGTAGGTGGTATCCAGCGTCGCGGCTTCCTGCGATTCGAGGTCCGCATAGCCGCGGGCCTCCGCCCACACAAGCTCGCCATCGACGGCCACGGCCAGCGAAATGGACGGTGCTGTCAGCGACTGCCGGCGCTCGTCGAGTTCATCCCTGACGTCCCTGATGACCGGCGTATAGCGCTCGTCATGGATCTTCGAATCGACGGCCGTCGCAGCGGCAAGGTCCGGTATCGGTACTTGCTTGAAGTACAGCGCCGCAAAGCCGATCGCCCCGATCGCCAGCAATACCAATACGACATACCCGCTTCTGCGGGCGACTTTTCTTATGTCCACACCTACCCCCAGGCCGTCGCCATTGCGCTATGGCAGTGTTAATTGGATGCCGGCCAGGAGTGAACGGTTTGCAACGGGCCGCCGATACATTTCGTTACCCATTCAGCCCCGGGCCCGTGCTACCTTTTTGAGCAGGTTAAGGGGCTAATCATGGCTGAACGCAGCGCAGCAGAGAACATCATTCCCATCATCATCGCCGTGGCGGTCGGTGCCGCAATCGCGTGGGCCGGCAGCGATGGCGGTATCCGCGTCGGGTCCATCCCGGTGTTCGCGCTGTGTGCTTTCCTGGCGTTTGCCATTAACTGGCTGGCTTTTGTTCCCGCGGCGCTGACACAGACCGAGCACTACTACGATCTTGTCGGCGGCATCAGTTACGTAACCGTGACAGTTGTAGCAGTGGTGCTGTCGGGCCCCCTCGACCTGCGGGCGACGCTGGTCGCCGGCATGGTCCTGATCTGGTCGATCCGGCTCTCCGGTTTTTTGTTTATCCGCATTTCCAAAGCCGGCAACGATAGCCGCTTCGACGAGATCAAGACGCGGCCGTTGCAGTTCCTGCTGGCGTGGACGCTGCAGGGTTTGTGGGTCCTGCTGACCGCGGGGGCCGCGCTGGCCGTCATCACCGGCGGGGTGAGAAAGCCGCTGGGACTGATCGGCGCCATCGGACTCGCAATCTGGCTGGCAGGCATGCTGATCGAAATTACCGCCGACCAGCAAAAGTCCCGGTTCAGGAAAGATCCTGCTAACCAGGGCAAATTCATCAACACCGGGTTGTGGGCCTGGTCGCGCCACCCGAACTACTTCGGCGAGATCGTGCTTTGGATCGGCATGGCCATCGTCGCTATCCCGGTGCTGCAAGGCTGGCAATGGGCGACGCTCATCTCGCCCGTGTTCGTCTACCTGCTGCTTACGAGGGTTAGCGGGGTCCCGATGCTCGAGGACAAGGCCGACGAGCGCTGGGGCGGCCAGGACGACTACGAGGACTACAAGCGGCGCACGCCCGAGCTCGTCCTCAAGCCCCCGGCATATTAACGTCCCATGGACCTGGTGGTTTTCGACCTCGACGGCACGCTCCTGAACCGGAGGTCCCGCATCTCGCGTTTTACCAGCGAGACGCTGAGGTTGCTCCGCGAGCGCAACATCGCCTACACGGTCGCAACCGGCCGCACCCGCCAGGGCGCGCGCGACATACTCGAAGGCCATCGCTTCACGCTGCCACAGGCTTTCAAGAACGGCGTGATGATCTGGCATCCGGAGACCCGGCATTTTTCCAGCGGCGCCACGCTAACGCCTGACGAACTGGCGATCGTCGTTCGCGCCTGTGACGACAAGGGCATTACGCCTTTTGTCTTCACGTTTGACGAAGGCGACGAGAGCGTCGTTTACCACCCGCCGCTGCGTTCGCTCATCGAGCGCCAGCTCATCCGTAGCATCAGTAGCGACGCGCACACGACGAGTCGTCCGCTCAACGAGCTGCCGCCGGATGCCGTTGTTACTCACGTGAACTCCATCGGCCATGGCGACGCCGTCGATTCCGTGCGTCGCGCCATCAATGACGAGGCGAACCTCGTGGCTTACTCCGGCACGGCGTGGGAGGGCGAGCCCTGGTGCTGGCTGGATGTGCACCACAGCGAGGCCAGTAAAGGCGGTGCCATCAACGCCATGAAGCGGCTGCTGGGTCTCGAAAGAGTCATCTGCTTCGGCGACAGCGACAACGATCTCAGCATGTTCGAAGCCGCCGACGAAAGCTACGCGCCGGCCAACGCGATCGACAGCATCAAGTCGGCCGCAACGGCGGTCATCGGGCACCACGACCAGGATGGCGTTGCTCACTTCCTGCGGGAACGTTTTGCACTGACTGCGGCCTGAGCCGCGGCCCAAAAGCCCCAGGCTGGCCGGACTTTGCGCCCCGATTCGACAACGATCTACGGCATCGATTTCACCAGTGCGCCTTCCGCGCGCAAGCCGATCACTTGCGTGCGGGCGCGTCTTGGCGACGGCGCCCTGGCGTTTGAAGAGCTGATCGAGCTGCAGGACTTCGTCAGTTTCGAAGCGTTCCTGGCCACACCGGGACCCTGGGTGGCCGGCATGGACTTTCCGTTCGGCCAATCCCGCAGGCTGGTCGAGAATATCGGCTGGCCCTTATCCTGGGCCGGATACATTCGTGAGGTGGCGGGATTGGATCGCCGCGGTTTCAGGCAAGTCCTCGAGGACTACAAGCGGGACCGGCCGCCGGGCGACAAGCATCACAAGCGCGCGTGCGACGTCCTGACGCGTTCCCAGAGTCCGCAGACCCTGTACGGTACTCCGGTCGGGTTGATGTTCTTCGAGGGCGCGCCGCGGTTGCTGCAATCCGGTGTCCATCTCCCTTGCAACCACGAAGGCGACACCTCGCGCGTCGTGCTGGAGGCTTACCCGGGCGTGGCCGCGCGCAGGCTCATCGGGCAAACCAGCTACAAGAACGACACCAGGGCGAAACAAACTGCTGAGCAGCATAGCGCGCGGCAGCGGTTGCTCTCGGAACTCACGGGAGCCGCCGGGCGGCGCGTCTACGGATTAACGGTCAGCGCGCCAGACCATCTGGTCGATGACCCGGGCGCCGACTCGCTCGACGCGCTTGTCTGCGCCTTACAGGCAGCGTGGGGGTGCCTTCGCTCAGGCGCACGATACGGTGCGCCTGAAGACGTCGACCGGCTCGAAGGCTGGATCTGCGATCCATCGCTTCGCGTGGCTGCGCGCTGACTCGCACCGGAACGCGGGGCGGGGCCGGCAGCAGGCGGTCTCTTACGTTCTGCAACAACGGCACGACCCGGGCGCCCAATTCGCTGAACGCGATTCCGGCAAGAATGAGCCCCAGCCCCAACATCATGGTCTGCGAGATGGTCTCGCCCAGGAGTAGTGCCCCTGCCACGACGGCCCAGGCGGGTACCAGGTAATTCACCATCGACAGGAAGGCCGGACCCGGTCCCTGGATCAGCCGGAAGTACAGGATCGTCGAAAAGCCCGTGGCGAGAAGCCCGAGGACGCTAATTGCGACGATGGCCAGCATCCCCGGCATCACGACGGCGGGAAGTTCCACGAAGGCTGCCGGCATCGAGAGCATGCTGGCAATGATCAACATGCCCGCCGCTCGGCGTAGCGGATCGCCAGGTCCGAGGCGTCGGGCGTAAATGGTGTTTCCGGCGTACGACAGGGCAGCGCCCAGGGTTGCCAGGGCGCCCCAGAACGCGGCCGAGTTCTCGATGCCGAATAGCGTATTGGGACCAATGATGATAACGACTCCCGAGAATCCGATCACGAACCCGACGACGCGCAAAGGCGTTAGTCGAGCGCCCGGGATAAAGAAATGGGCGAGCGTCAGGACGAACAGCGGCATCACGGCCATGAGGATGCCTGCGGTCGACGAATCGATGTGCTGTTGCGCCCAGGCGACCAGGTGAAACGGCAGTACGTTGCCGAAGAACGCGAGCACCGCCATCGGCAGCCAGGAACGGCCGAGCGGTGGCAACCTGTCGCCGCTCAGGCGCAGGAAGCCCCAGATGAAGATGGTGGCAATCACAATGCGACCTGCAACCAGGACCGCTGGTGGGAAGGCAGACAGCGCCAGCTCATTGAACATGAATGCGCTGCCCCAGAGCACGGTCAATACGAGCAGGGTCAGCCAGTCATGCGGTGTTGCTTCGCGGGGCATCAGAGCACCCCCAGAAGGGCAGAAGTTGTCGGTTGTACGGTCATGTGTCCGGATATTGTCAAATGCCAGGGAGCACGATTATGCGGACTTGGACACGGGCCGTACCGGATTCACGTCCCGGTGTTACAACTTGATACAGTATTGTCTAATTAAAACATAGACAAAAGATTGACTGACTTCAGGAAACGACTATCCTTATCACCACGCTTCTGGCGTCTAGTTTTTCTGATTTACGCCGGCGCAACGCGCCGGCTTTTTTTTCGAATTGAGGCACAGACATGAAACGCAACGACAACAGCAGGAAACCCCAGTCGCGCATCGCGCGGCGCAGGCGCCTGGCGAGGCACGCTTTCGCCAGGGCAAGAGGCGGCGCACCCGCCGCGGTTACGACGGGATTCGGGACGGCCGGCTTCTCAGCGACTGAAGGCTGAGAAGCGGGCTCCTCGCCCCATTAACAAGAGGTAGCGAAAGCAATGGAAATGGTCATCGTCATTAGCCTGGGCGCGCTCGCCCTGGCCATCATCGGTCAGCAAAACGACTCCATGCGGCAGTTGCAGCGCATACGCGCTGAGAAGGACGAGCAAGCTAACCGCTAACGCGTCGTCCTCGGCGGCAGCCCCGTGTGCTGGGTTAACGCCTTGCCGCGGCGCACACGCTTTTCGTGTGCCTGTTTCGTATTCTTGCGGCGCGCCGAACCCTTCGGTTGATAGCCGCGCGGCTGCGTAGCCGGCACCAGTTTCTCGGGCCCCGACCCGATCAGGTGCTCCAGCTTCATCTCCTTGAGCGCCTCTCGAATCATCGGCCAGTTGTCCGGGTCGTGGTAACGCAGCAGCGCCTTGTGCAGGCGGCGCTTGACGCGGCTTTTCACGATGTCCACTTGCTCGCTGTCGTAGGTCACCTTGCGCAGCGGGTTCTTCGTCGTGTGGTACATGGCCGTCGCGGTCGCCATCGGTGACGGGTAGAACGCCTGCACCTGGTCCGCGCGGAAATTGTACTTCTTGAGCCACAGCGCCAGGTTGACCATGTCGAGGTCCGTCGTCCCGGGGTGCGCCGCGATGAAGTACGGGATCAGGTACTGCTCCTTGCCGGCCTCCTTGCTGAATTTTTCGAACAGCTCCTTGAAACGGTCGTAGCTGCCGATGCCCGGCTTCATCATCTTGTCCAGCGGGCCGCGCTCCGTGTGCTCGGGCGCAATCTTGAGGTACCCGCCGACATGGTGCGTCACCAGTTCCCTGACGTACTCGGGATCCTCGATGGCGAGGTCGTAGCGTAGCCCGGATGCGATCAATACTTTTTTGATGCCCGGCAGTGCGCGCGTCTTGCGATACAGCTGCGTCAGCGCCGAGTGATCCGTGTTGAGGTTGCTGCAGATGCCCGGGAACACGCAGCTGGGCCTGCGGCACGCGGCCTCGATCTTCTTGCTCTTGCAGGCCAGCCGGTACATGTTGGCCGTGGGGCCGCCAAGGTCCGAGATGACCCCGGTGAATCCCGGCGTCGTGTCGCGGATCTTCTCGACTTCCTCGAGGATCGACTCTTCCGAACGACTCTGGATAATCCGGCCTTCGTGCTCGGTGATCGAGCAGAACGTGCAGCCGCCGAAACAGCCACGCATGATATTGACCGAGAACCGGATCATCTCGTAAGCGGGAATGTTGGCATCGCCATAGGCCGGGTGGGGCACGCGCGCGTAGGGGAGCCCGAACACGTAATCCATCTCGGCCGTGGTGAGCGGGTTGGCCGGCGGGTTCAGCCACAGTTCCTGCTGCCCGTGCGCCTGCACGAGCGCGCGTGCGTTGCCCGGGTTGGTCTCGAGGTGCAGCACCCGGTTCGCGTGGGCATACAGCGCCTTGTCGTTGCGGACTTTCTCATAAGACGGCAGGCGGATCACGGAACGGCTGCGGTTCTTCTTCGCGTCCGGCACAAAGCGGAGCACGTTGCCTTCTGGCTCGGTTTCGCCTTCGGCTTGTTTGGTCGCGCAGGCCTCGGTGTCCTGCGTGTTGACGTACGGGCTCACGATCGCGTCGATGCGCCCCGGGCGGTCGATGCGGGTCGAATCGATCTCCCACCAGCCCTTCGGCGTGTCCTTGCGCAGGAACGCGGTGCCCCGGATATCCCGGATGTCGCCGATGGGCTCGCCGCGCGCCAGGCGGTGCGCCAGTTCGACGATGGCGCGTTCCGCGTTGCCGTACAGCAGGATGTCGGCATGCGCATCGACGAGCATCGAGCGGCGCACCTTGTCCTGCCAGTAGTCGTAGTGCGCGATGCGCCGCAGCGAGGCCTCGATGCCGCCGAGGACGATCGGCACGTCGCCGTAGGCTTCCTTGCAGCGCTGCGAGTAGACGAGGGAGCAGCGGTCGGGGCGCTTGCCGCCGATGCCATCGGGCGTGTAAGCGTCGTCATTGCGAACTTTACGATCGGCCGTGTAGCGGTTGATCATCGAGTCCATGTTGCCGGCAGCGACGCCGAAGAACAGGTTCGGCTTGCCGAGCGCCTCGAACGGCAGCTTCGAGTGCCAGTCGGGCTGGGCAATGATGCCGACTCGAAAACCCTGCGACTCGAGCAACCGGCCGATGATGGCCATGCCGAAC
The DNA here is from genome assembly GCA_030066735.1 of Woeseiaceae bacterium. GTDB lineage: Bacteria > Pseudomonadota > Gammaproteobacteria > Steroidobacterales > Woeseiaceae > UBA1847. The sequence continues at coordinate 147 of JASJBB010000105.1, read as the reverse complement.
GACGGGTGATCGACGTAGGCATCGCCCGTCACGATGATGATGTCGCACGAGTCCCACCCCAATTCGTCCATCTCGGCACGCGACATCGGCAGGAACGGGGCCGTGCCGTAGCACTCGGCCCAGTACTTGTCGTAGTCGAAGAGGGGT
>JASJBB010000109.1 GCA_030066735.1 Woeseiaceae bacterium | reverse complement strand
CGTGACGCCGGACCTCGTCTTCGGCGCCAGCGGCTACATTGGCACCAACCTGGTCGAGTTCCTGCGCGGGCGGGGCAGGCCGGTGCGCGCAACGGCGCGCAACGTCGAGGTACTCGAGGGTCGCGACTGGGATGGCGTCGAACTTCGGGCGGCCGATGCGCTGCATCCCGACACCCTTGGGCCCGCGCTGGAAGGTATTGGAACTGCCTACTATCTCGTCCATTCGATGGCGGCAGGCAGGCACTTTCCGCAGCTCGACGCCGAGGCCGCCCGCAACTTTGCGGCTGCGGCGGAGCGGGCCGGCGTTGATCGCATCGTCTACCTCGGCGGCTTGACGCCAGACAACCCCGAGTCGGCGCATTTGCAGTCACGGGAGGAAACCGGCGATGTCTTGCGCACGGGCCGGATCCCGGTGACCGAACTACGCGCGGGCATGATCATCGGCCCGGGTTCGGCTGCCTGGGAGGTCATTCGGGACCTGGTCAATCACTTGCCGGTCATGATCACGCCGCGCTGGGTGTTTTCCAGGTCCACGCCGATTGCGCTCGACAACCTGCTGCACTACCTGGCGGAGGCGCCACGGTTCGGTGAAACGGCTGGCGAGATATACGACGTGGCTGGTCCGGATGAGCTGACGTATGCCGAGATCATGCGCACGTACGGCAGCCTGGTCGGCAAGCGGCCGGTCATTGTCCCTGTGCCGGTGCTGACGCCCCGACTGTCATCCTACTGGCTACGCCTGGTGACCGCGGTTCCGACCAACATCGCGCGGGCACTGATCGACGGGCTGTCGCAGGACGTGGTTGCCCGGGATAAGCGCCTGGCCGAGTTGATCCCGCAGGAATTGCTCTCGGTTCGGCAGGCAGCCGAGCAGGCGCTCAACGCCGACCGGCAGCACGCCGTGCCGGCGCGCTGGGTCGAAAGCGCTGCCGCCTGCAGGAACTTCCGCCCGGAGTACAGCTTTTATTCGAAGCAGGAGAAGGGGGTAGCCGAGTCGATTGCCGCGCAAGACGACATCTGGCAGGTCATTTGCCAGGTGGGGGTAGGCGGAGACTTCTTTTTCGGGCGGCCGCTATGGTGGTTGCGCCGCACGATGGACTGGATCGTCGGCGGGCCGAGCTTTCGCCGCGGCCGTCGCCATCCGTCCCATCTGCGAGTCGGCGACGTCATCGACGCCTGGCGGGTCATCGCGATTGAGCCGGGCGAGCGGCTCACACTGTTGATGGAAATGAAAGCGCCTGGCGTGGGCGTCCTGGAATACCGCGTTCGCGATCTCGGCGAACGGCGCCGCATCACGGTGCAGGGGTATTTTCACCCGGCCGGCGTCTGGGGTCTGCTGTACTGGTATGCGACGCTGCCTGCGCACAACCTGTTGTTCAAAGGCACCGCGCGCGAGATCGCGCGCAGGGCTAGCGGGGCTGACAGCTCGGGCAAATGAAGACGCCGCGACTGCCGCTGGCGAGGCGTTCGATGGTTGTATCGCATCGGTAGCACGGCAGCCCGTCGCGGCCGTATACCTGGAAGCGATACTGCTCGAATGACATGCCCTGCGTGCGGCGTTCGCGCGCGACTTTTTCCGGCACCGTAAGGCCGCGCGTGCGATACGACCGCCGGGCGATAGCCAGCGTTTCCCGTGCCAGCCGTTTGAGTGCAGTGGAGTTGAGTGAGTTCGGCCTGGTGAACGGGTTCAGGCGGGCGGCCCACAGAATCTCGGAGCGGAGGTAATTGCCGTTGCCGGCGAGGAAGCCCTGGTCGAGGTACAGGTTGCCGAGGGCGCGGTTGCGAAAATCTTTCGCCTCGAGACGTTCGGTGATCGCGGCCACATCGAGGCTCGGGTCGAGAATATCCGGGCCGGCACGATTGAGAAAAGGATGATCGCTTTCCTCGCTCGCGTCGAAGATTTCGATATCGGACGCGCTGTAAAGCAACGCGCTGTGAGAACGAGTGTGCAGGGCGACGCGGAGCTGCCGGTTAGTGCGTGGCTGTTCGTCCCGGCTCACAGCAAACCAGCGGCCGTAGAGCTGATTATGACTGTACATCACGAGGCCATTCCCAAAGCGGGTCAACATGGCCTTGCCGCGCGTATCGATCGCGGTCACCGGCTGGCCAATGACCCTTTCTTCGTACAGGCGCAGCGACGGTACATTGAACTCGGCCGCGACGATTCTCCGGCCGACGAGGATTTTTGCAACCTCGTCGGCCGCGCGACGAATCTCGGGTCCCTCGGGCACGAAAGCGACGCCCGCGGCGCCTAGCTGCCGAGTGCGGCCTCGATCTCGGCGACGACTTTCTCGTCGTAAGGCTTGGTGCGCGGGCTGAACTCGCGAATCACCTTGCCGTCACGGCCAACCAGGTACTTGTGGAAGTTCCATGTCGGGTAGGTTCCCGCCGCCGCGGCAAGCGCGTCATAGAACGGGTGAGCGTCGCCCTCTTTGACGTTCACTTTCTCGAACATCGGAAACTTGACCTTGTAAGTGAGGCGGCAAAATTCCTGAATCTCCGCCTCGGTACCGGGTTCCTGGCCGAAAAAGTCATTGGACGGGAAGCCCAGCACGACGAGACCTTTGTCGCCATACTCCTGGTACAGCTTCTCGAGGCCATCGTATTGCGGCGTGTTGCCGCACTTGGACGCCGTGTTGACGATGAGCAGGACTTTGTCCCCATACTCGCTGGCGAGGTTTACAACCTCGTCAGACGCGAGCCGGCGAAAATCCTGGTCGAGCAGGGCATCTTCAGATGCCGACGATGTCGATACAGCCATGATCAGGATAGCTCCAGTCAGGAAACGCATGCTTTTCTCCGCAAATGAACAGCCGCCATCCTGCCTTTAAACCTGTCGGTTCGCCATATTTTGGGCGTAACAAGATGTAACGGACGTTGCCCGCGAAGGTCGAGTGATTTAGCCTGCCAAGGCGATGGAAGACAGACCCGTTTACTCCGCGCTGATACTGGCAGGTGCTCTGCCATTTCTCGCATGCGCGCTGTTGCCGGCTGCCGGCGTCGAGTCTTTCGGCCGGCTCGGTTCGCTCCACGAACTTGCCGCCACCTACGGGCTCGCCATCCTGTGCTTCCTGACCGGCATTCACTGGGCCACGCAGCTCTATCACGGTTCGCCGCTGCCGATAAACCTGTTCATCGGCAGCAACGTGGTGTTTCTCGCCGTACTGCTCGCCTACGTGGCGTCGAGCCTGAAGTGGGCGCTGGCCACGCAGCTGATCGCATACCCGCTGTTGCTGTTGCTCGACTACCAGCTGCTGCAGAAGGGGCTCATATCTCAGCACTACCTCGGCATGCGCTTCATTGCGACGGCGGTGGCCTGCTTCTCGATCCTGTTCATACTGACGTCGGGCTGATCGTCGGCTGACAGCAAACCCAGGTCGCGAAGAATGCCGGGTATGGCTTTCTTCAATCGGAAGTACCCGTGCGTTGCGTGCGGCCAGCAGGTCGAGTCAAAGGCGCGCCGGACTCTGAGTAACCGGACTCCGCGCTCTGCCAGCTGCTCGGCAGCGGTTGCAAGGAAGTCGGCGACAGGGCCGACCGGCGCATAAGACGTGACGACCGTTTTGACGTTGCTGGATAGCGCCCAGTCCACGAGATCGTCGCACCGGTAATCTGCTTCGACTAGTGCGCTGGTCGCTTTGAACGAACGTGCGGAGCGAGAGACGGCGTCCTTCACCGCGCCCATCGCAAACGTATAGGCGGGCACGCCAACGGGCACAATGGAGCGGCGCCGTGTGGTCACGAGCCCCAGGACTGCTTCCGGTGCGCGGTCGATCAGGCCCAGCTCCGGGCTGCAGTCTTCCTCGGTGATCAGAAGCGCGAAGCGATCGTCGAAGTCCAGCAGATCGGCGGCGGGCAGGGCTGCCAGGCTCGGGGGCGTGGACTCCGTTCTCGGTATCGCATCCGTTGCGAGCTGGCCTTGCGGATTGAACCGGCCGTCCGTGTAGTTAACGATGTTCGAAACACGAGCGAGGTAGGTCTTGCCGGGTGTGTGCAGTCCACTAACCCAGCGCCAGCTGCAGGTGTTCGAGGCAGGGTCGCCGTCGAGCAGGTGTCTCAAGAAGAAATCGGCGCCGAGCTGCCAGGGCAGTTGCAGCGTGAATACCCAGATACTCGCAAACCACATTCGCGCATGGTTGTGCAGGTAACCCGTTGCCACGAGTTCCTTTGCCCACGCATCAAAGCAATCGATGCCCGTGTTGCCGGCCGTCGCGCTGTTGTAGCGGTCCAGCAGCGAAGGGTCGGATTCAAGTTCACTGACCAGCCGCCTCACGGAGTCCTGGTAATCTGCCCACGCCCCCGGGTGATGTTCGAGCCACCCTTTGAAATAGGTCCGCCAGAAAACCTCGTCGACGAATTTTCCGGCCTCGCGCGGCGAGTGCATGCCAAACACCGCCGCGAGAACTTCGGTCTCCGAGACCAATCGGTGGCGGATATACGGGGACAGGGCCGACGTGTTGCCGCGGCGGCCCGGACCGAAATCGAAATTGCGAGTTTTCGCGTACTGCGGCCCCGCAGCCGGCACGAAGTTCGCAAGCCGGGCGAGGCCCGTTTCACGGTCCGGCTCGGATACGGCGTAGGGTGTCATGACCGGCTCGCGCCTTGCGGGCCCTGCTTACTTCTTCGCCCAGACGCTGCACCAGCCTTTGCCGGCCACGGCCTTGCCCGGGAACACGCTGCAGCCCGCCCACTCGTCCTCGGCGGCGCCTGCGTAAAGCACGCAGTTATAGCAATAGCTGTCCGAGGCGCGCTTTGCGGCGTCCGCGTTCCCGGCGTCGTGAACGTAGTTGAGCGAGATCGCCATCGGATCGTCCTCGCTCACGCGCGGGAGGTCGCTGGCGGCAGTCGGGCGGGGGGTGAGCCCGGCGGCAGCGACGGCGGCCGCGGCGCCTGCGGAGCGCACGAATTGCCGACGGGTCATCGGGATCTCGACCTGAGTCTTGCTGTCACGTTTTGGCATGTCCTTACTTCTCCTCAGTCAAAAAAAGGGCCGGCGCGTGATGCGCCGGCCCGAGACCAGGCGGAGGGCAGGGGGACCAATGAGAGGTGAAACTAACTCCGCCCGGGGACCGTTTCAATGGAGCGCGGTCACGCACTTAATACTAGGCGGTTCGAATTGAATGTCAATTAAATGTCTAAGTAAAATATAGACAAAGTTGTAACAAACTGTAACGCCGGGGACGGGTCTAGTATTCGAGCCCTTCGGCTTCGGCGACCCGCTTCAGCGCGGTTTCGATCAGTGCGCGTGCCTGTGCAGTCGTCTGGTGCAGATAGCGATGCAAGGCGGCATCGTCCTCGTTCCGGCTTGCGCAGCCGGCGCTGTAGATTTCGAAGGCGCTCAGGTCGCTGACGAGGTGTGCGAGATGGTGGGGACATTCGCAGTCAATCGCTGTCGACGCCTTGGCCAGTTTGGCCAACTGTTGCTGTGAGAATAGGCGGGGTGCAATGGGGCCCGAAAACTGCCAGTCGCCGATTGGATCGGGTTCACTCGCTTGCGGTGCACGGCCCGGGGCATCGACATCGGCCACAGCGGCCCTGAGGATCGCGGCCCTGGCCTCGTCGACGTCCGCCGGTCCGCGTACGACCACGAAGCCGCTGCGGCGCGCGCGATCCACATCCTGGGCGGCCGCAAAACTGTAGACGATGACGCCACCGCGCGCTCCCGAACTTTTCTGCAAGTCTGAAAAGCGCTCGATCGTGGAGCTCTCCAGGACCGGTGACTCGAGCAAGAGTACGTCAGGTTTCTGTCGCTGCAGGTCGGCAAGAAAGCGCTCGCGGCTCGAGTCGGCGACCAGCACTTCGACAGGGTCGAGTTCCCGATTCTGGGCATGCAGCCTGCCCGGGAGGTGATCGCCCAGCACCGCAACACCAACCCGTTCGGGACGCGTCAGGCCGGCAATGCCCGACATGTCCTCGACGCGAGCGCGCAATCCGTCAATGCTGTCGTTGGCTATCTGGCTGATACCGATGCCGGCATCGGTGAGCCGCTTGAGCAACCCGAGTTTTTCGACATCTGCTGGCGTGTATTCGCGGCGACCATTCGGGGCGCGGTCCGCGATTACGGCTTCGTAGCGGCGCTCCCAGACACGGATTGTGTGATCGGTGAGGCCGGTCAACCGCGCCACGGCGCCAATGCCGTAGCGCTGCGAGTCGTCGTCAGAGGGTTTGACCATCGCTTGTTCCTTGTTGATTCAAACCGGATCCAGCGGCGCCTTGCGCTGCATGGACAAACCGGCAATGTTCAATTATTGTGCGCGACCTTATTAGACAATGTCTAGACAAAAATGACGAGTATGGACCGCACCATTGATCCTCGAGAGGTCGAGTACTACTCGAGCATGGCCGCCACCTGGTGGGATGTATCGGGTCCGTTCTGGCCGTTGCACACGCTCAATGCGTTGCGCATTACCTATATCCGCGACCACTTGTGCGCGCATTTCGGCCGCGACGCCGGGGCTGAGGCGCCACTCGACGGCCTGCGCGTGATCGACGTGGGTTGCGGCGGCGGTATTCTCGCCGAGTCGATGGCGCGGCTTGGCGCCCGGGTCACCGGCATCGACGTGGTGGAGAAGAATATCGCGGTCGCGCGCCTGCATGCTGCAGAGAGCGGCCTCGACATCGACTACCGGCAGGTTCCCGCGTCGGAAATGGTCGCTGCCGGCCAGGAATACGATGTGGTGCTGAATATGGAGGTCGTGGAGCATGTGGCCGACCTTGATGCCTTCATGCACGACTGCAACCGACTGGTCGCTGATCGTGGCACGACGTTCGTCGCCACGATCAACCGCACCTTGATTGCGTGGTTGTTTGCTATCGTGGGCGCCGAGTACGTGCTGCGGTGGCTGCCTCGCGGCACGCATCGCTGGCGCCTGTTTCGGAAACCCACCGAAATCCGCGCGTTGTTGCAGCAGGGCGGACTGGAGGTCTCCGACAGCGTGGGCGTGGCCGCCAACCCGTTCGCGCGCACGCTGCGTCAGGTGCGCTCGACGCAGGTCAATTACATGATGTTCTGCACACGCACAGGTTCCGGCCGCTGAGCATGCTGGTCATACTCGGCAACCAGCTGTTCCCGCTGCGGCATCTGCCGACGCCCGAGTCCACACCAGTCTTCATGGCCGAGGATGTCGGGCTCTGCACCTACGAGCGCCACCACCAGCAGAAGATTGTGCTGTTCCTGGCCGCGATGCGCGCCTATGCCGATGAGCTTCGAGCGGCGGGCTACGACGTGCACTACGTCGAACTCGATACCAGCGACACGCGCGAATACGAGCACAAGCTCGCTGATGCGCTGGAGCAGCTCGGCGCTAAGCGGCTCGTACATTTCGAAATTGAAGACAAAGCCATGGAAGCGCGCGTCATCGAATTCGTAGCTGCCCGTGATCTTGAGCGCGAGGAGTTGGCGAGCCCGATGTTCACCTGCTCACGGGAACAATTCTCGGCGTTCGCCTCCGGCAAGAAACGCCTGCTGATGGCCGATTTCTACAAGCAGCAGCGGCGCAGGCTCGGAGTCCTGGTCGATGACGACGGTCAACCAACCGGCGGGCAATGGAGCTTTGACGCGGATAACCGCAAGAAGCTGCCACGGAACCTCACGCCACCCGACATCCCGATGGCGCAGGCCGGCCCGCACGTCGACGACGTTATCGCGCTGGTAGAGAGTGAGTTCCACGACCATCCGGGGAGCGCGGCGCAGTTCACCTGGCCGACGACCCGGGCCGCAGCAGAGGCCTGGCTCGGTGACTTCATTGCCAATCGCCTGGCGCAATTCGGTCCCTATGAAGACGCCATGACGACGCGGTCGGCAACCGTGTTCCACAGTCTGCTCAGCCCGCTGATGAATCTCGGTCTGCTGACGCCTGTAGAGGTCATCGAAACAGTGCTGGCGCAATCCGATGGGGTGCCACTTCAAAGTTTGGAGGGCTTCGTCCGCCAGGTTATCGGCTGGCGCGAATTCGTGCGTGGCGTCTACCGCGAATTCAGCGATCGGCAGGAGCGAAGCAACTTCTGGAAGCACGATCGCGAGCTAACCGCGGCGTGGTACGACGGTACGACCGGGATACCGCCGCTGGACGACACGATCCGGACAGCGCAGCGACTGGGGTGGGTGCACCACATTCCCCGGCTCATGGTGCTCGGCAACCTGATGACGCTGTGCGAAATCAGGCCCGCGTCGGCGCATCGCTGGTTCATGGAGATGTTCATCGACTCGTCCGAGTGGGTCATGGGCCCCAACGTCTACGGCATGGGGCTGTTCAGCGACGGCGGCGTGTTTGCGACCAAGCCCTATATCTGCGGCTCGAACTATTTGCTGAAGATGAGCGACTACGGCAAAGGCGACTGGTGCGACGTGGTCGACGGCCTTTACTGGCGCTTCATCGACAAGCACCGGGACTTCTTCGCGGGCAATCCGCGGCTGGCGCTGATGCCGCGCGCGCTCGATCGGCTTGCACCAGAACGGCGCAAAGCGATCTTCGCGGCGGCCGAGACTTTTCTCGAGAACGTCACCGCGTAGTCATTGCTTTGCGGTACCCTGTCCGATCAAACCAGGGAGAACAGGAATGAAGATTGAAACGCTGGCCGTGCACGCCGGATACGAGCCCGACCCCACGACCAACGCCGTGGCGGTACCCATCTACCAGACGACGGCCTATGCGTTCGACGATACGCAGCATGGCGCCGACCTGTTCGATCTCAAGGTCGAGGGCAATATCTATTCGCGCATCATGAACCCGACGACAGCCGTGCTCGAACAGCGCGTGACCGAGATGGAGGGTGGACTTGCCGCACTTGCACTGTCGTCGGGCCAGGCGGCGACGACTTACTCGCTGCTGACCATTGCCGAGGCGGGCGACAATTTCGTGACGACGTCAACCCTGTACGGCGGCACTTACAACCTGTTTGCGCATACGCTGCCGCAAATCGGCATCGAGGCGCGGTTCGCGGCGCCCGATGACATCGACGGCATGGCGGCGATGATCGACGACCGGACCAAGGCCATCTATTGCGAGTCGCTGGGCAACCCGGCCGGCAACGTCGTGGACCTCGAGGCGCTGGCCGACATGGCGCACGCGCACGGCGTGCCGGTCATCGTCGACAACACCGTGCCCAGTCCTTACCTCAACAACCCGTTCAAGTGGGGCTGCGACATCGTCGTGCATTCACTGACGAAGTACATGGCGGGTCACGGCACGATCATTGGCGGCGTTATCGTCGACTCGGGCGAGTTCGACTGGGCAAAGAATGCCGAACGTTTCAAGCGTCTCAACGAGCCCGACGTGTCTTACCACGGCGTGGTGTACACGGAGGCCCTCGGGGCAGCGGCGTACATCGGCCGCGCGCGCGTCGTTCCGTTGCGCAACATGGGGTCGGCCATTTCGCCGATGACTAGCTTCATGGCGCTGCAGGGCATCGAGACGCTGCCGCTGCGCATGGACCGCATTTGCGAGAACACCCTGGCCGTCGCCATGCACCTGCAGGGGCACGAGCAGGTCGACTGGGTGCGTTACGCGGGCCTGCCGGACAGCGAGTACAAGGCGCTGGCCGACAAGTACATGGGCGGTCGAGCGTCGGGCATCCTCAGCTTCGGCATCAAGGGCGGCGTCGAGGCCGGCACGAAGTTCATCGATGCGCTCAAGCTGGTAACCCGGCTGGTCAACATCGGCGATGCCAAGTCGCTGGCGTGCCACCCGGCGTCAACCACGCACCGCCAGCTGGCGCCCGAGGAACTCGAGGCGTCCGGCGTTAGCGACGATCTCGTGCGCCTGTCGATCGGTATCGAGCACATCGACGACATCATCGCGGACGTCGACCAGGCGCTCGCGGCCGCGAAGTAGGACAATCTATCGACGGAACCGGGATGGCGAGCGCCGAAAAACTGCTCAACGAAGCGCAGTACGCGTTCAACAGCATCGGTCCCGGCGGCAGTCGCGGCGATCGGCGTAATGCGTCGCGAGCCAGCAGGCTCGCGCGCAAGATCATCCGGAAGTATCCGGCGAGCAGCGAGGCGGCCGAGGCGCGCTCTATCCTGAAGCGCCTCGGCGAAGAGGCCTTCGCGCCGCGATTGCCGCTCATGCATGGGCACGCCGGGCACAGCGAGTCCCAACGAACTCCGGAGTCGCCTTCGGCAACGACGATGACGTCGGTGAACCGGGCGCCCACGGGAAAGGTCGCGCAATTCGAGGACACGGTCGCGCTGGACTGGTCGGGGCTGCTGTCGGTCATCCTGGCGACACCCAGGATCCTGCTCGGCGTCATCCTGGTCGCAGGCCTGTTCCTGTTCAACCTTTTCGGTTGGTTCCTGCTCCTGCCAATCCTGCTGCTGGTATTCCTGGTCTCACCCGCGAGGTCGCTGTTGCAACGCAAGCAGCGCAATGACATCAACGCCGTCGTCATCCGGGCAAACGAATGGATAGACCGCAAAATCCGGGACGGCGGCGGACTCAGCTGAGCAATCCCTGCGCCGGATTCGTAACAAATTGTCACAAGAGGTCAATTTTCTTGCGATCTGCGCGGCTGCGCCCGCGCAGTATCTCTATAATACGGCCCTCATTTTGGGGAGTTCGACATGCAGATTTCTTTGCCAAGACTGGTATGGGCAGCCGCTGCTGTGTGCCTCGTCAGCGCGTGCTCGGATGCACCGCAAGACCCGAGGCCGCCTGCGCCCCGCGCCGTGCCCGTGATTGCCGAACCGGTGCGTTTCGAGCATGCCGGCACCCATATCGAAGCGGTTGGAACGTCGCGGGCCATGCTGTCGGCGGAGATCCATCCGGCTGCCGCCGGGGAAGTGGTCGCCGTGAATTTCGAGCCCGGCCAGTTCGTCCGGGCGGGCGATGTGCTCGTCGAACTCGACAGCCGCCAGCAGGTTCTCGACGAGGAACTGGCGCGGCTGCACGTCGTCGACGCCGAGCGCCTCTATGATCGCTACGCTCGTTCGGCGGATACCGGCGCCGTTTTACCGACGACTCTCGATGCCGCGCGGACGGCGGTTGAGACAGCTCGCGTCGAGCTCGAGCAGGCGCGCATCAAGCTGGCCGATCGCCGGGTCAGGGCCGTATTCGACGGTTTCGTCGGCGGCACCGACGTGGATATCGGCGACCGCATTGGCCCCGAGACAACCATTACTACGCTCGACGACCGCAGTTCGCTGCTCGTCAGCTTCGAA
>JASJBB010000027.1 GCA_030066735.1 Woeseiaceae bacterium | reverse complement strand
GGGTCAAACAACTCTGCTTTGACCGCAAGACTTGCGCGGTCGGTGATCATGTTCCATTCGCTGTCAATGTCTGCGATAGCAAAGTGACAGCGATCTTGGTTGGGTGCGCCTTCCTGAACAAAGTACAAGTAATTCTGGCTTCCCGGACTGTTGGTGTCGTCGTTGTACGTCAACCATTCAGGCGTACTACCATCAGGCAGGGAAACAAGTGTGTACGCCCCGTCTGTATCACGACGACTCAGGCGAATGTCTTGGGCGTCGTCATAAGGGACCACGACCCACATTGCCTGAGTGTTAGCAGTCCTGTATGCGACAAACCCTTCTAGGCCGGTGTCTTCCATGCGGCAGTAGATCCTGCCTGTAAACACCGGGCTGTACAGTGGTACTCTCACTAGTTGAACGTCGTAGGTGTTGCCGTCGACCCAAACGTCACTGATTGAGCCTTGCTCCCAGCTAGACTTATTGATTCCGTCTGTACTGTAAATCGAACCCGTTCGCAGTTGCGTGTAGACCTGAACTTCTGAGCTACCGGCAAACACGCCCCGCACTCGCATTGAGTGGAAGATCGTGTCGCTATTGGGAGGAGGAGCTGCTGACTGTAAAGTGAATACAGAACCAGCTTCTCCAAATTTGTTTTTCGCCTTAGTTACAATGGCGAACTGATCGTTGATCCATTCAGTAGTCGGGGAAATTGTTCCGATAGATTGACCACTGTCTGGATCAGTGTTATAGCCGATTAGATTTACAGACTCGCCCGCAACGACCGTGTACTCGCTCGCAACTCCTCCCGGTGGAAGATCCGGGAAGGGTGGAGTGGGACTGACTCCAGCAGCAGCAGCAGCAGCGACACCTGAAGGTATGAACGACATTAGACGGCGAAGTCCGTTATTCCGTTACCGAACATATACACCTCGGTCGCGGAGCGATAGAAAAACTCGGCGACGCTCGAGGGAGCGACACCGATTTGTCCAGACCCGACTTTCACAATTTCGTCATTACCTAGCAGCGCGCGAATGGTGATACCCGTTGCCGGGGACACGCGAATGCTCGTTACACCCGTCGGCACCATGATGCGAAACACGGTGTTTTCTTCGAGCGCTGGCAATGTCCACACTTGGTTACTGACCGTGGGAATGATCACCTGCGATTCGTAGTCCTGCGTGAGCGTCGTGTTCGAACCGAGTTGGCGCACCGCCGGGTTGCGATAGCCCGTCTTTTTCAGCGAGCCTACGCGGTCACGAACCAGCAGGCCGCCCTGTGCAGCATCAAGTACCTGCGCCGTCACCGTCGTACCGAGCTGGAAGAGGTGCGAGCCCCCGGACGGGTTGACGATGTAGCGGGCCCGATCCAGCACGCTGGAGTTGTGACCGACTTCAAGCTCGTCGGCCGTGTTGTAACGAATCATTCGCAGCTGGCCGCCGCCCGCAAGTTCGGACGCAAGCGCGATGTTATTTTGCACGGTTACCTGCGCGGCGAACGTGTTCAACGCGGTAAACGTCTGCGCCTTGTGAACAGCTGCGACTGCGCCCAGCGTACCCGCCGCATCGGAAATAAGCAGTGAGCCAAGACCGCGATCCGTGAAGCGACCGACTTCCAGATTGGAGCGGAAGAACTGCGACAGATCAGCGAAGTTGACATTAGTACGAGGTGCCGACGACTCGCCAAGCTGCACAAAGTCGGTGCCGTCAACCGTCAGGCCGACGATGTTCGCGCTGTCGGCAGCGTTGCGCCAGTGCAGTGGCGTGTTGCTACCCATTCTGATTCCGCTATTAAAGATCTGCTCAGCGGCGAACGTCTGCGACTTGTGAACGGCGGCGACTGCGTCGAACGTGCCAGCAGAGTCTGCGATAGCAAGAGAACCGTCTGCCCTTGAGCGCGTCTGTGCCACGGTAGCAGCGTCGTGGTAAAAGACATGCCCGGAAGCGTCCGCCCTGTGATCGACGGAGACTGCATCGTTGCCGACTTGCAGACGGTTGTTGTTGTCAAGGTTAAGAACCGCCGGGGTGCTCAGCCCGTCCGCTGTGAAGAAACGAAGTGGGTTTGCGTTGGCTAACTGCATGCCCGCCGAGAACGTGTTCACTGCCGTGAACGTGTTTGCAGCAGACTGCAGCGCAGCGTTGTTGATCTGGTTGCCAGTCAGTGTGATCGCGCTGCCGTTGATCGACAGCCCGTTCGGGAACGACCACGAGCCCGTGATGACATAGTCGAAGCTCGGGTCGAACGTGCCCGAGGGCGCATCGACCCACTGCACTTGATAGTCGTTCGTCGTTGACTTCGACAGGATCTGCGTCGGCGATCCGCCGGGCGGGATGATCGGCTGGAAGCCGACCGTCGGCACCATGACCTGCGGCATCTGACCGAAGCGCCAGAGCCCCGGCGTGTCGTAGTCGAACTCGAGGAAGCCATTGAAGTCAGTCCCGTCGAAGATCTTCAGTTCGCGGCTCTGCGTGTTGTAGTAGACGGTGCCTTCTTCGATCGGTGTGCCGAGCGTCGGATGGGTGTTCGGGTCCGGGTCGGCGTCGCTCGCCGGGAGCCAGTACGTCGCCGCGCCGAAGGACCAGTCCTTCCACGTTTCAAATTTCCGACCGGCAGCGTAGAAGCCGACGTTTTGCCCTTCGCCTGAGGGGAATCCGTTACTCATCGGTAGTACCTGTGGTAGTAGGCCGAGTTGTCGCCGTAGCCGCCTGAGCCCGCGGCGCTGACCGAAACATTCGAGCCCGCGTACTCAGCCTCTTTGTATTGATCGGTGAGCTGCGCGAACGATTGATCGTAGAGCTGCTGCCACACGGGAATACGTGAGTCGCCGACGAGGTAGACCGACGCCTCGAGGCACGCGCCATAGAGATAAAGATCCGGCGCGAGCCTGAGCATGTCGTTGACGTCGGCGTCGTCCTTCAGCGTGTTCGAGTAGTCGCGCCAGTACCCGAGCGAGAACGTCTGCGACGCGTCGTCGGGTGTCGGCCAGAGCAGCAGCCGGTTGCCGATGCGGGCGAACTCGTGGGTCGTACCTTGCGTCGGTCGCACGTTCAGCTTGCGCTGCATCTCGATGTCAGAGATCCGCCTGAGCGGCTTGTCGCCCCACAGCAGGAACTTCGCCTCGAGGAAGTCGCCCGGCAGTTCGAGCTGCGCGTAGGCAACGCCGCCCGGCAGCGGCTCGTAGAGCAGCACGTTCTCCATCGCCGGGATGCGCAGCATGCGGAAGATCTTCCTCTCGGCCAGCGAGATAAAGCTCGGAATATTGGTCTCGAGGTCCTTCCGGTTGTACAGGTACTTCCGGATCTCTTCCTTCAGCGTCCCGTAGTTGGTGATCATGTCAGACCTGCCTGACGGTGTGCGTGTTGGCGTGGAACTTGCTGAGGTCGCGGTTCGTCAGGAACCACTGCTTGAACCGATCCTTGCAGCCGTCTTCGTTGCGCGCGAACTGGTCGATCCGCAGGCCTTCCTTTGCGAGCCAGTCGAACAGGATCGTCATCGGGATCGAGCCGATGTAGGCCCACTCGTTCTTGTTGCCTGCCTTCGGCGCCTCGTTGACCTTCTGCGCGTTGAAGCGTACGTGGTCAATGACCGGCTCCATCTCCTGATGCAGGTGGCGAAAGTGCTCGAGCTGGCCCGAGCCGTTGCGCTGTGACAGGACGCCCTTCTTCAGGTCCTGACCGTAGCTCTTGATGAATCGTGACACGTTTGCTCCTTGCGAAAAGGGCCGACCCCGCAAGGCGAAGGTCGGCCCCTGTTCCCCTGCACCGGGTATTGGCCGCTTAGGTGACGGTCAGCCCCGCCGGGATGTTATCGACCATGAAGTGCGCCCGGATGTTGAGCACAGCGTTCGTGGACTCGCGCAGGATCTGCCGCTTGTCGGAATCGCCCGCCTTCGCGATCGGCCAGTCGCGCGTCGCGCGCAGGACCGGGGTAGCGAAGTAGTTGAAGTCGAGACCGAGGAAGCAAGAGTCCTGATTCCTGTCCATGACGACGTCCAGCTCACCGTAGTGAGAGACGTACAGGTCGATGACGTTGACCAGCCGACGCTCGTTGCGGATGTCGCGCTGGCGGCCTGAGGTGTACGCGAAGGACGAGATGTACTGCGCGTTGGCCGGGTTCGTCATCAGGTACGACGGGTTGCCGCCAGCCGTGTAGCAAGCGAGGTGCGCCGCGAGCAGGCCGGCTTCAAGCTCGGCGACCGTGGTGAACCCGGTCGCGTCCTCGACGACGTCCGCCGAGAGCTGGTTGTGCAGCGACGCCATCTCACGAGCCGTGACCGCGTCACCAGCGATTTTCGTCTGGCGCGTACCACCCGGAGCGCCGGCGATCGCCAGCTCCTCGTCATTGGCAAGCTCGCCATAACGAAGCTCGAGCTGGTACGCCATTTCCGAGTCGCGACCGTACTTATCGACCTCTTCCAAGGTGCCCGTAACGTGAGCGGTCTTGGTCATGATCTGACAGAAGTTGTTCAGCTCGATGACGGGCTGCTCGCTCGATGCCGGGGCATCCGCGCCTTCGACGGCGGCGTTTTTCTCGGCGGCCTGCAGCTTGTCTTCGGTCCACTCATGCAGCTTGCCGGTCGCACGGATCGTGCGGCCCATGCTGGCAACGGGGTTATCAACAGGCGAGATGATGTAGATCTCGTCCTGAACGTCCTCAGCCTGTCGGAGCTGAGTGTAAGTATCAAAACCGGGCATGATGCCTCTCCAAGTAAGTTATCTGACTTACCTGCGTCCGCGTTCAGCCCTGAGCTTTTCCTCGAAGAATCCGCGCCGCGCTTTCGGGTCGCCGGGGTTGTCGAAGAACGCCTGTCTGGCGTCTGCGAACTGGCCCTGAGCATTCCGCGGTTGCGCGACCGGTCGCTCGACCTGACGCTGAGCAGGTTGCTTTGCCTTTTTCCTGCGGAGCGAAACTACCTCCTCGGTCGTCTTCGACAGTTGGTACTGAGCGTGGATGTCGCGGATGCGACGCCAGTCAGTCATGTTGTCGAACTCGGCCTCGGTGTAGCTCAGCTCGTTGACCGCAAAAGTACGCAGCTCGCCGTAGAGATCGTTGGACCAGCCGTCTATGGTGGTGCGCAGGATGTCCTTGCTGACTTCCGCTTCCCGGCTCTTCGCCACTTCCATCTGCTGTTGATGGTTCTGGGCGAGGCCCTGAAAGTTTCGCCGCAGGGTGTCCTGCTGCAGCATCGCCGCGTCGTACGCCTGCTTGACCTGCCTGTACTGCTCTGGCTTGGTCCGAAGGTCCGCCCAGTTGACGTTGTCGAACTGTGCGACGCCTTGGTCGGCGATGTTCATGATGAACGCCGCCTGCTTCTGCACGATGCTTTGGCTGTCCTCGAGATCCCGCGTTGCGGCGGCGATCTTGTGGGTCTTGATGCGGTAGTCGCGCTCCATGTTCTGGGCACGCTCTTCGGCTCGCTCGGCTCTCTCGGTCAGCTCGCGGATCTCCGCTGGCACAGCATCGTCCGCTTCCGCATCGTCGGAACTTTCGGCAACCGCTTCCTCTGGCTGGGCCGGGTCCTCGGTTGGCTGCTCACGCAGCTCCTCGGTCGGCTCCGCCTCGGCGTGGCGGGCGGGGTCTAGGGCTTCCTCATACCCATCCCCGACTGGTACGTCAGACTGCTCACTTGGGTTGGCCTCGGGCGCCGGGGCGTCTTCGTAGCCCTCTGGCGGTCCCGCAGGCTCCCCGCTCTCACGTTCAGCGGCGAGTCTCTCGCGCATCCTCTCCCTGAAGGAAAGATTTCCGGTGGCTCCCTGTTTCGGGTTGGCCTCGGTTACTTGCTCAGGCATTGTTTACTCCTCGAACGCCGTTGTCAATTCTCAGGCGTGTCCATCATCCGGAACGCGAGGAAGCGGTATACCTGCTGCTTCGCGTCCTCCTGCGCCAGCTCGCGGCCCAGCGCCGCGTCGAAGTTGTCCGGGTTCACGCAGGCCGACTGCCCGACAATCGTGAAGCCGTTCGCCAGCTCAAGCAGGCACACGGTCACGGTGCTCTCTGGGAAATGATGGAACTGCGCCCCGGTGATCGCCGCCTCGACAGCTTCGGTGGTCACAAAGTTGGTCTTGCCCTCGGCAAGGAATCGCTGCTGGAGCGATACTCGGTCTCTCGTCGCCATGGTGGTCTCCTCTTGGCGTTATTGCATCGGAGCGGAGGCGAACCCCTGCTCAGCGGTTTGTTCGCGTTGTGCGCTTTCTTCGGCGGCGAGCTCGTCCATGTGCAGCGCCTGCGCGACCTGTACGAACTCCACCAGCTTCTGGCTCACTCGCCCGATCGCTGCCCCCTGCTGGTACAGCCACTCGCGCTTCTGGTGCTCGTGCGGCTCCGTCTGCAGGATCTGCAGCCCGAGGTCGTCTACGACCGAGTTTACGGTTAGATTGAAGATTGGGCTGTTCAGCAGGTCCGCTGCCTCCTCTCCCGCTTTCTTGATCTCGTCCCGGCTGACGCGGGGCGGCGTGAAGCTCAGCTTCTTTTGCGGCTCGGTCGGCGAGGCTGGCCGCGTTGACCGCGAGCTGTTTCGCTCTTTTTTGTTCCGGGTCACTATCTAGTCTCCTCTGTAGTTGCCCGTGGACCGACGGGGGCAGGTCCGGGTTGATTGTCTTAACGTCTCGAGAAGCCTTCTCTCGCTGGAGTTTCTCGATCGTCGCCAAGTCTACTGTCATGCTCCCGCCTCAGTGCTGGTGCTCGTGTATGGAGTTGCCTTAATTTGTCCAGATCGCGAGGATCGCTTGCGCGTGCCGCGAGCGCCCCGGAACCGGGAACAGGTCGAACAGCTCGCGCACCGCCGACTAGCCAGCGATCGATGTGGACCTCGCCGCGTCGTTGCCGCTCTCGCGCTCAAGACGCAGCTCCTCGAAGTCTACGATCTTCTGGTGCTCGAACTTCTCGTCCTCGCGCGTGTTGTCGCTGGCCTTGTCGGTCGCGTCGAGCTGGAGCTTGCCCGCGTCGGTCTGCGCGCGGAACCACTCGCGCTGATCCATCGACTGCATCATGCCCGTCTGCATCATCGCCTGCTGCTGCATAGCGCGCTGCTGCTCGGCCTGCTGGGCCTGCATCATCTGCATCGCCTGCGCGACCTCGGGGCTGTCAGGCTGCTTCATGTAGCGCGAGGTATCGATCACGCCGAGCGCGTCGAAGACGTCGTCGTAGAGCGCGTGCTGCTCCTCGGCGGAGTACATGATGTTCCACAGCGGGTCGGTCTGCCGCTTCTGCATAAGCTGGGCGTCCATCAGGAGCAGCGTTTGCGCGAACTTCATGCCCTCGTCGGGCGTCAGCGCGGTGTGGACGTCGCAGCTCATGTAGGTCAGGCTCCACTGGCTCGGGCTCACCATGACCTGCTTGCCGGTGATCTCGAACGGGTACGCCTTGGTGTCGTTCTGCGCGGCGATCGTGACGATCTTCTTCGCCAGCGGGATCATGAGATCCTTCGCGAAGTCGCGCGCGGCGCGCATGATGCGCCGGTTCGCCGCGTTGGTCAGGCGCGCGATCATGTCGTCGGCGTTCTGGTAGCGGACCGCGTCGGTGTTCATGCCCTGCGCGAGGCGCGAGAGCCCGGACCGCTCTTCCTTGTCCTGATCGAGCATCTCGACCGCCTGCATGGTGAGCGGTGACAGCTCAGGCGTCGCCAGCGGCGCCACGGAGCCCAGACGGCTCGTCCAGACCACGCCGCCGATGTTGTTATCGAGCAGCTCGCGCGGGTTCTTGAGCGCGCCAGAGACCGCCTCGTAGCGGCTCGTGTTGCGCATCTGCTGGTTGTCGATCACCAGCCGCTTGAGCGTGGAGTTCGTCTTCTGCGTGTGCGCGACGATGTCCGCCGTCGCCATGCCGTTCTCGGCGTGGCTGATCTTGTGCTCGGTCCACTCCTCGAACGGGATCTCCTCCAGCTCGCGGATGCACAGGCTGCCGTCGGCCCACTCCATGATCTCGCCGTGGGCCCAGTGGATCTCGTACAGGCCGAGCGTCTCGGGGTCGACGCGGCGCGTGTCAGCGCCACCGTGGCCGCCCATCAGCTCGTCGTAGTCGCTGACGTCGAGCCACGTATACGTGCGGTAGATCGTGACCGTCTGGGTCTCGGTGTTGCGCTTGTGCAGGCGTCGCCGCGTCCACGAGGAGTCGTGCCGCTTGCGCGCGCTGTCTTCCTCTTCGCGCCGGTAGCGGTAGTCGGTCGTGAGCCGGTTGACGACCTCCGGGCTGTACTTGCGGTTGATCAGCTCGGCGCGCGAGACGTCCTCCGAGTAGCCCGCGTACATGGCGTCGCGGACGTAGGCCACGTTCGGGTCGCGGAAGTAGCGCTCGGGCTGTATCAGCTTCAGGTGGACGTAGCTGGTGTCGCGGGTGATCTCGATCGTGCCCGAGAAGATCTGCAGCGTGCCTGTGCCTGCCGCGATCGTCTGGGTCTCGCCCTCGATGGGCTCGATGTTCACGATCGCCGGGTCGCTCGCGATCATCTGCTGGAGCGCGGGCGG
This sequence comes from Woeseiaceae bacterium, assembly GCA_030066735.1. Classification (GTDB taxonomy): domain Bacteria; phylum Pseudomonadota; class Gammaproteobacteria; order Steroidobacterales; family Woeseiaceae; genus UBA1847. Next base: position 32,329 of record JASJBB010000027.1, on the reverse strand, counting down.
CGTGAGCCCCTGCACTTCCTCGACGTAGGTGTCGGTGTCGTCCATCCACTCCGGGAGGATCACCATGCGCTTCGCGACGAAGGCATCGTGCCAGCCGTCGCGCGCCAGCTCGTACCAGTTGTTGCGCTCGAGCTGCTGGAAGACGAACGCGGTCTTGCCGTCGGCCTCGTCCTGCGAGCCGCCCTCGGTGGCGGTGAACTTGATCGGGCGCCTGCCCGAGAAGAACGTCTCGGTGAAGTACGCCTTCTTGCCCTCGACGACGTCGAAAACGTCCGGGCTGATGTACGCCGATCGCCCGGAGACCTCGTTGCCAAGCGCCTGCAGCGTGTAGTAGCGGTGGTTGCGCTCGCGCTGCTCGCCGACCTCGTAGACGGACGAGTCGGACTCAGTGACCTGAGCCTCGAGCGTGTTGATCAGCGAGCGGATCTTCATCAGGCGTCAGTCGGTCCTGTTCGCTGTCGAGACGGCGAACAGGACCTCTGTGCTATATCTGGCGATCGTTGCAGGGTACTTCGGCGGGCGGCTTGTCGCAGTCGTACGCGACGCTGATGCTCTGCACCCACGTATCGATGCCGACTGCCTCGATCTGGACAGCGTTCCAGCCCACGATCTGATAGCCCATGGCAAGCAGGTCGGTCTTGTTCTGGACGAACGCGCTGATAATCGCGTCCTTGTCGGCCACGTTTTCGATGACGAACTCGAACGTCTTGTAGCATTTCTCGCAGCAGTCGCACGCGAGATTGATCGTGCCTGCAATCGTGCCCGTGCAGTTCTTCTTCTCGTTGGTCGGGACTTCGTTACCTTCGGTCATGGTCTTCCCTCTGTGTGTGTGAGCCGCGTGCGCGGCGTTGTCAGGTGTCCGGGGTGTCGTCGGCGCTGGCCTCGGCTGCCGCGTCGGCGTCATCGACCGTGGTCGGCTCGGTGGTCTCCGCGTCAGCGCCCTCCACCGCGGCATTGGTGCCGTGGTAGGTGCCGAAGGCTTGGCCCGCGGCGGGCGGCTCCTTCGGCGGCAGTGGGCGGCCAGCGTCCTCGAGCAGGCGGCGAAGGATCGCGTCCTCGGTCTCGGGATCTTTGGCGAGCGCGGCGGCCTCGTGAAGCGCCTGCAGGGAGACGGTGATCGCTGCCATCAGTACGTGTTTCTGCCACCGCGGCGACCGGCGACGCCGTCACCTGCCGGGCTGTGCGTGGTCTTGACGCCCTTGCCCGCGACCGACTGCGACGGGCCCGAAACGCCCGCCGGGTGCGGGCCTGTGTTGCCGACGCTCATGCCCGGAGCAGGGCGCGCGCCAACGCCAGACGAGTGGTCCTGCGGGCTCATGCCGTTCGCGCCGCCTGAGCGGTGGCCCTGAATCGGGACGCGTGCTCGCGGGCTGATGCCCGCGCCGGGTGCCGCCATGTTCGGTTGCCCGAACTCCTCAGCGACTGCGTCGGGTCGGTAGCGGCCTACCTTGCCCGCGTTCGCGTTCACTTTCCTGCTCGTGTCCATGGTCACCTCCGGATGATTGCCCGGAAAATAGCACGGATCAATCGACGATAACAGCGTTCGACCAGTCGCCGTGCTCGCCCCCGGCGCCGACCGCCCGGACCGCGTACATGCCCGGACGCGTCACCAGATACGACAGCTCGTCGGTCTGATCGTAGCGCATGCCGTTGCGGCGGATATCGAAGATATCGGCCTCAGAGCCCTCGTAGGTCCAGTGCAGGTTCGGTGCGGTGTAGCAGAGCACGGGCGTGCCCAGATCCACCGGGTCGGGCTCGATGATACTGCCGCCGCCAGCCGGGCTGGCGGCAGCCCGGCTGGCGGCAGCCCGGCTGGCGGCAGCCCGGCTGGCGCGGAGCCTGCGCCCGATTTTGGGCAGCTTGATGCGTTTCGGTTTGAATTTTGGCATGGGTCGCTACTCGAACTGGTGGTGCGAAGGATGCCAGCCACCGTACTCCTGCTCAACCTGCTGGTACTCCTTGGCGAACTTCTCGCCGACGCGGGAGGCGCCCTCGCCCGCGCCGAGTAGGGCGTAGTGGAGCGCCTCGCAGACATGCGACTCGGGACCCTTGTCGGGCTTGTCGTGGAAGCGGTCCATGCCCGAGACCTGCACGCGCTTGAACTGGTACGCACCCGACAGGCCGCGCACGAGCGTCGTGCAGCGCGGGCTGATCAGGATGGCTGGGTCGCCGTCGATCATCTCGGTCAGCAGCGTGTCGAGCGCGTCGGTGCGGACGTCGAAGTCGTTGGTGAACGTCGGGAAGGCCTCGATGCCGCCGAGCGAGAGCATGTCGAACGGCGTGTCGTCGGTGGCCTGACCGCCAGAGCCGCCCGACGGATCGCCGTGTGCCTCGTACGTGTAGTTCTCGTACTTGGCGTTGAGCAGCTCGCGCTTGAACGTCTTCGCGAACGGGCGCGCGCTGGTGTTGGCGGTCACCATCTCGTCGAGCACCCACCACTGACCGTTCGCCTGCCGCTGCAGGATGACGCCCGCGGGCGTGCGACCGAAGTCGAACCCGAGCGTCAGATCGAGCCCCGGCAGCGCCTCCAGCTCGTAGGGCGCGACATGCACGCGCTGGCTGAACTCCGGATGCACGGCGCGTCCGTCGGCGTAGAACACAAACTCGTTGCCGAGGTTCTGCCGAATCCAGTACTCGTCCTTGCCCTGCATCATGCGATCGTAGTAGCCGGGCGCGAGGTTCTGCAGGTTCTCGGCTGCCGGGTTGACGGTGAACTGCCCGTTGCGAAACAGCACGGCGCCGGGCTGGATGCCGAACCACCAGCCCTTCGGCTTCTGCGCGACGAGCTTGGCGAGCCAGTGATCGGAGTCGGGCGCGTTCGAGTCGCCGAGGCAGCCGTACCAGCACTCCGGGTTCGCGCGGTAGAGATCCGGGCGGTAACGACCGACGCGCGACATGACCATGTCCACGTTGGCTTTCGACAGCTCCTTCATCTCGTTGAACCACGCGCCCGAGAGGCGCAGGCCGCGGGCCTTCTTGACGTCCTGCGGCAGGTCGAACGCGAGGAAAAACACCTCGACCTCGACCGGGTGCCCGTCACCGCCGCGGAACTTCGCCTTGAACATCGGCGGGCTGCCGTACGTCATCGTGCCGATCTTCAGCGGCTCCACAAGCTCGAGGAAGTCGCGGATCGTCGTCGTGGTCAGGTCAGGGTAGGTGTTGCGGACGGCAGCCCATCTGGAGCGCCTGACGCCGTCTACCGGGTCGATCGGGCACTGCTCCCAGAGACTGATCAGCTTGAAGATTGTGCTCGTGGTCTTCGCCGAGCCCAGCGGCCCGATCATGCACTGCACGTAGTCGCGCCTGCGCAGGAACTCGCCGATCGTCGGCCCGGCAGCCGCGAACTCGATCTTGGAGACGTCGCTCGCGCCGGGGCGGCTCAGGTGCTCACTGCGGCGCGTTCGCCGGTCACGAGCGCGTCGCATAGCCTCGCCCGTCAGGCGGCGCTGAGACGCGCTCAGGCTCCTCCAGCGGCTGCTCCTCGACCATGGGTACTGCCTCGCCCTCGATCACCTCAGGCTCGTCCATCTGCGCGCCCACGAGCGAGACCACGAGCGTCCGCATGTCCTCGACCTGCAGCTTGGCCTCCTTGGGCACGAGCGATGCCATGGCGCGCACAAAGCCGCCGGGCTCCTCCTCGATCATGCGAAGCAGGGCGCCCCTGCCGTGGCTTTGCCAGACCTCGCTCAGGTCCCGCAGGAACGCCTCAGTGATCTTGTGCCGCGATCCCTTGGGCCTGCCGCCGAGCTGGTTGCCCGGACCGAAGCGCCCGTTAGGGAGCCGGTCAGGCTGTCCGGTTTTGCCGTTAGTTTCCGTGGTCTCCATGCGGCAGGACATTACACCAAAAACGGCGACGCCTACCAGTGCAGACGCCGCCGCGCGGTGTGCGAGCTCACTGGCTCGCTTCAGGAGTCACTTCTCGGTGCCGAAGTCGTTGAGCAGGCTGTCAGCACTCAGCACGCCATGGAAGCCGTCGAACTCGTCGGCGTACTTCGCGGTCAGCTCTTGGTGATACAGGTTGGCCGCGGGCGACGTCGAGTTCTTCGGGTTGGCCGCGAAATTCATGATCCGGTTGCTGATCAGCTTCTGGATCGTCGCGTAGTCGCGGTCACTCTTGAACAGCTTGAGCAGGTGCTCGGCAGCCTCGAGCCGGGCGACGACGACGAACATCGTGTCGCTGCGATGCACCAGCGCGCGCGGGCACTCGCGGATCTCGGCGGCAAAGCGGTCGAGGACGCCCTTCATCGTGTGGACGCGGGTCTCGAGTTCGTTGATGATTTTGTTGCGGTCGTTCATGTCGTGTCTCCTTAAGCAGGCCCCGAAGGGCCGCCCGTTTGTGTTGGTTAAACGTAGTTGCGGACGTAGCGTGCCGCCTTGATGATCAGGCTCTCGAGGCTGTCCTCAGCCGCGCAGTAGATCGTGCATTAAGTTGATCTCGCCGCATCTACCATAGCCGCCAGACGCCGAAAAGCGTCGTCTAAAGTAGACAAATTCGGAATTACGTCGTCGCCTTTGACGCCTCGCGCAAATATCAACAGTTCATCATCGGTCAGCTTGTTCAGATCGCCCGAACACTTGAATACTAGGTCTTGTGATTCACTCATAGTTTAGTCCTTCTGTCTCCGTGTTGGTTTTGTGTGGAACCACACAAAGAACCGCCCGTTGTGTGTTGGTTAAACGTAGTTGCGGACGTAGCGTGCCGCCTTGATGATCAGGCTCTCGAGGCTGTCCTCAGCCGCGCAGTAGATCGTGCAGAGCGCGTCGTCCCAGCCCTCGCCCAGCAATTGTACAAAGCCCTCGCCGCGGAACACCTCGGTGTAGTGCGTGACGGTGAAGTCGTAGCCGTACATCTCGAAGCTGCGCTCGGTCTCGTCGTAGTCCACGGTGATCGTGTCGCCAGACCAGTCCTCTGCATTGAATTCGCGTGTCGTGTTCATGTCGTGTCTCCTGTTGGGCCGCCACCGCGGCGGCCATGAGTAAATTACACCAGAATACGATGTAATTAGCAAGAAAAACCGGCAGCGCGTCCGTAAGTCATTGATTTGACTAGGCCGCGCCGCCGGGGTTGCGGTGGATTTTGCGCAAACTTGCGCTACTCGATAGAGTGAGCATACTGGTTGCCGTGACCCTGCAAGAGTCCCGAAGAGGAACCGCGTCAGGGGTAGGGTTGCGTCATTTACCGGGGATTTTTGCGGTTTCTAACCGGACAGTTTTCACACCACCATCTCAGGCTCGAGGCCCGCCTCCATCATGCCGCTCAGGATAGGCTCGAAGTAGCGCGGCTCGATCACCCGGCCCACCGAGCCCCAGCGGGGCCCGTCGTCCTCGAAATGCTCGTCGCACCAGATCTTCGCCTCGTCGCTCGTCGGGACGAGGAGCACGATCGTGCCCTCGTCCCGGAACCAGAAGTCTGCCCCGCTCACGACATCTTCTCGAGGCAGACCGGCCCAATGCCGCGCTCGACCGAGACCGGGTCGGTCAGCTCGCGCGAGCAGCACGAGCAGCGCCCGGACAGGCGACCGTGCGCCTGAGCCGCCGCGAGCGGGTCGCGCTCGATGTCGGCGATGATCGTCCAGACCTCTTCGGTCGTCATGCGCGCGCCCTCGACCTTGCGACCGAACAGCGTGACCTTGCCGCCCTCGAGCTTGCCGAGCAGCATCCGGTCGTAGTGCATGTCGCCATCCTTCAAGATCCACACGAGGTCGGCGCCGTTCTTCTTCGAGAAGTACAGGCCGCCGCAGGCGAACCCGGCGAACTTGTCGAAGATTGCGGCGAGATTCGGCGTGTTGGTCGCCGGGGCAGGCGCGGCCTTCGGCGCCTTCGCCTCGTCGGCGAGCTTCTTCACCCAGTGCCACTGCTTATCGGACAGGTAACCCTTGCGCTCGTACTGGCCGATCAGGCTCTGCGCGAAGTTGTTGCCGCCATCGGCGACCGGCTTCAGGCGCTCGATCGCCGCGTCCCGCTCGTTGATCTCGGTGCGGGCCTCGGCCTGATGCGCCGAGCGGTTAGCGGCCCGGCGTGCTTTTCTTTCTGCGTACGTCATGTCGTGTCTCCTCAGGGGCCGCCACCGCGGCGGCCATGAGTGGATTAAATCAGAACACGATGCAGGTGTCAACAGTCAATGATCAAGTGCCAGACTCCTGTGTCCCGGTGCCCCTCGTACACCCGCCCGGAGTCAGCCAGACCGAGCACTATGCCTCGCCGCTCGTCAGGGGTGATCTGGACGATTTTTTCGCCGTCGCGCAGGCCAAATGGGTTCACACCCCTTAAAGACTCTCTAGTAGCAGAATCTACAATATTTTCATTTTCTGTATTCTTCATTTGAAGCAACCCTATAAAAAAGGGGGTAAAAGACCAATATAGCAATAACTACATGATTCACCGCGGAAAAAAATGGGTCTTGAGGCTGGTCCTTTGGTCTTAACTGAACGGTCGATCGGTGCTCTGAGGGCCTGTCGGCTTCGGTTCGTTGCGTTTCATCTCCTTTTGCAGCCACCGCGAGTATCGTTTTTTGCCCGAATTGGCTCGCAAAATTGGCCCATTTCTGACCTGTTTTACGTACTCTCTGATGCCGTTATGGCGCACCCTCGCTGCCGCCTTGTCACCGTACGGATACGGCAGGCGGCGCCACATTCGCTCTGCCGCGTGCTCCCAGTTGCTCTGTCTCTCGGCTACCCCGAGCCGGGCGCGGATCTGTGCGAGCCACTGGCGCTTGCTGATCACCCTCCCCGGCAGCTCCTCGAGCATCAGCTCGACTGCCTCGTCGAGGCTCGACATCGAGGCGCCGATCATCCGCTCGCGCGCCGGGGTCTTGAGCGACGAGCCCGCGTCGAACTGCGACACGTCGCGCGCCATCAGCGTCCAGTACACGCGCGCCTGCTCCTCGACGGACTGCAGCACGGGCACGACGCGCTTGTAGTAGGCAGGCGACTGCGCCGCGTGCGCGTTGTCGAGCACCGACAGGCGACGATCGTGCGCCGGGATCGGCAGCGCATCAGGGTGGTTGGTGAAGATCAGGTAGCACGCGTAGATGTCGGTCAGCCACGTTGTGCCACCCTTCTTGTTGACTGTCTGGTCGCGCACGATGCGCGTATCGACGCGCTCCTTGATCAGCTCGTAGGCGGCGCTCTTGACGCGATACGCCGTGCTCTTGACGTCGGTCGCGACCGCCTCGTCGACGATCCCGATCAAAAGACCGTCCTGCCAGTCGTCGTACTGCGACTGGTTGCCCGTGCCCGCGAACTGCTCGAACGTCAGCGGTCGCACGCCGTGCTGCCAGACGCCCGTCAGGCAGTCACCGAACGACGACCGCCCGGTCCCGTAGACCTCGTCCGCGACCATCAGGATCGCAGGCAGGCGCCGCTCAGGGTGCTGCAGCTTGAACGCCAGCCAGTCGAGCAGGTACTCGCGCTCGGCCTCGTTCGGCAGCAGGTACTCGACATGCTCGAGGAACGTCTCCGGGTCACCCTTGACCGCCGGGTGCGCAGGCGCCCGCCAGATGTTGTACCAGTGCGCGCCGCGCTCCTCGAACACGATCGGGGCGCCCGGTCGGTACTGCTGCGCGAGCAGCTTCATGCAGTCGGCCTGCCACGCGCTCGACAGCAGGACCGGGTTCCTGCTCCACGGCACCGGGACCTTGGTGTTGTGCGCCGCCTTGAAGTCGGCCAGCCTCCTGACCGGGCGCGGGTTGCCCGGACTGAGCGCCCCGACCAGTTGCCCTTCCTCGATCAGCGCGTACCGCTCGAGCAGCATCTCGAGCGTCGGCTGGCGCTCACCGCTCGAGAGGCTCGGCGGCTGGGTGAATATCTCAGTGAGCGCTGGCTCCTCGGTGTCGATCCCGGCCCGCTCGAGCACGGCGGCCATGACGGACGGCGACGGCATCTCGGCGCCGAGCACCCGCGGCCCGCCCTCCGCCGCGACCCACCTCAGGAACTCGACCGTGCCGTACTCGTCGCCGTGCCCGTGGTGACAGCGGAACGCGCGGTTGCCGTCCTCGTCAAGCGGCCTGTACCCGGCCTCCGCGCGCGGGTCGTTGTGCTCCTCGTGCCACGGGCAGATGACGTCGATCCACTCGCCCTTGTCCTTCAGGATGTGACCGTTCTCAGCGAGCCACGACAGCGCCTCGTCGTCCTCCGCGCGCGCCGCGATCTCGGTGAACGTCTTGCGCTCGATCTCGCCGAGCGCGAGCCCGAACCCCTCGACCAGCTCGTCGAGCGCGTACGTGACCTCAGGCTCCCACAGCGTGACGCGCGCCGCGAACGGCTCCGCGCGCTTGTCGTTGACCGAGCCCGGCACGCGGAACACGCGCGCCCGGTCGACGCAGCCGGGGTCGGTGAGCTTGGCGGCAGCGAGCGCGGCCATCACCGTCTCGTACTTGTCGAGATCCTCCTCCGGGTCGATCAGGTAGCCGTACTGGAAGTTGCCGGGCGATGACTCGAGCACCCACGACGGCGGCGGACCCATGGCGACGTCCGACTCGGCGATCTTGGTGCCGACGTCGTCGAGCACGACGCAGTACGCCGCGCACGCGTCCTGAGCGCGCCGCCTGAGCGTTTTCTTGCGTGCCTGATCGACGACCGTCGAGACGCAGAAGTACCACGGACCGAGCGTCTCAGTCGCCGGGTGATCCGGTCGAACCTGCAGCCACCCGCGCTCGCGCTTCATCGCCATGCACGGCGACTCGCCCTCCGGGACATCGTCAAAGATTGCAGACAGGAACTGTTTCAGGGTAGGATTGTCGGAGCTCATACATCTCTCATGAATTGGTTAAGTTGTGTGTTGCGCACTTGGTGAGTCGTGTCTCCGGTGCTGAAAAGGCCCGCCCCCGGCGGGCTTTTTCTTTGGCTACTTGCCGTAGCGATCTCCGGACCATGTCTTCACCTTTAGCGGGATGTCCCTCGCCCACGGCGGGCTCTCCAGCATAGCACGCTCAAGTCGGGCCTCCGTCTCGGCCGTTGTTCCCCGTGGAACCTCGCACAGCAGCTCGTCGTGGACGTGACCGACGACGGGCACGCCCTCGTCGTCAGCGCGCCTGAGTGCGTGCCGCAGGAGATCGTTCGCCATCGCCTGCACGACGTTCTCGCAGAGCTTGCCGCCCCACGTTCGCACCAGCGGCGGGCTCTCGATGTTGGACTGCGCGATGTAGCGCGCGTGGTGGTAGGCGAGCTGCGGGTCGCCGAACTTGCCCTCGACCAGTCGCGCGCCGTAGTAGTACAGCACGCGCCCTGAGGGGAGCTGCGCGCACAAGAAGTCGCCCCACATCATGTAGGTGATGTCGCCCGCGACGAACCGCTCGCCGGGTGAGCGCACCGCGCTGATGGCGGCCCGCTCGAGCGCCGCCCAGAGCGCGGGCGCCCACCGGTTCGCGTCGCGCCACGCGAGCGCGTAGGCCTGCGCCTCGTTGAACTCCAGACGCAGACCGTAGTTGCGACCCATCGACAGGAACGCGTTGCCCGTGCCGCCGAACCCGCACGCGAGGATCGCGACCTTGCCGAGCTGGCGCTCCTCCTCGGTGAGCCCCATGTCGAGCGCCTGCTCGATGTAGACGTCCACGCCATCGGCGAACCGCTTGACGACGACGTCGCCGCCCCAGCCGCGCCCGGCCCACGCCGTTAAGACCGCCTCGATCGCGGACCAGTCGCCGCCGACGAAGACGTTGCCCTCGGCAGGGATCAGGGTAGGCCTCAAGAGCCCCGCGAGCGTGCGCATGGGCGTCTCGATCTCGTAGCCCTCGAGGACGTCGTCCATCAGCTCTACGGCGTTCTCAGGGACGCTGCGGGGGAAGTTATGGAGCTGCGCCTGCCGCGAGCTGAAGCGCCCGGTGATCGCAGCGTTAAGAATGAACGCGCCGCGGATGCGGTGCTCCTCGTCCTGCTCCGCGATCCGTGCCATGGTCTGGTACTTCGTCACCGACACGTTCGCGCCGTCGAGCCGCGCCTGCGCGACCTCGCGCACATCCGCCGGTACGTCGTCCTCCTCGTTCAGCAGCATCTCCAGCGCCTGCCTATTCGAGGTCCAGCCGCTCTTGGTCTTGGTCGATCTGAGGCAGTCGCGCGGGCACCGCTCGGCGAGCCACGCCGTGATCCGCTGCGACTGCGTGGGCTTGGTGATCTCGCCGTCAGTGACGCGCTCGAGCACGACCGACAGGTCCGCGACCTCGTCCTCCTTGTACTCGGTGGCGGCCTTACAGAAGCGCACATCGACGCCCACGCCGCGGTCGTTTATCCGCTCGCTGACGATGTAGTCGTGCTGCTCGGAGTCGGTGAGCGCGGGCAGGCACGCACTGAACGCGGCCTCGGCCTCGACGTCGGTCAGGCAGTACTCGTACAGCTCTGGCAGCAGCTCGTCGTTGTAGGGCGGGATGCAGCACTCGCGGATCAGCTCGTCGCCGCGCGGGTCTTTGCCTGTGCCGCCGAACAACGCCGACGCCAGCTCGAGCTTGCCCGGCAGGCCGCGCGAGCGCGCGAGGTTCGCCGTGCAGTAGAACTGCTCGAGCTCGGGCTCGGGCACGCCGAAGTCCGGGCACACGATGTACCAGAAGATCAGCCGCTCGAACTGGGCGTTGTGCGCGATGATCGTGCCGCCGTTGGCGATGTGCTTGGCGACCTTCTCCGGGAACGGCTTGTCAGGCGTCCAGAGCTGCGCGGGGGCGCAGCCCCACTTGTAGGCCATGCACAGCACCTCGGTGCCGGGGTCGGTCGCGTACACGTACGCGCCGAACTTCGGCAGGTTGACCGAAGATCTCGTTTCGAAATCTACGTGAAGTCCGTCAGTCATAGTCGTGTCTCCTTTTTGGGTAGGGCTGCGCCGGGTACCTGAGCGCCCGACGTAGTCGTTTCTTGTCCGTCTTCGAGCCCTCGAACCAGACGTAACGAGCCTTGTCTGGTTCCTGCTCCTGTGACCACCCCAGCGGGGCCATCTTTTCCATCGTGATAGGTTTCATTTCCGGGTAGCGTGAGCGCGCGGCGCGCGTCGAAAGCCTATCGCCGTTGGGCAGCACCCACACCTTGCGCCCGCCTTTACGGGCTACCCCAAGGTACACCCAGTTGCACGCCTGATAGATTGTGCCGATCTCTCCCGCTCGTTCGTCAGAGTAACCAACAAAAATCTGCCAGCCGTGATCCCGCCGAGCCATCTTGCAGGCGACCGCTGTCTGGTAGCTGGGAGCATGTTCGTGGCTCCACGGCACGCACGCGCCGCGTGCCAGACAGACCACCTTACTGCGATGCTCTTCGCCGCACAGCGCCGCGGAGTTGCTTCCGGGCGGGTTGGCGAACACCGACGCGCCGAGCACCTCGTCGTCAGGACCGACCAGCCCGTACGCGCAGCGGTAGCCGGTGGGCATCGTGCCAAGCCACTCGTACTCGAGGATGACTGCCTCGGCCTGCTCTCTTGTGATCGGCTCGACCCGGCACAACGAGAGCGGGACAACAGGTCGATTGACCTGTTGCCCCTTCTCTTCTCGGATCAGTCGCTGGTGGGCTTTCATTGTGCGAGCGGAATACCGACAGTTTCGCGTAACCGTTTATCGAACGTGCACTTCTGGTAGTTATTGCCAGAGCGGGTCATGTTCCACGCGATCATCCACGCGCGCACGGTCTCGTCCACAACATCCTTGTGCCGACCCTTCGTGATTTTGCCTGCGTTTCTCGCAGCTTCGTTGCGCACTCCGTCGACATACTGCATCGCCCACGCAAAATACCTCGCTGGCGCTGGTGTCTCGTAACGGTCGCCGATGTAGTCGGCAACCTTCTGCGTTAACGTGACATCAACCTTCCTCCACTCGTACAGGAGATACAGGAACAATGATTTCGCCCCGCAGCGATTGTGCTGCGCTGCGTTCAGTCGATCCTTGTATTCTGCAAACACATCGGGGAGGTCGGGCCAGTTTTCACGGATAGCGTCGGCGATGTTACCCTCGCTCTCGTTCAGGTCACTCTTTGGTTTCTTTGTCGGATCTCCCGTAATCGCGCGCTTCCAGAGCATCCGCCCGGCCACAGCTAGTGCAACCGTGTTGTCGCGCCAACGCTCGTCCTCGATGAACAGGATATCTTTTACTTCACGAGCCTTGCCCTGATCGAGATAACGGAAAGCCTTCAAGGGAACGCCGCGAGTGACCCAAAAAGATTGCGAGCGTTTCGCCCTGATGACAGCTTCGAGCCGATGCTGTCCGTCAATGAGAACTTCCTGTCCATCCTTTTCTGAGAACTTCAGCGTCTCGCCTGTATCGGCGAAAAAACGTCCGTTCTTCATCTCATGCGCGAGCTTGTTAATAGCCGGGGCAGAAGGGTTTCGGTTAATGAACCCGCATGCGCGAGAGACTTCAAGAGTCTTCTCTGCTTGCGCAGGGCTGAACGTTTCTTTTTCAAACGTCATGCCACCTGTGCGCTTCCGGGAGATGGGGTGTTTTCTTACGAGCGTAAGGGTTTCTTTCTGTTTAACAGACATTCTGACCTACTCCTTGTTGACCCAGTTAAGGGCTGGTTAAAAATACGATGCTTATGCCATCGCGTACCCGTAACCTACATCAGCCTCAACAGCAGTGTCAACAATAGAAAAAGCCCGCGCCAGCTTTCGCCAGCGCGGGCCTCAGTCAAGTCAGCCAGAGAACTGACTTACGCCGCAGCGCGGCGACGGCGGCGCTTCTTCTTCGGCGCCTCTGCCTTCGCCTCGGGCTCGTCGGCAGGCTCCGGCTCGGTAGAGCCTCCCTCCTCGCCCGGGCCGTCAGACCAGCCGACGATCTCGAGGATCGGCGTCATGATCTTCCCGTACCGCTTGTGCTTGTACGAGTCCTGCTTCAGCTCGACAATCGGGAACACGTTGACCGGGTCAAGCTCGGCCTGTGCCGCGATCGCGGCGCACAGCGTGGCGTACGCCTGCCGCCCGGACACCGAGCTGACCTTGTACATCACGTTGGTGCCCGCGTCCTCGCCGTTCAGGCACGCGAGCTGCATCGAGACCTGCTCGGACCAGCTCGCGTTCTCGATCACCTCGAGCGTCGAGAACGCCGGAAGCTCGCGATCAATCGGCTGCATGATCTCGCCGCAGAGCACGCCCTCCTTCGGCGTCCTCTCGTCACCCCAGCAGCAGTAGCCGTGCTGCAGCAGCCCGGGGTGGACCATCCACCGCGAGCCGTCCTGCACCTCGGTGTCGTCGGGGCCGTAGACCCACGAGCCGTCCTTCAGAAGACGAAGGAACGGGTGCCTGCTGGTGACCGGCCCGGACTGGGCCTGCTTGGCGATCGCGCCCATCATGTTAGTCGGTACGGGGGCGTTCTCGCTGAACGGGGTTACTTCATTACTCATAGTCTTGTTTCCTGTTTACGTTTTAGATCTCGCCTGCTTCGCGACCTTCGCGATGCCTGCGGTTGACGGCACTGCCTTCCGTTTGTCGTCGGCGGGTGCCAGCGTCGTACCCGACGAGACCGACTTAACGAACTCCTCAGGCAGGTCAGTGACCTTAGCGGCCTGCGCTGGTGTAATCAACTTCTGCGGGAACAGCTTGGTCACCAGTCCCTGCTTGCGAGCCCACGCAAGGACCTTGTCCTCGTCCACCCACTTACGCATGGCGCGCTTCGCGACGAGCTTCCAGCCGGGAATTTCGATGCCGCGCTCGAGGCTCTCGTGGGCGAGCGTGCGCACGCTCTTGATCCAGTCCTCCAGCTCATCGACAAGCCGGAGATCTTCCTCGAGGTTGTCGACGTTGATCTCGCGCTCGATCTTCTCGACCGCCGTGTTGTGCATCAGCGGGCACTCAGGCTTCACCTTGCACCAGCGGCAGTGCGGACCGATCGCCATCGCCTCGATGCCCTTGACGGAATTGTGCAGGGCCTGCACGAGGTCGTTCTTCAGGATGTCGAGATCCCCGTGCGTGACGTCGCGGTCGATGTCGAGCGGGTCGTCGCGGTGGTTCGATGGCTGCACGATCGCCGTCCAGATCTGCTCGACGCCGTCGAAGTACTCCGCCGTCGTCTGCGTCTCGCGACCGGCGCCCGCGTAGAAGCGGAGCTGGGTGTTGTCCTTCGCATCGACCATGACGCCGTCGCCGAACTTCCAGTCGAGGATGAACGCGACCTTGCCCGCGCGACCGATGACGTCGCCCGTGCCGAAGCAACCGAGCAGCGGGCGGCCCCACTCGACGCGCTCCTCGATACCGAACTCGGCCTCAGCGCCGCCGACCTGTTCGATCTCGTCGAGGAACCGATCGAAGGCCTCGAGCGCGGGGATAATCTTTTCGTTGTGCAGCTCCTCGGTGATCTCGATCTCGTAGCCGTCAACGGTCTGCTTCGTGCCGATCAAACTGGTGGTCTTAAGCTCCGGGTCTTCGAGGATGCGCTCCATGCAGTTGTGCAGCGCCGTGCCCTCGGCGGCGAACTCGCTGGTCGAGTCGGGCAGCTTCGCCGAGAGCGGGATCGATCCGGGGCAAGCGATCGCGCGCGCGGCACTCGAGCCGCCGATCTTGTTAGAGTGTTCAGTCATGGTGTGTTATTCCTTGATGTTGATGATCAGCTTGTCGCGCTCGAGTTTGCGCAGGATCTGCCGCACGGTAGTCTCGACAGGGTACTCGCCGTGACGATTCCGGTACAGGTCGCACAGCTCGTAGACGGTGAAACCGTGGACTGATCGCCGCGGCTCGAGGCCCTGATCGACGATCAGGCGGATCAGGTTCTTGGTCCACTCTTTGTTGCGCCACGTAAGCGCGGTGCGCCACAAACCGAGCGACCCGTACGGGTTCACTTTGTATCGCATTATTGCTTTTCCTTTAGGTGCAGGAGTTAAACGATTGGCGAAAATAACAGAGAAAGATCTCGAACGCTACCTAGTGCGTCAGTGCAAGAAGCACGGCGTGCTGTGCTACAAGTTCAGCTCGCCCGCGCGGCGCGGCGTGCCCGACCGGGTCCTGATCCACAACGGCACGGTCCTGTTCCTCGAGCTGAAGGCGCCCGGCAAGAAGCCGACCCAGCTCCAGCGGCACCACCTCAACCTGATCGACGACGAGGACGTCCCGGCGGTCTGGACCGACTGCAAGGAGGGCGTCGATCAGGCCCTGCAAATAGTGGGCATTAAGGGGTTGACACCCGCATCATGATTTGATGTAATCTCTCCCATGGCCGCCGCGGTGGCGGCCCACGAGGAGACACGACTATGGAACGCACTTACATTGTACTTAACCCGCACACCAGCACTTACGAGCTTCGCCGCGCAAACACGCTGCAACTCCTCGCCCGCGACCTTGGTTGCGACGAGATCGACGAGAACGGCACCTACATCTCGCACGCGACGCCGGACTATCAGGTCATCGACGTTGGCGACAGCACCGTGTTCGATTTGCGCTAAGGAGACACGACATGCTTCATCCGAACCGTTTGCACGAGTACCAAGCCAACATGATCGATCGGCTGTACGAGCACGACAAGACGCTTGTCATCGCCGACATGGGCTCGGGCAAAACGATCAGCACCCTGACCGCGATCGCCGAGCTGCTCGAGGCTGGCGAGCTCAGCCGCGTGCTGGTGCTGGCGCCGGTCCGGGTCGCGACCGATGTCTGGCACACCGAGGCCGCGAACTGGGAGCACACCGCCGACCTCGTCGTGAACCGCGCGGTCGGCACGGCGAAGAAACGCGAGGCTGCCTTCGAGACCGACAGCGACATCGTCACGATGAACTACGAGAACCTGCAGTGGCTGATCGAGGATCACCTCGACTACCTCGAGGGTTTCGACGGTCTCGTGTTCGACGAGGTGTCGCGCATGAAGGGCGCGCACAAGTCGAAACGCTACAAGGCCCTGAAGCCTCACCTGAAGAAGTTCAAGTGGATCGCTGGCCTGACCGGCACGCCCGCGCCGAACGGTCTGCTGGATCTCTACGGCACGACCTTCGTCGTCGATCAGGGCGCCACGCTCGGACGCACCTACGGCAAGTACCGTACGACGTACTTCTACCCGCTCGACCCGAACGGATGGAAGTGGGCGCCGCTGCCTGACGCTGAGGAGCGGATCTACGAGGCGCTGTCACCGACCGCGTTCGTGCTCGACCCGGCGGACTACGACACGCGCCCGGAGCCGACCTTCACCGATCACTTCGTTGATATGTCGCTCGCCGCGTCCACGATGTCGAAGCAGCTCATCGATGAGTTCATCGCCGAGATCGGCGACGACGCGGTCACCGCGGCGAACGGCGGCGTGCTCGCCGGTAAGCTCGGCCAGCTCGCGCAGGGCTTCCTGTACTTGGACGAGTCGCGCCGCACGAAGCGTTTCGACGAGAGCAAGCTCGAGGCGTGCAAGGAGCTGGTCGCGTCGCTCGACGGTCAGCCGGTCATCATCGCGTACCGCTTTCAGGAAGACCTGAAGCGCCTGCAGCAGCTCTTCCCGGACGCGCCCTACCTTGGCTCCGGCGTGAGCTCGGCGAAGGGCTCCGAGACGATCGCCGCGTGGAACAAAGGCGAGGTGCCCGTGCTGCTCCTGCACCCGGCCTCCGCCGGTCACGGTCTCAACCTGCAGATGGGCGGGCATCATATGATCTGGTTCGGGCTTACGTGGTCCTCTGAAGAGTACCGTCAAGCGATCGCTCGCATCGCCCGTCAGGGCCAGCAGAACCATGTCTACGTGCATCGCATCATCGCCCGCGATCCGTACGGCAACAACACGAACGACTCGACCATGCTCGCGCGCATGGACGGCAAGCTCGGCACCGAGGCCCGTCTGATCGACGGGCTGCTCGGGCTGGAGGCGTCATTGACCAAGGAAATACAGCAATGAACATGAACATCTATGAATTTTACGATCTTTTCGCTAAGTACAATAGCGAATGCGATGAACTGGGTGTATCTGAAGACGAGCGCTATAACATGCATGAGTTTTTAAACGAGTGTGTTCGCCATCCGGAAGTCGTCGCCGAGATTCAAAACGGCACAGTTTCTTTCCACAAATGAGGCCATGAGACACGACATGAAACTCTACACTGTAAGAATCGAATCGACCCATCACATCCACAACGTGCACGATCAGCAGACCGTGACCGAGAAGCAGTTCGAGGCACTTTCGCCGCAGCAGGCACTGTTCGCCGCCGCCGCGACGATCAACGCGCAGGGTGCCACGCTGACCTCGACGACGTACGAGCCGTCGACACGAGGCAAATATTGACACCTGCATCAGACTCTGGTTTAATACACACATGGCCGCCGCGGTGGCGGCCCTTTTCAGGAGACACGAATGTACCACCCCTACGAGATCGAAGAGATGGAGAGCGCGTTCTCGCGCGATCACATTACCGAGGCCTACGGGCCGACGGCTGCCGACGCGGAGCTGTTCGCGATCAGCGAAATGATCGGCGAGGCGCTCGACGAAGATCCCGACGCAGACGTATCTGAACTGGTCGCCGCCGCGACCGCCATCAAGGAACGCTGGGGCCTTTAAGGTCCCGGCATCAGGAGACACGACATGAAGCTCTTGCCTGCGCTGATCGTGATGATCATTATTTTCTGGCTGACGGGATGGATTCTGTTTTGGTATTCATCCCCCTGCCCTAACTGTAACAAAGAGGAGTAACACAATGTCCGCAACACTGCACCGTGTCCGCCACACGGCGACGTCAAGATCAACGAGCTGATCGCACTCGGCGAGTTCGACGAGGCCGAGAAGTGCATCGACGAGAACATCGCGTTCTACGAGAACAAGGTCACCGGCCTGCACGAGAAGTGGTGCGAGCTGGCGACGACGAAAATTCGCTCGAGCTTCACCGGCAGCCACACGCGACCCCTCGGCGACCCCTCGGCGAACTGCTTGAAGGAGACACGGATAGGTGTTGACACCTGCATCAGACTCTGGTTTAATACACACATGGCCGCCGCGGTGGCGGCCCTTTTCAGGAGACACGACATGATCACCAACCTCCGCCTCGACCTGACTGACCGTCAGCGCAACGACCTCGCCTGCATGCTCGCAGGCAAGAAGGTAGCCCGGCTCGCGACGCGTGCCGAGATCACCGATTACGTCACGGGCTTGCTCGAGCGTTCGCTCTGCGAGTCTACGGCAGTCCGGGCTACCCCGGAGTCGCCGGTCCGTCAGCAGCTCGCTGGCGCGCTTTCCTTCGACGAGCAGCAGCTCGTTGAGCAGCTCCGCGCGGCAGGCAAGAACGACAGCTACATCCGTGGCTACATCAAGGCAGGCCGACCGGGAGCGCGAGCATGACGACCAAGCTCTACGAAGACACGATCGCGATCAGCGATCACTACAACGAGAAGGCTGACTGCGCCGTGCGCGCGGTCTCCATCGCGACCAGCACGGCGTACGAGGAGGTCCACAAGCTGTTCGTCAAGCACGGGCGCCGCAAGCGCCAGCGCACGCCGCGCGCCATCACCAAGAGGGTAGTCCGGGCGCTCGGCTACAAGATCGTCGAGGAGCGCGTCGTCTCGCGCACCGTGCGCACGGTCGAGCGCGAGCTGATGGCGGACCGCCGATACCTGATCTTCGTCCGCGGGCACGTACTGCCGTTCGCCTACGGTGAGATCCACGATCACGTTAAGGGCCGGGCGCACCGCGTGCGCGCCGTCTACTGGCTGAAGGAGAAGTGAGATGCTGCTGTTATTGAAGACACTGACCGTGACGTTCGTGCTTGCTATCGTGGCAGCGATCGTCGCTCTGATCGCGACGTATCCGGTCGTGGTCCTTAAGATGATCGGAGGGGTAGTAATGATCACTGCATGGATCGCGCTGCTCATTGCGGTCAACCGAGCTCCGTACACGTTCACGCTGCGCCCGCCGTTCATTCGGCGGGTAACGCCCGAAGACAGGGAAAAGTGGAAACAACAAGGGTGGAGACAACTATGATGACCGTAACGCCCGCCTACGGGCGCGACTACACCTCCAGCCACGAAGCGAAAGCCTCGTGGTACGGAGGGCAGGACTGGATCGTCGCCGACGTCACGAGCCGCTGGGACGGCAAACCGGTCTCGCTGAACGACCTCAAAAACGCGGGCGTCGATCCGACCGTCAAGCTCCGCTTCGATAAGCTCCGGCGCGCGGTGATCGCCTCATGAGCACGATAACAGGCACCGCGAAGATTACGTTCGAGCGGCAGGACAGCGAGCACGTTCCGTTTCACATTGATGTCGAGGAAGACACCTACGACTGGCCGGGCGACAGCGAGTGGTGGCTGCTCGAGACCGCTACGCTGCCGCTGCCCAATGGCGTCAGCACTGACATGGAGGTCGGCGACCGGCTTACTGTTGTTGTCGATTATCGGTTCGACTACTTTTCGTCCGACTACTACGCGGGCATTGACGGCGACGTTGAGCTGACTTACCTCCGACAGGTGATCGCATGAGCGCTCGCGTCTACCCGTTCGTCCGGTCGTTCACGCTGCCGATCGACACGCCAATCCCCGAGATCATGCTCAGCGTGCAGCTTCGCGGCTGGTACAGCTTCGAGATGAAACCGAACCTCGACGCGGGCACCGTCACGATCGTCCGCGTCAGCGAGGCAAAGGCTACGCGCGCGCACGAAGAGTTTTACAACGCAACACAAGGAGACACGAAGTGAACTTTGTTCTGAAGGTGCTTGTTGCACTGATCCTCGCACCGTGGGCGCTTATCCATGTTGCATTTTTAGGGCTGCTGATCGCCGCCGTGGGCGGCGTCGATGGCGCCGCTGAGATAGCGGACCTTTGGCTCAAATTCGTTTTTAACTAGGAGACACCTCATGAAGAAAATTGTTATTGCACTGCTGCTCAGCAGCCTGTCCGTCACCGCGCTCGCGAACGGTGTCTGGCTCAAGCAGTCACAGTGGTACGCGCAGGACGCGTTCGGTCGGCAGGTCGTTGTCTGCTCGTGGAAGCGCCAGCTCTACGGGCGCCCGCCGCAGTACGCGCAGACGCAGGGCGTTGGGTTCTGCCCGATGCCGATGCACTAGGAGACGCGACATGAACCTGCGCACACTGAGCAACGCGGAGCTGGCTAGCCGGTGGTACGTCTCGCACGAGGTCGAGGTCGCCGTCGAGATGGCGAACCGGTTCGCGACGACCGAGAGCACGGACGCCAGCCTGCGAAAACAGCTCGCCAAGGTGAAGGAAGATCTGAGTGCATTGACTACGCATGTTGATGCTGTAAACTCGCAGCTCGACAACATGGGCACGGTTATCGACGACACCGAGGCCGCGATCGAATCCATTGAGGAAAATTACGCATGAACAAGCTAACTAAAAACTTTAAGGCGGTGCTGGCAACGAAGGTAGATCCGAACGGTCCGCTCGCGGAGCCGATGACCAACTACCAGACCTTCCAGAAGTGGCTGGCCCACAACAACGACCCGAACGCGATTCTGCGGGCGCTGCGCTACGAGGCGCAGAACATGAAACGCCTGTCGATCATGCGGCGCCTGCTGGCGCGTTACAATCAGCTCAGGCTGGAGGCCGAGATGGCTTACCTGACGAGCATTGCCGAGGAGGTGCCCCGTGGCAGACGAGCAAGCTAAGAACCCGGATATCGAGAAGATGACCGGCGACCTGACACCGGAGCAGCGCCGCGCGCGTGCGCTCGGTGAGATCGTCGAGCAGATAGCGGGCGAGCTAAACGCGATGATCGCGGACCCGGAGCTGGAGTTCGACATCGTCTCGGCGGCGTCGGTCTGCGGCAACCTGTTCTCGATGGTGCTGAGGTCCATGGACACGAGCGAGGAGCACAAGATCAAGTCGGGCATTGTCTGGCTGGACACCTACCTCCGGATGATCGACCCGGACCTTCAAATGACCAGCGGCTCGTTCAACTCGATCGACGACATGGTCGCCGCGCTCATGCTTGACGACGCCGTGGCAAGTCAGGGGCGCGGAAATGGGAACTGATCATGAAAAAGTCGCCCGAGGAGATAATGGTCATGCTGATAAGTTGGGTCGCGCTGCTCCTGATGCTGCTGGTGCTCTGGCTGGCCTGACGCCGAGTCTCGGCGTGCAGGTCGGCGGTGATCACTACCGTTCGATGGCGATCCAGCCGATCGAGTACATCCTCGCCAACCGGATCGAGTTCGCCGAGGGCGCCGTGATCAAGTACGTCAGCCGCTGGCGCGACAAGGGCGGCGTCGAGGATCTCAAGAAGGCGCGGCACGTTCTCGACATGCTGATCGAGTCGGAGGAGAACGTGAAGGCGCCGCCGACGTCGTTAGGGGATTGATGTTGTGACTAACAAAGTTAAGCAGCGCGTCGCCGAGGCCGTGCATCAGCGCAAGCCGGGCGCCAGCAACGCAATAACCTTTTACGGTCCCGGAGGGCACTGGCTCTTCGAGGTGTACCTGCCCGAGCCGCTGAAGACCCGGTTCAAAATTAGCATCCCGGCGCAAGCCGGGCACGATACGGCGCTCAGTTCGCCAGTCGCCCGCCCGCCTGAGCCTTGCCCAGCAGCACCAGATCCCGAGCCTCCTCAGGACTGATCCGCATCCGCGCGGCGGTGTCCATGATCTGGTCCGCGAGGATCTCGAGCTTCGGCGCGCCGATCATCGTCTCGACGCCCGTCGAAGGTCCGAACGCGCCCCACGCGATCGCTTGCGCGGGCACTGCCTCGAGCCCCGCCTCGGCGGCGACCTTGTCGCGCCACCACGGCGCGAGCTGAGCGATCTCCGGGTTCGAGACGCTGGCGCCAAAGCTCTGGCTGGTGCGCGTGTCACCGAGCCCGATGCCGCGGCTCCAGTGCGCGTCGCCGACGGGGATGTCGCTCTGGCGGCCCAGTGAGTGCGCCCGGCTCGCCTGAATGTAGGCGGGCACCTTCGGGCTCTTGAGCTGGATATCGCCCGTGTCGAGGAACTGCTGCATCGGCATGCCTTGCGCCGTGCGGTGGTACGGGTGCCCGTGGAACGACGTCATCTCGCTGGGCAGGCCCATCGAGATCCGCTGCCCCTCCGGCAGTCCGCCGTAGCGCAGGAACTCGTCAAAGCGCCCCATGTTATGCAGCATGTTCGCCGCCGAGCCGCGCTGCAGTTCGCTGACGACGTTGCTGCCGGGGCTCGCCATGCCGGTGAGCACGTTGAGCTGGTCGAAGCGCCGCTTCGCCTCCGCCGGGTCGCCCGTCAGCTCGAGCAGGCGCTGGTACGCGGGCTCGGTGATGTACCAGCCCTGCATGCCCTCCCTGAGCCTCGGAGCGTACGTCTCCGTGGCGTCCAGTACGTCCACCAGTCGCCGCGTGTTGGCGGGCTTCATGACCGCCTCAGCCGCCGCAGAGCCCAGTGGGTTGGTCGCTACTCCGGGCAGGAAGCCGGGCGCGCTACCGGGCTCCTCAGCCAGTCTGGCGAGATCTCGCCGGGTGACGTCGAACAGGCGCCCGAGCGCCGGGCTCTCCGGTGCGACCTGCTGCTCGGCGCGCATGGCGACGAGGCGCGGGTCGTCGTAGATGCCGGGGTACGCCTTGCGCTCGGCGCCGCGGATCGTCGAGCGGTTTGGTCTGAGCGGCGGCACGAGATTCGGGGCGGCGTCACCGAGGCGCCCGGCGGCCTCGGCCATCTCGTCATCGGTCGCCTTGGCAACGCGCGTGAGCAACGGACCCGCCGCGGTGGCAACGCCCGCGCCCGCCTTCGCGACGTCGCCCGCGGCGCCGAACGGGTCCGGCGACAGGAACGTGCCCGCCATGAACGCGCCCGACTCCGGGTCGGCGCCGAGCATCCTGCCGAAGTCTTCGGTCGTCGGGAGCTGCGGGTCGTACGTGCGGCTGACGGTGTCGAGCCCCATGCGGTTCATCGACGCGTCGAGCGCCTGCCGATTGACATGCGGGATGCCCATCGTCGCCGCCTGCATCGGGTTGATCTTCGCGCCGCCCGCGAGCGACTGCAGGTCGCCGATGAAGCCCGCGAACCCGGACGGAATGCCCTTGAAGAAGTTCCTGACGCGCCCCGACGCGTCGGGTAGGTTCTCGCGCGCGTAGGCGCGCTGAGCGGTGACCTCCGCCGCGTTCTCGGCGATCCGGTCCTGCCGGTCGGCGTAGAACGGACGGTCGTCAGACTCCTCGCCTTCGTCCTCAGCGAGGCGCGCGCGACGCGCCGCCCGGCGGCGATCGGCGACCTCAGCGAGGCGCCGCTGTCGGTTTGCGTAGAACGGGGCGTCGTCAGCCATGGCTATCGCTCCTGTGACTCATCGATGACGAGCGGCATGCTGCCGATCGTAGGCGCCAGTGTCGGCCAGCCGTAGGGCGTGTCGCGATTGTACGCGGGTGCGGGCAGGAGCCCCCTGCCGCGCTGTGAGAGCCGCTCAACGGCTTCTGGCGTGGCGGACTCGGTCAGCATCTCGGCGAGCACGCGGGCGCCCTCGTCGGTCAGCTCCTTGTCGCCGCGGAGCCAGCGCATGAAATTGCGCAGCAGGGTGATGCCGCCACCGGCCTTCATGTCGGCAGCCGTCTCGGCGAGCCCGCCGATCTTCGCGATGTCTTCCTCCTGCGCGATCCGGCGCGCGGTCTGCGAGCCGAACATGGCGCGCGCCCGGTTGCCGTGCATCAGCTCCTCGCCCGCGACGCGCTCGAAGAACCGCTCGGCGGCCTCGTCGTCAGGGAACGCGACCCGGAGCAGGTTGCGCACGCGCGTGCTGTTTAAGAGCCGTCGCGCCGAGTTGTGCGTGATGTCGGCGTCCTGCAGCCGGTCAACGATGCCGCGCACGGCGCCGATCCGGAACGCGTCCAGTTGGCTCTCGGTGAAGTCGGAGATCTCGTTCTGGACCTCGTCCATGTACTGGCGCTTGCCGGTCAGCAGTCCGCGGCCCAGCTCGGCGGCGTCCTCGAGCTGCGAGGCGCCTGCGAAGACGTTGCGTGCCGCCTGAAGCTCCGGCACCGACTGGTAGATCTCTCGATCGAATCGCCGCTTCAGGTTGCGGATGATGCGCGCCTCGTTGCCGCTGCCGCCGCGGTAGGCCGCGTCGGCCATGTCGGAGAGCGCGCGACCCATGTAGTCGAAGAGCTGGATCTGGCTGCCGTGCGCAGGACCGTCGGCCTGCATCAGGCGCTGAGCGGACGCGTACGCGCGCGCCATGTACGAGCCCGGCTCATCGACCTGAGAGATCATCGACTCGAGATCCGGCGTCATGCGCACCGGCTTGGCGTAGGCCGCGTCGTAGAGCGGACGCGCCTGATCGGCCTTGCCTCGAGAGAGCGAGTTCATCAGGCCGCGGTAGTCCTCCGGCCATGTCTGGTTGATCTCGCGCTCGGCGACGTCGGCCATGCGCGCCTGCTGCCCAACCTGCCGCTGATCGAACGCGTCGCCCAAGATCTGGCGCGTGCCGCCGGGGCGCTGCGCTAGAGTTTCGGCAAGGCCCGCGGTGTCTTCGGAGAGATCGAGGAGCATGCCCTGTCCGCCGGTCTGGCGGATAAGCTCGTCGGCGTGCGCGGGAGTGATGCCGTCGCTCTCGATCGCGCGGCGGAAAAGCCGCTCGGCTTCCTGCTGGGGGGTCTCGTACATCTCTTGGATGAATCGGTTACTGACCGCGCGCAGGCCCCGACCGGTGGCCCGAAGAACCGGCGGAAGAACCGCAGAAAAGCCCGCACCAAGCGCGGTGCCGAGCCCGGTGTCGGTGCCGACGTCGAGCGCGTCCTCGCCCTCGGACATGCCGAGCCCGTAGAGCGCGCCTTCTCCTGCGCCGACTGCCATACGAGGCCCCAGCCGCGTAAGCGCTTGTCCGGTCGCACCGCCAACGAAGAGCGGCGCGCTGGCGCCGAGGGCTCCGAAGAATTCACCGCCGCCGGTCGCCCATGGGCTCTCTTCGCGGATGGCGTTCTGACTGCCACGGATCTCGTCGCGCAGAATATCGTAGTTGGTGATTTTTTCATCCGGCGTCTGCCCCAGTTGCGTGCGTACGTCGTCGGAGACGCGCGCGGGCGCGCCGCCGAGATCCGGCATGTTGAAGAACGCGCCCAGCTCGTCGCTGAAGCCAAAGGTAGCACCTTCCATGGCGCCCTGCCCGAGCCCGCCGAGCACCTCGAGCGCGCCCGGCACCAGACCGTCGCCGAGGTCGGCGTTGAAGTCTTGCGGCGCGGGCGGTGCGCTGCGCGCGAAGTCTTCGGACACGCCCGTGACCTCGACGGCGTCCTCGCCGTACTGCGCGCGCAGTTGGTCGAGACCGTCGAGCAGGTCGTTGTCGTCATCGCGGACCAGCGTCGCCGGGCGACCGTTCACGAGAATGTAGGCTTCTGGCATCGTGCTCCCCTAGTCGAACGACAGCCCGCGGATACCGTCGGCACCTTGAACGGCGTCCGGGTCGGCCCACGACTCCTGCGGACGGTAGTCGAGAATGTTGTTGCCCTTGTCGATCCAGTCCACCTGACGGTTGACCTCGCGCAGGCTCGACTCGGCGTTCTTGATCCAGTCGTCGATGATCGCGAAGTTCGCCTCCGGGTCGTTGGTCATCTGCGGCGCCGTGGACAGGAGCAGGCGCAGCTCGTTCTCGGTGATCGGGTTCAGGCGCACGCCCTTCTCGGCGAGCGTGGCGATGTTCTCGAGTGCGATCTGGTTGACCTTCGCCTGCGCGGCTTGGAACTGCGCCGAGAAGTACTCGCTGACGCGGCCCTCAAGCTTACCGGTGTCAACGTCCTTCAGCGTGTTCCTGAGATCCCTGAGGCTGTTCAGGAAGGTGCGCTGCGAGGACGCGAGCCGCGGCAGTTCCGAGCGCGCGGCGAGCTGTGCCGCCTCCTCGCCCTTGGCGCGATCGGCCAGACGCTCCTGCTCGGACGCGTACTGGTAGAACGTGCCCGCGTACGCGTCCTCGGTGACGGCGCGCTCGTACTCGCGCTCGAGCGTCGTGCGCTTGTCGGGCGTCAGGTACTCTTTCTTGAAGTCGGTGAAGTTGCCGTCGTAGCCCTGATCGACCGCGAGCTGGTACTCCTGAATGTTACCCGGCACGGAGCCCCCGTACGTGTCCTGCTCGAGCAACCAGTCCTCAAGCGTGCCCGGGTAGCCCTGCCCGACGGCGTACTGGTACTCACGCACGCTCTGCGGCGTGAGCGACTCCGCCCGGTAGTCGAGCATGTCCTGACGGCGCTGGTCCTCGCGGCGGCGATCCTCAGCGGTCTGCGCGCGCTGATAGTTCTGCTGCTCGGCGGCCATCATCATCCGCGGCCCGAGGCCCTGCATCGGGCGCTGGCCCGCGCTGCCGATGTAGTTGCCGATGTCCATCAGCAAACCGCCCCAGAGCATCTGCCGCGGGTTCAGCATCGGCGGCAGGCCGCCCTGAGAGCCCGGAGGAGGCGTCGTCATCATCGCCGGTCCCGTCGCCTGCATCGGCGCCTGCATCGGCGCCTGCATTGGCGCCTCAGGCGGCGACAGGGCCTGCTGCGGCGGCAGGGCCTGCGGGCTCGTCATGCCGGGGAACATTCCAGCGAACGGATTGTGCGGTCCCATCGGTCCCATCTCAGCCTCTCATGCCGGGGAACATTCCGGCGAACGGATTGTAGGTGCCCATCGGGCTCGCCATCGGTGGCGGCGCGCCCATCATGCCGGGGAACATGCCGGCGAACGGATTGTAGGTGCCCATCGAGCTGTACGACATCGCGCTTTGTGGCGCGCCGCCGCCTCCGCCGCCAAACATTCCGGCGATCGCGCCGAACGGATTCATGCCGCCTGCCATCATACCGCCCGCGATCTGGCCGCCAATGTTCAGCAGGCCGCCGACCGGGTTCATGCTCTGCGTGTTGGTCTGCGTGCCAAACTGGCCGCCGATCTGGCTCGCCATCGGCAGGCCCATCTGCGCCTGCAGGAACGGCAGCATCTGGTTGCGCTGGTACTGCTCGTAGGCGCTGTCGAGGCCGCGCTGCGCCTGCGCCTGCATGCGGTCGCCCGCAGTCAGGCCGAGGCTCAGGTTGTTGACGCCCATGCCGTAGCCCTGACCAAGTCCGCCCATGCCGAGGCTCGTCAGCGCGTTGCCCGCGTTGAGCTGGAGCCCGAGCCCCTGCAGCGCGAGGCTCGGGTTCGCCATGGCCTGCTGCTGCGCCATGCCGAGGCCTTGGTTGTAGGCGGCACCGCGAATGTTCGCGGCGACGTCCGCTGCGCGATCGTCGTAGGCACGATTAGCGAGCGCCTCGGCGACGCCTGCGCGCGAGCCCGAGGCCTGCCCGGCCATGGCCGCGTTGACGTCGATGCCCGGCATCGTCTGCTCGGTGAGCTGGCGGTACGGGTCGCGCAGGCTGTCGGCGATCATGCCGTCCACATACGGGTTCTCGGCGATGCTCCGCGCGTAGTCGAAGTCGATCTGGCCGACCTGCGGAGCGCCGCCATCGAGCCCGCTCATGACGTTGCCGTACGCGTCGAGTCCGCCGCCGAGGCCTGCGAGGCCTGCGCCGGTCAGCGCGTTGGCGATGCCACCGCCCATGCCGGCGCCGTAGCCCGCCATGCCCTCGAAGGCGCCCATCTGGTACGGGTTGAAGCCAGCGACGAGGTCGCCGCCGTAGGCCCGCCACGGGCTCGCCATGCCGCGCTCGAGGAGGCCGAGCCCCGCGTCGATCGCCCCGCTCGCCTCTGCGTACGGGTCGTTGCGGCTGGTGCTTTTAGTTTTGAACAGGTCGGAAAAGAATCCCATGGCTAACGCCTCACGATAAATCTTCGCTTATGTAGTACATCAAAAAGTTAGCGTACTCAACGCTGACGCCAGAGAACGACCCTGAGCCTGCTTGAACCTGAATAACGTAGCTATCACCGACCCTGTCAGCATCGATGGTTGCCATAACTTGCAGGCTGACATTGGACCCCGGCTGGTTTCTCGCCACCGCGTAAGGAATGGTCCCTGTAGATACGTTGTCATCAAGGTTGTGACCCCGTACGTTTAGAACCCGTCCTTGGTTGGACTCATTGTGAGCCAGCGTAAACTCAGCAGAAATTACGACAATCCCCTCCACCAACGGACGAAGAGAATTGTTAGCAATGTTTTGCTCGACGTTTTTCGGCACAGCGAGCACCGAAGTATCAAACGGGATTGTTGTCCATCCCGCGTCGATAGTAATTGGCGTTGAAACGCTTTGACGTATTGATCCGTAGCCCGCAGCCACGTACTTCTGCTCGGCCTTCTCGTCGGACGACAGCAGCCGCCACGAGCCGGAATGATAGGTGTACAGACCCGCGCCCTCGCCGGGGTCCCAGTTGGTGCCGTCAGCGTACAGCGTCAGCCCGTTGTAAACGCGCTTCGGCTCAACGCTGTACGTCGGGAAGGCGGGCGACAGGGTCGCACGCTGCAGGTTGCTCGAGATCTCGTTAAGCGCGTCGTTGACGCCGTCAGACGTCTCCGTGATCGGCGTGTGGACGTAGTAGTCGAACGACTGCTGCTCGCTCATTGTTCACCGATCACCGCCCACTCCATGTCCATCCCGGAGCATGCGAACGAGGGTGCCTCTGCTGTGAACGGGCGGATCTGGTACGCAAGGAACCTGCCCGCCGATCGGAAATCGATTGCGTAGTCGCTGGCAAGATCGAACTCCTGCCAGTCGCCCCACTCGATCGAGCTGCTGGTGGTCGCCGCCACGCCGAAACGGATCTCGAGGCGGCCCTTGCCCGAGTACTGCGGGTACAGCCTTGAGATATACACGACCTTGTCGCCTGATGTCTGCAGCCACTCGTCGAGATCGATCCGCGAGTGCTCGATGAACGTGTTCAGGCGGAATCGTGCGTCACCTGTAATGGCGTCAAGATCCAGCACGACGCCGGGCGTGTCAGAAAGCCCGTAGAAGACCGTGTCCTCCGCCGTCGAGTAGACGTCGGCGTAGCTGATCGTGTTGAACGCGTTGTAGTCGGGCCCGTTCGGCTCGGGCAAGCTCGCCGAGATGTCGGCGTACGTCGTGACGCTCGACGAGAGCCGCGGACCCGTGAACAGGCCGACAAAGTCGCCAACGCTCGAGGTCGGGTTGGTGAGGTCAACCGGCGTGAAGCTGTTGTGCAGCGAGTTGTAGACCAGCGCCCGGTTCGCCTCGCCGTCGGTGCGGTCGCGGTAGGTGATCCATGTCTCGTTTCTGAGCGCGTAGCGCAGCACGCGGACCGGGTAGTTGCGCTGCAGCGACGAGAAGAACGCACGCGTCAGCTTGCCGTCGGAGAGCGACTGCTTTTGCACACCGTCGTGCAGGTAGATGTCGCGGATGCCGACCACAAGCGCGCGACCGCCAAGGGAATCGACTGCGTATTTGCTTTGCGCGCCGTCGTCGTTGAACACCTTGCGGAACTGCATCACGAGCTGGCCGCCGACAAGGTCCATGCGCCACATCGAGCGGTCGAAGTAGATCATCAGCGAGTCGCGCAGCGGCTTCATCGCGTTGATGCCCTGACCGTTCGACTGGATCGGGTTCTCGCCCGCAACGATCGTCGCGTCCGCCGGGTCCCAGCGCCACGCAGTATCGCCCTCGACGAAGATATCGGACCACTTCACGAGGTTCGGCCTGTCGGAGCCGGAGACGGTGATGTCGGCCGCCACCAGTGTGTTCTTGTACGACTCGAGAATGCCGCAGCGGTAGTTGTCGGGCCAGCCCGGCATATTGACCATGCTGTTCGCCGTGTTCGCGTCCGCGGCGGCGAGCGTCTGCGGGTCGTTCGTCTTCGAGGTCAGGTGAAAGTACTCGCCCGACTGCGTGTGATAGAACGGCGCGCTCGTGTTGAGCCCGGTCCTCTGCAGCACGTACGCCGCCGTCGGGTTGGTCTGGCTGTACGAGCGCACCTCGCCGTTGTCGAACACGAGGATCACGACGTTACCGCCATCGATCCAGAACGGCGCGCCGTAAACAGGCTTGATCTCGCCGCCGACGTCGTCCGCCGTGAACGGGCCGAACGCGGTCGAGATGTCACCGAGCGTGGAGAGTGACGCGTCCTCGATGCGCACGTTGTTGAGCGTGGTGAACGAGTTTGCGGGCACATCCCACGGGCGGACGTCTCGGATGATGCCCCCGAGTCCGTACTCCCTGATCGGTGTGCGTGTCGTATCCATCAGCTCAGGTCAATCCATCGCAGTGTCACATCGACGGTGCCGGTGCCTTGGTTACCTTGCGAGTCGGTCACCCGGCAGCGCCAGTTCTCGGTGACGCTGACGTCGTTGGTGCAGACCTGCCCCGGTGCGACCCACGCGGTCTGATCCTGTGCTTGTGCGGTCGGCACCCAAGGTCCCGAGGTCGCCGGGGCGCCGATGCGTTCCCACTGGTACGTGTACGGACCGACGCCTCCCGAAACGATCGCTTGGACCAAGTTGGTCTCGCCGGGGTTGCCGCACGGCGCGAACCCTTGACCCTCGCCGTTCGCGAACGTCGGGCTCACCGAGACGATGAGCGTCACCGTCAGATCGTTCGGCTCACCGAGTGATGCGAAATAATGAAGGGGTCCGCTCACGCTATGTCTACCGCTCCCGAGACCTGCCAGTTGCCGCCGACCTTGTGCAGGCCAACCGTCTTGTAGCGACCGGTGATCGTGATCGTGTTGGCCGCGATGTTGTTCGGCAGCAGAAAAAACCCGCTCGTCGTCAGCGTCAGCACGAGCGAGTCGGGATTGCTCGGGGCTTGGTTCGCGTTCGTCACAAACAGGAGGTCGGTGTCCTCGCCGATGCCGCCGAGAGTGATCGTCGCGGCGACTGTGCCCGTGTAGTTGAGCTTCTTGCCGAGGTCGCCCTCGACGACCGGGTACGGCGTCGTCGTGACGGGCGCGACCTGCAGCCTCGACCGCTCGCGGTAGCTCGGGATCTGGTTGACGGTCGCGATGTCATTGTCGCCAACCGTCGGCACGTTCGCCGGGCTGAACGCGACCGGGCCGTTGAAGGCCCAGCTCAGCGTGATCGTCTCCTCGATGTCGCGGCGCACGGCGTTCTGCTCGATGACATCGATGCGACTGTCCGCGGCGACGTCATCAAGGTTCAGGCCGATCTCCGTGGCGATGTTGCCGACGTCGGTCGGCAGCCGGTTGAGCGCGATCGGCCCGACCGTGACCGGACCGTTCGTTTCGTTGTAGCGATCACCGTTCGAGCCTTGGAACGTGTACGTCAGCGCGAGCTTGGTGCGCTGGATATGCTCGTTCGACTCGCCAAGTGGCTCGGAGTCCTGCGGCGCGTTCGGGTCGAGTTGTGCGATCGAACTGCCAGATTCAACGGTCATGGTTTTCTACCTTTAGCCTACGTCGATGAGACGATCGTCTTCTTCGCACTCAAAGACAACTTTTTTACAGTCAACACATTCCATCCGGCAGCTCGACGTTGTCGTTGTCGTGTGACACGCCGTTAGCGCTAGCATCAGGGGTAACAGGCACCTCAGGCGGAGCCAGCTCAGCCGGGGCAACATTGACCTCTCCTTTCATGATCATCGCGAGGAACTGCTTCGCGCTGGTGTGGATCTCGGTATCGCTACCGGCGACGCCGACCTCCTGCATCTTCTGCATGATGTAGGCGGCGCAGTGTTTTACTTCTTCTTCGTTCATAGGTCTTTCTTCTTCGTTCATAGGTCTATTGAGTGGTGCGCGTCATTGCGATGGCAGAACTTCGACCAACAGGGCGTGACGGCGGCGACCAGTAGCGGTTGTGGTTAGCTGCGCCGTGAACACGCCCGCGCCGGGCGACAGATTGTCGCAAAACAGCGAGGCAAACCCGTTTGCCTGCCGGTCGTCAACGATTCTTAGCGGATCACTGCCGGGGCCAATGCCGAGGTTCTCGTTAGAGCGTTCATTAGAGTAGACGAGCAGTACGGCACTGTCGGCGCTCTGAATAGTAATGGGCAGGTCGTTGGTGCCGGTGTCACCAAAATAGGCGGCCTGCTCAATATTGCCAAGCTGTCCGTTGCGCAGCACCATCGCGAACACGCGCAGATCGGTAACAGCGGACGGTGAGGTCACGTAAGTAACCACCATTTGATTGCTGTTTGCAGGCGGGTTGTCGAGCGTGTAAATCCACGTCTGCGGCGCGTTTACGTTGGGCCAGCCGGTTGGGGTGAAACGCAACGTCATGTCGCTGCCAGCATAGGTAACACCTGACAGCGGACCAGCACCGACCGCGGATGTCACAAACACCAGCAGAGTGTCGCCGGGTTGTGTCGCGCCCGCGTCGTAGCTAAACGCGTTAACGCCGACGGCATCAATAATGTCGAGCGGCACGTCGAAGTTAAAATACGACGGAGTGGACGGCGGGCTAACCGGCGTCACCGAAAAGTCAAGCGGCGTGTCGACTGCAGCGACAACCGCGCTTACAAAAGCAGGGTCGTTAACTTCGTACCAAGTCCCTGTCCACACAAGGGTGGTAGAATTAGCGCCGCCATTTATCTCAAGCAAAAGCGTGTCAACGCTATCAATTTGTTGGCCGCCATTTATGCCCAGCTCCGCTACGACAATATTGCTGCTGGTGTTAACGGTCAGCTGATACACCGGAAGGCCGCCCACGTT
>JASJBB010000108.1 GCA_030066735.1 Woeseiaceae bacterium | reverse complement strand
TGCACACGGCGGTCCGTGGCCGTGTCGCGCGGAATTATGGTCGCTCCGCGGATCGTCAGGAAATTACCGTCGCGCTTGATGATGTTGCCGACCACGGCGTCACCGTCGTGCCCCGGCACGCTGGTTCCGGCCAGAACGAGATCCGCCGTGAAGGTGCGATCGGCCGTCGTCAGGGTACCGACGGCTACGGTCGGAGTACCGCGACCGGCGGCTTCGAGAGCCGCAAGGCCATCTGCGCCAACCAGCACTTCGCCGTCGACCTCGAATTCGGTGTCGTTGGTGACGTTGACCGTGAAGCGGCCGAAGTCGGTCACGCGGTCGTTGAAAGGCCGCACAGCGATCGTGTAGGTCATCGCATCGAGACTCACTTCGACGAGGGGGCCGCGGACGCGGATGTCCTTTTCATCGACCGGGTGAACTTCGGCCACGATGAACGCGTCAGACGCGGCCCTGGCCGGCGTCGGAACGACGTCAACCGTGTGCGAGGCGGCCAGGTCGAAGTCCAGCTGCAGGAAGTGCGCGCGCCGTTTCGTGACCAGCAGCTGGTCGCGGTTCGACAGGACGATCTCGAGGCTGGTCTGCGTGATTTCGGTATCGTTCAGGTCGGTGACAACGGCTTCCTTGGCCAGGCCGCCCGCCTCGACAAGCACTTCAGCATCGGTGTAGTCGAGGCTGATCGTGCCCGAGACATAGGTTGCGGGCGGGACGACGACTGCCGCCAGTAGTTCCGTCACCTCGACATAATCCGTGAAGTTGACGCTGGTGCCTCTTGGCATAACGTCCACGACACGCCCATTGGCAGTTTCGAGCGTCAGGCCCGTTACGCTGACCGTGTAATTGAGGAAATCCCCGTCGGCGTCGGTCAGACCGATAAGCACCGTGCCGCATTCGTTGTGCGTGCCGGCATCGGCCGGGTCGCAAGCCGCAGATGCGTCCGGACCGGGGCTGGAGCTGGTACCGGCGCCGCCGCTACAGGCGGACAGTATGAGCGTGGCCAGCAGTAGTGCGGCACGCCGTGTGATAGCGAGTCTCATGCGTCTCTCCTTGTTCGCGTGTGTCCATGTACAAGGGTTTAACGCTCGCCGGCCGTTTCGGTTGACTATTCCGCAGAATGTAAAAAAATACAGCCACTTAGCTTGTATTAACGACGCAACATGTCACAATTGTTCTCCGTACGTGCCCGGGCCCGCGTACGGAATTATGTCCTGTGACGAATACGCCAGATAGCACTGACACGACAACCATTCGGCATCGCCGACCGCGAGCCGGTACCCGTACCCGCGGCGCTGCCGACGCGTTGCAGACCAAGATCGCGGTGGGGGTCCTGAACCTCGATCCCGAGCGCTTCCAGGAACAGCTGCAATCCAATATCAACGAGCTGCCCGATGCGGCCGGCTGCGACGCTGCTTTCGTCGCGCTGTTCTCCGCCGATGGCACCGAGATCGAGACCGTCGTGGCGGCTGCCGCAGGGTTCGCGCAGGCCAACCCCGAAGTGTTGATCGGGCAACAGCTCGAAGACTGGCAGTGGCTGGAGAATCGGCTGGGACATCTGAAGGTCGTCGAGGTCGCCGATACGCTGCAGGGCTCCAAGTCATCGACGACCGAACTGCAGCGGCTGTCAGAGCTGCACATCGGATCGCTACTGATGATCGGTTTCTCCGTGCATGGAGAACTGGCCGGTTTTCTCGCGCTCGCCAACGAGCGCGCCGTCGACAACTGGGACGCCAATTTGCACCTGCTGCTGAAGCTCGTGGGTGCGTCGCTTGCGGCGGGGCTCGAGCGCGTGCGTAACCTCGGCGTTCTGGATGAGATGCAGGAGCGTGACGCACTCGTGGCCGCCACGGCCAATGACGGCATCTGGGATTTCGACGGGGAGTCGAAACGCATCAACCTGTCGCGTCGCTGGAGAGCGATGCTGGGTTACGCCCTCGACGACGAAGACGTACTGCTCGACTGGTATGGCCTCGTCCACCCGAGCGACATGTCCCAGGTGCAATCGAAGATGAAGGAGCACCTGGCGGGGAATAGCGACTACTTCGAGTCGGTGCATCGAATGCGGCACCAGAATGGCGACTGGCGCTGGATGAGCAGCCGGGCCAAGGCCGTGATGGACGAGAAAGGGCGGTTACTGCGTCTCCTCGGCGTCGAAGTCGACATCACCGAACGCAAGCTCTACGAGGAAGCGCTGTTCCGGGAAAAGGAAAGCGCCCAGATCACGTTGCAGTCGATCGGCGACGGCGTAATCACGACCGACGCGCAGTCCAACGTCGAGTACATCAACCCGGTCGCGGAAGAACTCACCGGCTGGAAAGTCGATGACGGCAGTGGGCGCGGCATCGACGAGATCTTCCGCGGGTTCCACGAGGAGACCTGCGAGCCGTTGGAAAACCCGATGGCCGTCGCGATCCGGCGCAATCGGGCCATCAAGTCGGTGCGTCCGACGCTGCTCATCCGCAAGGACGGCAACGAGCTGTACGTCGAGAGTACGGCGTCGCCTATTCGTGACGGCAAAGGCAACGTCACGGGCGGCGTGCTGGTGTTTCATGATGTCAGCGAGTCGCGTGAGCTCAATCGCCGCCTGAGTTACCACGCGAGCCATGACATTCTCACGGGCCTGGTCAATCGCCGCGAGTTCGAGAATCGACTCGAACGTGCGTTGAAAAGCGCCAAGGCGCGGGAAGCCTCCTACGCCGTGTGTTACCTCGATCTCGACCAGTTCAAGATCGTCAACGATTCCTGCGGGCACAGCGCCGGCGACGCCTTGTTGGGGCAACTCGGTGCACTGCTCAAGTCCAAGATTCGTTGGCGTGACACGCTGGCGCGCCTCGGCGGCGATGAGTTCGGCGTGCTGCTCGAGAGCTGTTCGCTCGAAGAAGCCATGCAGACGGCGGAGTCATTGCGCATGGCGATCAGCGATTACCGCTTCATGTGGGAAGATCGCAGTTTCCGGCTGGGTGTCAGTATCGGTGTCGTGCCCATTACGGCCGACAACGATGACGTGGCCGGGTTGCTCAGCGCGGCAGACAGCGCCTGCGCCGCCGCCAAGGAGGCCGGTCGCAACCGCATACACAGTTTCCAGGAAAACGACATCGACCTGATGCGGCGCCGCCGCGAGATGCAGTGGGCCGCGCGCATCAACACGGCGCTCGAGGAAAATCGCTTCGAGCTGTTTCGCCAGACCATTCAGCCGTTGCAGGCCGAGGAAGAGGGCGCCCATTACGAAATCCTGCTGCGCATGCGGGACGAGAACGGCGGCATTATCTCGCCGGGCCTTTTCATCGAAGCGGCGGAGCGTTACGGCATCACACCGAGCATCGATCGCTGGGTCATTCGCACGGCGTTCCGCTGGCTGGTGTCGGAGGCGGACGAGCGCGAACGGCTCTCGCTCTGCTCGATCAACCTGTCCGGCCAGAGTCTCGCCGACGACAAGTTCCTGCCGTTCGTGACCGACCAGTTCCGCATGAGCGGGCTCGATGCCACGAAGATCTGCTTCGAGATCACGGAAACCGCGGCGATCGCCAGCTACTCGCAGGCAAACCGCTTTATCAATGCCTTGAAGGAACTCGGCTGCAAGTTCGCGCTCGACGATTTCGGCACGGGATTGTCATCTTTCGGTTACCTCAAGCACTTCCCGGTCGATTTCCTCAAGATCGACGGCAGCTTCGTCAAGGAGATCCTGCACGATCCGATCGACCGCGAGATGGTGCGCTCGATCAACGAGATTGGTCACCTGACGCAGAAAAAGACGATCGCCGAGTTTGCCGAGAATGAAGAGATCATCACGATGCTGCGCGGCATGGGCATCGACTACGCCCAGGGATACGGCGTCTCCGAGCCGAAGCGCGTCACGCGCGCGGTTGCCTGAGAAAGCGGGTTGACCGGGTCCGCGACCAGCGAGTCACGGACCCGGTGGCCGATCTAGATAAAGAACCCGCCGTGGCCGTATCCGACCATGCTCATGAGCATGGGGATCGAGAGCAGCGTATTCGTTCGCGAGGCTAAGAATGCGACTTTGCGCGCCTTGGCGATCTTGTCTTCGCTGGCTTCGACGATGCCGAGGATTTTCTTCTGGTTGGGCCAGATGAAGACCCACACATTGAACAACATGATGGTGCCGAGCCAGGCGCCGACGCCAATGATCATCGCCTGCGTATTGAATGTATCGCCCATCATCCCGAGCGTGAACGCATCGTGCAGGATATTCAGCCGCCACAACGCAAAGGCGCCCGAGAGCCAGGTCACCAGGGCAGCCCAGCGGAACCACCACAGCGCCCGCGGCGCCACGTACTTGGTGATGCCCGCGCCGCCGGGTCCACCTTCATCGGCGGCAGCCTCGGCCAGTGCCGGAACCTGCACGAAATTGAAGTAATAGAGCAGGCCGATCCAGGTAATGCCGGCCATCACATGGATCCAGACGACCAGGCTCTGGATATTGAGGTAGAAGCCCATCGTTGTGGCCGCGATCAGGAGGGAGATGAACAAACCTCCCGTGATGACGCCGGCGACGGAATTCAATAGATTCATGGCTGATCTCCCACTGTAGTTATCGTTATGGCTGCGTATTCTAGACCAATTCCGGCTACAATCGCGACAGCAGCGGAGTAACCTGATGCGAATCATTGTCTTACTGGTTATTGCGGTTGCGCTCTCGGGCTGCTCGGCCATGTTGCTGAGCGGTTCGGCCGAGAACGAACGCCGCAGTGACTGTACCGAAACCGAGAAAGAGGCCGAAAAACGTGGATGTTAACGCCAGAATTGAAGACCAGCTGAACTCACACGAAGTCCTGTTGTACATGAAGGGCACGCCGGATTTCCCGCAGTGCGGATTTTCCGGGCAGGCGGTGGCTGCGCTCAAGGCCGTGGGCAAGCCGTTTGCTTACGTCAATATTTTCGAGGACGAGGAGATTCGCGAAGGGCTGAAGACCTATTCCAACTGGCCCACGTTTCCGCAGTTGTACGTGAAGGGCGAACTGATCGGCGGCAGCGATATCGTTATCGAGATGTACCACTCCGGCGAGCTTGCGGAATTGTTGAATCAAATACCGGCTGGAAGCGATTGACGATTTCGCAAAACAGGTCCGCCGTTATTTCCGCATCGTAAGCCGCCGAGTGCGCTGATTCGTCATCCCACTCGAATCCCGCCGCGGTCACCGCGCGGGCCAATACCGTCTGCCCGAACGCTACGCCGCACAGGGTTGCCGTGTCGAAACAGCTGAACGGGTGAAACGGGTTGCGCTTGATGGCCGACCGGTCGATTGCCTCGTTCAGAAAACCCAGGTCGAAGTGGGCATTGTGGCCGACGAGGATGGCGCGCTGGCAGCGCTGCTCGCGCACGGCTGTGCGCACCTCGCGGAACATCCGTTGCAGCGCGTCGCGCTCGTCGATCGCGGGTCTTAGCGGGTGGTCCGGGTCGATGCCGTTGACGGCCAGTGAGGCCGGGTCCATGTTGGCGCCTTCGAAAGGCTTCACGTGGTAGCGAAACGTTTCGCCGCGCCGCAATCGGCCTTCGCCGTCGAACTCGACGAGCACTGCGGCCAGTTCGAGGAGGGCATCCGTCCTGCAATTGAAGCCCCCGGTTTCGACGTCGATGACGACGGGCAGGAAACCGCGAAAACGGTCGATCATTGATCCGTTCACGGCCACTTACCGGTCGCCTTCGAGAATCTTTTCGTCAAGCAGGAGGCCCAGCGTGTAGCGCACGCCAAACCCCGTCACTTCGGTGGGTACGTGCGCCAGCCCGCCCTTGTGATTGCTGGCAGCAAGGTCGATATGCACCCAGGGCGTGTCGTTGTCGATAAACTCGGCCATGAAACTGCCGGCCAGGATATGGTCACCGAGCGGCTTGGCCGAGCATTGCTGGATATCGGCCGTATCGCTCTTGAGGTCCTCGAGGAACTCCTCGCCGATCGGGAACGGCCAGACGCGCTCGCCGCTGGTGCGGCCCGCGCGCTTGAGCCGTGGGTGCCAGTCGGAACGGTTGGTAAACACGCCGCTGTACCGCGTGGTCAGGGCGTTCAGGACGGCGCCGGTCAGGGTGGCGTAGTCGATGACGAGCTGCGGTTCCTCGCGCGTGGCCAGCGTCAACGTATCGGCCAGCACCATGCGGCCTTCAGCGTCCGTATGGATCGTCTGGATCGTCTTGCCGTTGAGCGCCGTGATCAGGTCCTGCGACTTGTAAGCATTGGGCCCCGTCCGGTTCTCGGTGATGGCCAGCCAGCAGTCGACGGCCAGCGGCAGCCCGAGTTCTGATATTGCGAGGAACGTTCCGGCGGCCACCGCGCTGCCCTGCATGTCGCCGTGCATTTCGAGCATCGACAGGAAGGGTTTCAGGTTGGTGCCGCCCGTGTCGAAAATGATGCCCTTGCCGACGAGGCCCAGGTCCGGTTTCGCCGAAGCCTTGCCCGGCCGGTAGCGCAGGCGCACGATCGAGGCGCTGTCATTGTCGTTGCCCTGGGCGACGGCCAGGAACGCGCCGGCGCCGAGTTTTTCCAGTTCCTTCGTGGAATAGCGCTTGTATTGCCAGCCTTTCTCGGTCGCCAGTTCCTTGAGCGCGTCGGCATAATTCCTTGCATCCAGGATATTCGGCGGCAGCGCGGTCAGCCAGCGCGCCAGGTTGTTGCCTTTGGCCTCTGCCATGGTGCGGTCGAGATCCACGCGCTCGGACAGCGCGAGCAGCCGCAGGCTGCGAATGCGCGGCGGCGTGGGTTTGTTCTTGAATTCGGGCAAGCTGAAGCTCGCGGCCAGCGCCGCAGCCGCAGCCGCTTCCGCGAGATTGCGCTCGTTCTCGGCGTCGAATCCCAGGATCGCAACCCCCAGGCAGCCCGCTTTCTCGCCCAGCGCGGCGGCGACCAGTCGGCGCGCGAAGGTCAGCCGCGCGAACGCGTCGGCGCCAGGTTTGATCTTGCCGGCGACGACCAGGGTCTGGCGCTTGTTGGCCAGGCGGGTCTGCAGGGCGGGCATCTCGCCTTTGCCGCGCTTCCGCAATAGTGCCTGCAGGCGGGCGCCCTGCGGGATTTGCTTCCAGAGAGCAGCGGGGACGCGCTCGGGTAGTATCAGCAGTAACTGATCCACGGGCTCAAGTGCTTTAGAATTCAGCTTCCCGAGGTGCTGGGTACAACGAATCACGCTGGATGGCGGCAAAGTGTCTGGCATCGTGAGGAAACCCTTGTTATGTGCTTGACCGGCAAGGTCTAAACACCGAATATGACGCCCCCAAACGGCCGAGGCGCTCAATCCGGTGCCTGTACGGTCATCCTATTGTGAATGATTTATGAGCCGATTCAATCCATTTGATGACATAGACCCTGTAGAGACACGCGAGTGGCTCGAGTCGATCGACTCGGTGCTCGGGCAGCACGGCCCCGAGCGCGCCCATTTTCTGCTCAATCGCATGATCGATTTCGCCCGCCGGTCGGGCGCCTACCTGCCCTACAGCCCGAACACGGCGTACCTGAACACGATCTCGAAGGGCCGGCAGCCCGAATACCCGGGGGACCGCTCGCTCGAACGCCGTATCGAGGCCTACATCCGCTGGAACGCCATGGCGATGGTCGTGCAGGCCAACAAGAAGAGCACCGAGTACGGCGGCCACATTTCGAGCTTCGCCTCGTCGGCCACGCTGTACGAAGTCGGTTTCAACCATTTCTGGCGGGCCCCGAGCGAAAAACACGGCGGCGACCTGGTCTTCATGCAGGGTCACTCGTCGCCGGGCGTGTATGCGCGCGCCTTCCTCGAAGGCCGCCTGGATGAAGGCGACCTCAACCGCTTCCGGCAGGAAGTTGGCGGCGGCGGCTTGTCGTCCTACCCGCATCCCTGGCTGATGCCGGAATTCTGGCAGTTCCCGACCGTGTCGATGGGTCTCGGGCCCATGATGGCGATTTACCAGGCCCGGTTCATGCGCTACATGGAGCATCGCGAGATGCTGCCGCCCTCAGATCGCAAGGTCTGGTGTTTCCTGGGCGACGGCGAAATGGACGAGCCCGAGTCCATGGGCGCCATCACGATGCCCGTGCGGGAAGGGCTCGACAACCTGGTGTTCGTGGTCAATTGCAACCTGCAGCGCCTGGACGGACCGGTGCGCGGCAACGGCAAGATCATCCAGGAACTCGAAGCCGCGTTCGGCGGTGCGGGCTGGAATGTCGTCAAGCTGATCTGGGGCGGCCGCTGGGACCCGCTGATCGCCAATGACGAGAACGGCAACCTGCGGCGCATCATGGAAGAAACCGTCGACGGCGAGTACCAGACCTACAAGTCGAAGGATGGCGCCTTCGTTCGCGAGAAGTTCTTCGGCAAGCACCCGGATACGGCGGCCCTGGTCGCCAACATGTCGGACGAGGAGATCTGGCACCTGAACCGCGGCGGGCACGACCCGGTCAAGGTCTATGCGGCCTATGACGCGGCGATGAAGCACACGGGCCAACCCACGATCATCCTCGCCAAGACGATCAAGGGCTACGGCATGGGATCGGCCGGTGAGGGCCAGAACACGGCGCACCAGCAGAAGAAGATGGACTTCGAAGCGCTCAAGGATATGCGCGACCGTTTCAATATCCCGGTGTCGGACAAGGACATCGAGGACGTGCCGTATTACAAGCCGGATCCCGATAGCGCAGAACTGGAGTACCTGCAGGAGCGCCGCAAGTCGCTCGGCGGCTACCTGCCGCAGCGGCGCAAGAAAGCGGGCAAGCTGGAAGTGCCGGGCGTCGAGGTTTTCCAGACCCAGCTCGACGGCACGGGCGAGCGCGAGGCGTCGACCACGATGGCGTTCGTGCGCATGCTCACGGCATTGATCCGCGACAAGCAGATCGGCAAGCGCATCGTGCCGATCGTGCCTGACGAGGCGCGCACCTTCGGCATGGAGGGCATGTTCCGCCAGGTCGGCATTTACGCGTCGAAGGGCCAGCTCTACGAACCCGAGGATGCGGGCG
Organism: Woeseiaceae bacterium; assembly: GCA_030066735.1. Lineage (GTDB taxonomy): Bacteria > Pseudomonadota > Gammaproteobacteria > Steroidobacterales > Woeseiaceae > UBA1847. The sequence goes on along the minus strand of JASJBB010000108.1, from coordinate 2,282 downwards.
AGCTAATGTACTACCGCGAGGACAAGAAAGGCCAGATTCTCGAGGAAGGCATCAACGAGGCCGGCGCGTTCTGTTCCTGGCTCGCTGCGGGCACCTCGTACGCGAATCACAACGAGCAAATGATCCCGTTCTACATCTATTACTCGATGTTCGGGTTCCAGCGTATCGGCGACTTTATCTGGGCCGGCGGCGACATGCAGTCGCGCGGCTTCCTGATCGGCGGCACGGCCGGGCGCACCACGCTGGCGGGCGAGGGCCTGCAGCATCAGGACGGTCACAGCCTGGTCAACGCGTCCACCGTTCCCAACTGTCACTCCTACGATCCGACTTACGCCTACGAGCTGGCGGTCATCATCCAGGACGGGTTGCGGCGCATGATCGGCGAGCAGGAGGATGTTTTCTACTACATCACCTGCATGAACGAGAACTACGTGCACCCGCCGATGCCGAAGGGCGTCGAGGACGGCATCCTGCGCGGCATGTACCTGCTGCAGGTCGGCGGGCAGGGCAAGATCCGGGCGCAGCTGATGGGCTCGGGCACGATCCTGCGCGAGGTTATCGCGGCTGCGGACCTGCTCGTGAAGGATTTCGGCATTCCAACCGATGTGTGGTCGGTGACGAGCTTCAATGAGCTGCGCCGCGATGCCCTCGAGGTTGAGCGCTGGAATCAGCTGCATCCGGACGCAGAGCCCCGCCACAGCTACATCGAGCAGGCGCTCGGCGACCGGCAGGGCCCGTACATCGCTGCGACCGACTACATGAAGATCGTGCCCGACCAGATCGAGCGCTGGGTGCCCGGGCGCTTCGTGTCGCTCGGCACCGACGGTTACGGGCGTTCGGACGGACGCGCGGCGCTCCGCCAGCACTTCGAAGTCGATCGCCGCTACATCGCGGTGACGGCGCTCAAGGCATTGGCCGATGACGGCGTGCTCGACCAGAAGACCGTTGTCGAGGCTATCGAGGCTTACGGCATCGATCCGGATCGTCCGGATCCGGTGACCCTGTAGGTACGCGGCCGTGGCGAAAATCATCGACATCGTGGTACCGGACCTCGGCGAATTCGAAGACGTCGAGGTCATCGAGCTGCTCGTCGCGGTGGGGAATGTCGTCGACAAGGAAGACGGCCTCATCACGCTCGAGACAGATAAAGCGGCTATGGACGTTCCGGCGCCGGACAGCGGAGTGGTCGAAGAGCTGTCCGTTGCTGTGGGCGACAAGGTCAATACGGGCAGCGTGATCGGCAAGTTGCGGGTTTCGGTGACGGATACCGTCGTCATTGCGCCGGCGATCCAGCACGAGCCCACGGGCGACACGACCGTGCTCGCGTCGCCGGCGAAGAAGTCGGGCAAGTCGGCCGGGGTCCAGACGCTCGTCGTCCCGGACCTGGGCGATTTCGAAGACGTCGAGGTCATCGAGGTCCACATCAACAAGGGCGACGAGATTGCTGTCGACGACCCGCTCGTCACGCTCGAGACCGACAAGGCCGCGATGGATGTGCCGGCCACCGCCGCCGGACGCATCGAGGACGTGCTGGTGCGTGTCGGCGACAAAGTATCCGCTGGCGCGTCCCTGGCCATCGTCGATGCGGTGGAATCGGAAGCGGCGCCGGCCGAAGAACCGCCAGCCGAGGCGCCGGCCGCGGTGACACCGCCCCCCGCACCTGCGGAGCCGGCGGCACCTGCTGCGCAGCGACCGTCAAGGCCCGCGGCGCCCGCGACGCTGCCCACGATCGACGAAGCAGGATTCTCACGCGCTCATGCCAGCCCGTCGGTACGCAAACTGGCGCGCGAGCTGGGCGTCAACCTGCCCGATGTCAAAGGCAGCGGTCCCAAGAGCCGCGTACTGCACGACGACGTCAAGGCCTACGTCAAGGCGATTCTGTCCGGCCAGGCAGCCGGCCCGTCCGGGCCCTCGCTGCCCGAAACGCCCAGGGTGGATTTCGCGAAATTCGGCGAGATCGAAATGCAGCCGCTCACACGGGTGCAGAAAATTTCCGGGCCGCGGCTGCAGGCGAGCTGGATCAACCTGCCGCACGTCACGCAGCACGATCTTGCCGACATTACCCGCCTCGAGAACCGGCGCCAGGAACTCAAGGGCCCGGCGAAGGAGCGCGGTATTTCGCTGACGCCGCTGGCGTTCATCATGAAGGCCGTGGTGGCGGCATTGCAGGAGTTTCCCAAGGTCAACTCGTCGCTGTCCGAAGACGGTACATCACTTGTCTATAAGAAGTATATACACATGGGATTCGCGGCGGACACGGACCAGGGTCTCGTCGTGCCCGT
>JASJBB010000020.1 GCA_030066735.1 Woeseiaceae bacterium | reverse complement strand
GCCGATCACGCAGTTGGCGCCGGTGCTCGCTCCCTCGATATGGCAGTTCGGGCGCACGACCGTGCCCGCGCCCAGGTCACTGTCGCAGACCACGTTGTTGGACTCGACCTTGACGCCGTCACCAAGGCTCACGCTGCCTTCGAATACCGCATTGACGTCGATGAAGACATCCTGGCCGCACTCGAGCTTGCCGCGAATATCAACCCGCCCCGGGTCGGCAAAACCGACGCCGGCGGCCATCAGCTCTTCGACCAGCCTGGCCTGCAACGCACGCTCGGCTTCCGCGAGCTGTTTCTTGTCGTTGATTCCCATGACCTCCGTCCAGTTCTCGGCTTTCACTCCCCGCACGGCGACGCCCTCGGCGACCGCCATGGCGACGACGTCCGTCAGGTAATACTCGCCCTGCGCATTGTCGTTGCCCAGGTTGTCCAGCCAGGTGCGCAGCCGCGACGCAGCGCAGACCATCACGCCTGTGTTGATCTCGCGAATGGCTTGCTGCGACTCGTCGGCATCTTTTTGCTCGACGATGCCTGCGACGCCATCGCCCTCGCGCAGGATCCGACCGTAGCCCGTCGGGTCATCCAGGTCCACGCTGAGCACGGCCAGCTCGTCGAGCCCGGTTTCCGATAGCAGCCGGAGGAGCGTATCCGCCGTCAATAACGGAACGTCGCCAAACAGGATCAGCACCTGGTTGCCGTCCGGCGTTTCGGGCATGGCCTGTTGCACCGCGTGCCCCGTGCCCAGTTGCTCGGCCTGCAACGCCCACCGCAAGCTGTCGTCGCCGATGGCCTCGGGCACGGCTTCGCCGCCGTGGCCGTAAACCACGCAGACGTCCTCCGCCGCGAGCTCGTGCGCCGTGGCGACGACGTGCGACAGCATTGGCCTGCCCGCCAGCGGTTGCAGCACTTTGGGCAGACTGGAACGCATCCGCGTACCCTGACCTGCGGCGAGGATGATGATGGTAAGTGGCAAGGAGTCTTTCCTCTTTTCGGCCGCAAATGATACCGCAAGCAGGGTGCCAAGACTGTGCCGCGATTATGGCAAACAATGCTAGTCTTGCCGTTCGGCAAATATTAGAAAAACAACGATGTCGACAGAAAACATCATCTTCAGCGGCGTTGCCCTGTACATGCTCGTGATGCTCGGCGTGGGGTTCTACGCCTCGAAGCGATCGCACACGGTGACCGACTTCATGGTCGCCGGCCGCGACCTCAAACTGCCCATCCTGTCGATGACGGTGCTGGCCACCTGGTTCGGCGGCGCCATGTTGCTGGGCGGGGCCGGCGCGGCCTTTGACGACGGCATGCTGGGCGTAATCGCCGATCCCTGGGGCGGCGCCCTCGCCCTGATCCTGGTCGGCCTGTTTTTCGCGCGGCTGTTTCGCCGGCTCAAGATCATCACGGTCGCCGATTTCATGGAGCAGCGCTTCGGCAAGACCGCCGCCGTTGCGATCACGATCACGACAATCTTCTCGAACGTGATGTGGGTGGCCGGCATGCTGGTGGCATTCGGCACGATCTTCGACTCGCTGACGAACATCCCGATCGAGACCGGCATCATCATCGGCGCCATCATCGTGTTCGTGTACACGATGGTTGGTGGCATGTGGGCCGTTGCCCTGACCGATTTCATCCAGATGACAATCATCATCGTCGGTCTCGTAATCCTGCTGACTGTCGTGCTCATCGACGTGGGCGGCTGGGGCGCCATCGGTCCGCAGCTGCCGTCCGGCACGTTCAATATGTTGCCGCCGGAAAACACGGCGGAGCAGTGGCTCAACTACCTGCGCGCCTGGACGATCATTGGCCTGGTCGACATCACGGCGCAGTCGCTGTTCCAGCGGGCGTCGGCCGCGAGGACCGCGAATATCGCCCGCAACGCTTTCCTGATCGGCGGCGTGGCTTACCTGGCGTTCGGCATGATCCCGGTGGTCCTCGGCATCATCGGCAGCGTGACCATGCCCGACCTCGCCAACTCGGAGTTCATCATCCCGGAGCTCGCCAAGGCGCACCTGCACCCGGTCGCCATTGCGATCTTCGTGGGCGCCATGCTGGCGGCCATCATGTCTTCAGCCGACAGCGCCTTGCTGGCCGCTTCGAGCGTTCTTGCGAAGAACGTGCTGCCCGCCATCAAACCCAACCCGTCGCCAAAGCTGACGCTGCTTGCGGCCAGAATCAGCATCCCGCTGGTCGGGGGCATCGCGATACTGATCGCCCTGCGCATCCAGGTGGTATTCGACCTGATGGTTGACGCGAATATTCTCGGCCTTGCGGTCATCGTGGTGCCGTTCATTCTCGGCGCCTACTGGCGCAAGGCCAACCGGACGGGCGCGAACGCGGGCATCGCCGCCGGGCTGGTGACCTGGCTGACCACGATGCAGCTCTGGCCCAACCTGCCCTCCGACTTCATGGGGCTGGCCGCTTCGCTGGTCACGATGCTGATCGTCGTGCCGTTGACGCAGAAGAGCGACCCGCCGAAGCCCCTGGTTGACAGCGACGGGAATCCGGTCGAGGTGTGAAAGCCCGGACTACCGGGTCGCGTCAGGCTGGGTCTCGGGCAGCGCCGCGACAAACGGCGGCAGCGCGTTGCAATGCTGCTCGACTGCCAGCAGGTGCGGGAAGTCGTCGAGCGGCACGTTGAAGCGATGGGCGTTGTACGCCTGCGGGATCAGGCATGCGTCCGCCAGCGTCGGCTGCTCGCCGAATACGAACGGTCCGCCGCTTGCTGCGGCCACCAGTTCGGCGGACCGAAATCCCTCGTGAATCCAGTGCGCATACCAGTCATCGCGCTGGTTGTCGGTAACGCCGAGCTCCTGCTTCAGATACAGCAGTACCCGCAGGTTGTTGAGCGGATGGATGTCGCAGCAGATCGAGCTGCAGAACGACCTGACCGCTGCGCAGTCGGCCGGGGACTGTGGCAACAGCGGCTTGTCGGTGTACGTCTCCTCGAGATACTCGAGAATGGCCAGTGACTGGGCGATGCCCACCTCGCCCTCTTCGAGAAAAGGCACGAGCATTTGCGGGTTGCGTGCGCGGTAGTCATCCTCGCGATGTTCGGCGACGCCCGGCGCCAGCGACACGGGCACGATTTCGTGCGGGATGCCTTTGAGTTCCAGCGCAATCCGAACCCGGTAGGCCGCGCTCGAACGCCAGTAGCTGTAAAGCCTGATCGACACCGCTAGCGCTCGTAGCGAACGACGGTCTGGTCGATGACGCCGAAAATGGAGTTGCCATCCGCGTCGTTCATTTCGATGCGGACGCGGTCGCCAAAACGCAGGAACGATGTCGACGGCGCGCCGGACTCGATGGTCTCGATCATGCGGATCTCGGCGATGCACGAATAGCCCGCGCCGCCCTCGGCAATCGGCTTGCCGGGGCCGCCGTCGAGCTTGTTGGACACGGTGCCGGAACCGATGATCGACCCGGCCTCGAGCGGCCGCGACTTCGCTGCATGCGCGATCAGCTGTCCGAAGTCGAACGTCATGTCGACACCGGCGTCGGGTTTGCCGAACGGCGCGCCGTTCAGTTCCGACAACAGCGGCAGGTGCAGCTTGTGATCTCTCCAGGCCTCCCCGAGTTCGTCGGGCGTGACGGCAACCGGCGAGAACGCCGACGAGGGTTTCGACTGGAAGAACCCGAACCCCTTAGCCAGCTCGCCGGGAATCAGGCCGCGCAGTGACACGTCGTTCACCAGCATCACGAGCCGGATGTACGCGCCGGCCTCGTCGGCACTGACACCCATCGGGACATCGTCAGTGACGACCGCAACTTCGCCCTCGAGGTCGATGCCCCAGGCTTCGTCCGCTGCCAGGATGTCGTCGCGCGGGCCAAGGAACGAGTCGGAGCCGCCCTGGTACATCAGCGGGTCGGTCCAGAAAGACTCGGGCACCTCGGCGCCGCGTGCCTTGCGGACGAGCTCCACGTGGTTAACGTACGCCGACCCGTCGGCCCATTGGAACGCGCGCGGTAACGGCGATGCGCAGGCTGCCTCATCGAACGCCTCACCGGCGTCACCCGGCTCGAGCGTGGCCGCCAGCATCTCGAGCTGTGGCGCGACCTCGGCCCAGTTGTCGAGCGCAGCCTGCAGCGTCGGCGCGATATCTGCGGCGCTGACGCAGCGTGAAAGATCTTTCGATACGACGACGAGCGACCCGTCGCGACCGCTTTTTATTGACGCCAGTTTCATGACTCGCCTCCCGTGAACTCGAGCTCGTGCAGCCAGGCCGCATGGCGGGGCGCTTTCTTGGTCTGGCTCCACTCCTCGAGCATTGCGGGTGCTACGCGCTTCAACTCGTCCAGCTGCTCCTGGGTTTGCGTATTCGCGACCAGCTCGAGCCGGTGCCCGTTCGGGTCGAAGAAGTAGATCGACTGGAAGATGCCATGATTGGTCGGCCCGATCACGTCAACGCCTTCGCGTTCGATGTGTTCCTTGGCCGCCAGCAGCGCATCGTAGTCCTCGACTTCCATCGCCAGGTGCTGCACCCACTCGGGCGTGTTGTGGTCGCGATCCATCTCCGGCTTCGTGGGCAACTCGAAAAACGCGAGCACGTTGCCCATCCCGGCGTCGAGAAAGACGTGCATGTAGGGGTCCGGCTCCTTGGTCGAGGGCACCATGTCCTCGGCGAACGCCACCGTGAATTCCATGTTGAGCACCCGCTGGTAGAACTCCACGGTTTCCTTCGCGTCCTTGCAGCGGTAAGCCACATGGTGGATGCGCTTCATTTTCATTGCGTGCTCCCGGACGCTTCCCCGCCACCGATAACGCCGCGCGCGACCTGGTCGCGTTCGATCGACTCGAACAGCGCCTTGAAATTGCCCTCGCCGAAGCCCTCGTCTTTCTTGCGCTCGATGAACTCGAAGAACACGGGCCCGACCAGCGTGTCGGAGAATATCTGCAGCAGCAGTCTCGGGTCGTTGTCTTCGGTGGTGCCGTCAAGCAGTATGCCGCGGCTCTGCAATTGCTCGACCGGCTCGCCGTGGCCCGGCAGGCGGTCGTCGAGCATCTCGTAGTACGCGTCCGGCGGCGCGGTCATGAACGTCATGCCGCGATCCTTGAGCCGGTCATAGCACGCGACGAGATCGTCGCAGCTCAGCGCAATGTGTTGAATTCCCTCGCCGTTGTAAGCCATCAGGAACTCTTCGATCTGGCCCGTCTCTTTCGAGGCCTCCTCGTTCAACGGGATGCGGATGCGGCCGTCGGGCGCGGTCAACGCCTTTGACAACAGGCCCGTGTACTCGCCCTTGATGTCGAAGTACCGAATCTCGCGGAAGTTGAACAGCCGCTCGTAAAACTCGGCCCAGAATTCCATGCGGCCCCGATAGACGTTGTGCGTGAGGTGGTCGATCTCCTTGAAGCCGCATCCCTCGGGGTACCGGTTGACGTCATCGAAGAACTCGAAATCGATGTCATAGATCGAGTGGCCGGGCCCGTAGCGATCGATCAGGTACAGCGGCGCCCCGCCAATGCCCTTGATCGCGGGCAGGCGCAGCTCCATCGGCCCGGTCGGGATGTCGATGGGCTGGGCGCCGAGTTCCAGCGCGCGGTTGTAGGCGTGGTGCGCGTCCTTGACGCGAAACGCCATGCCGCACGCGCTGGGGCCATGCTCCTGCGCGAAATAGGCGGCGTGACTGGCCGGCTCCTGGTTGAGAACGAAGTTGATGCCGCCCTGCCGGTACAGCGTCACCTGCTTGGAGCGATGACGCGCGACCGCTTCGAAGCCCAGGGCATCGAAAACCGGCTCCAGCACACCGGGTTCCGGCGCAGCGAATTCGACGAACTCGAAGCCGTCGAGACCCATCGGGTTTTCAAACAAGTCAGCCATGTCTCTCACCTCGCAATCCAGCTCTCGCTCATTATTCGCGAATATCGTGGGAAATGTGCTCCAAAATGGTTCTTCAAAACGCTATTTTGACATACTTGTTGCCAGATACTCGCCCGATTGGGACAATTGCTCGATGAAACTGAGCCGATCGGACAAACGCCTGCTCGAGGCGCTGCAGCGGGATGCGGCCCTCAGCCAGAGCGACCTCGCCGAGATCGCGGGCATGTCACGGTCGTCGGTGTGGCGGCGCATCCGCGACTTCGAGGACAGCGGCCTGATCCAGCGCCAGGTGGCGCTTATCGACCCGAAGCAGGTGGGCATCAGCCTGCAGGTGCTGCTGGCCGTCGCAATGACCGAGCACACGGACGAGAACCGTCACGAATTCGAGCGATTTGTCGGTACGTTGCCGGAGGTGACCGAGTGCTTCTCGGTATCCGGCGAACGGGACTACATGCTGCACGTGCTGGCGCCCGACATGGACGCCTACACGAACTTCCTGAACCAGCAGATTCTGAAGCACCCGGCCGTGCGATCGGCCAGTTCGACGTTCGTCCTGAAGCGGGTGAAGTACATCACGCAGCTGCCGCTCGAGTCGTAGCCCGAGCGGCCTGCATGATTCCAGCTAGCGATTGCCCTTGAGCTTCTGCGCAGCGCGGTAGCGGGCGCGGGCCTCTTCGAGTTCCTGCTGGGCGCGGGCGAGGTCGGTTTCCTCCGACATGCCCTGCAGCGCCTCTTCGGCTTCCTGCTGGGCGGCCAGCGCCGCAGCCTCGTCGAGCTGATCGCCGCGCAACGCGGTATCGGCCAGCACGGTGACAAGATAGGGCTGCACCTCGAGCATGCCGCCCGTGATGTAGAAAAAGTGCTCGTTGCCCTCGGTGTCCTGCACCCGCACCTCGCCCGGCTTGAGGCCGGTGAGCAGCGGCGCGTGACGCGGCGCAATGCCGATCTCGCCCATCTTGGCCGGCGCGAACACCATCGTGGCCTGGCCGGAGTGGATTTCGCCTTCCGCAGAAACGATGTCGACTTGTATTGTGGCCATATCTCTTTGTCTCTGTAATCGCTCGCTGGGGCGAGCTCCTACTCGAGCGCTCCTACTTCATTTCCTCGGCGCGCTCGACGACCTCGTCGATCGAACCGGCCATGTAGAACGCCTGCTCCGGAATGTGGTCGTAGTCGCCCGCGACGATGCCGTTGAAGCCACGGATCGTCTCGGCAAGCGAGACGTACTTACCGGGCGAGTTCGTGAAGACCTCGGCAACGAAGAACGGCTGCGAGAGGAAGCGCTGGACTTTACGTGCGCGGTTGACGATCTGCTTGTCGTCTTCCGAAAGCTCGTCCATGCCCAGGATGGCGATAATGTCCTGCAGTTCCTTGTAGCGCTGCAGCACAGCCTGGACGCCACGGGCGCAGTCGTAGTGCTCCTGGCCAATGATGTTCGGGTCGAGAATACGCGACGTCGAGTCGAGCGGGTCTACCGCAGGGTAGATGCCGAGCTCGGCGATCTGGCGCGACAGTACGAGCGTTGCATCCAGGTGAGCAAACGTCGTCGCCGGCGACGGGTCGGTAAGGTCATCCGCCGGTACGTAGACCGCCTGGAACGACGTGATCGAGCCGGTCTTGGTCGATGCGATACGCTCCTGCAGCACGCCCATTTCCTCGGCCAGCGTCGGCTGGTAACCCACGGCCGACGGCATCCGGCCGAGCAGTGCCGATACCTCGGTTCCGGCCAGCGTGTAACGGTAGATGTTATCGATGAACATCAGGACGTCACGGCCTTCGTCACGGAACGCTTCGGCCATCGTCAGGCCCGTCAGCGCCACGCGCAGGCGGTTGCCCGGGGGCTCGTTCATCTGGCCGTATACGAGCGACACCTTGTCGATAACCTGCGACTCGGTCATTTCGTGGTAGAAGTCATTACCTTCGCGAGTACGCTCACCGACGCCCGCGAACACCGAGTACCCCGAGTGCTCGTGAGCGATGTTACGAATCAGCTCCATGAGGGTGACGGTCTTGCCCACGCCGGCGCCGCCGAACAGGCCGACCTTGCCGCCCTTGGCGATCGGCATGATGAGGTCGATGACCTTGATGCCCGTCTCCAGCAGCTCGGTGGTTGCCGCCTGGTCCTCGTAGCTCGGCGCAGGACGGTGAATGGGCAGACGCTGCTCTTCGCCAATCTCACCGGCGTTGTCGATCGGGTTGCCGAGGACGTCCATGATGCGGCCCAGCGTCTTCTCGCCGACCGGCACCGAGATCGGCGCACCGGTATCGGTCACGTCCATACCGCGTTTCAGACCCTCGGAGGAGCCCATCGCGATGCATCGTACGACACCGTCGCCGAGCTGCTGCTGCACCTCGAGCGTAACCTCGGCGTCGTCGATGACGAGTGCGTCATAGACCTTGGGAATCTGGTCCGACGGAAACTCGACGTCCACGACCGCGCCAATGACCTGTACAGTTGTTCCACTGCTCATGCTGCTTAACCTCTATTCGGATACGGCGGCGGCGCCACCGACGATTTCTGAAATCTCTTGGGTAATGGCTGCCTGGCGCGCCTTGTTATAGTCGAGCTGCAGCTTGCTGATAATTTCGCCGGCGTTGTCCGTCGCCGACTTCATCGCGACCATCTTGGCCGCCATCTCGCAGGCGAAGTTCTCGACCGCGCCGCGGTAAACCTGTGATTCGATGTAGCGGGACAGGAACTCTTCCAGCAATTCGCCCGCCTCGGGCTCGTAGATGTAGTCCCAGTGTTCCTGCATTTCTTCTTCGTGCTCGGCAATCTCGCTGACCGGCAGTATTGTCGCCGCAACGGGCTTCTGGCTCATCGCGCTGACGAAAACGTTGTGCAGCAGGTACAGGCGATCGATCTTGCCCTCTTCGTAGGCGTTCAACATGATCGTGATCGCGCCGATGAGGTCGTTGACGCTGGGCTGGTCGCCGAGGTGCGTCGCCGTGCCCAGCACGCTGCCGCCCATGCGTTTGAAAAACTGCACGGCCTTGGCGCCGACCAGCACCATGTCGACCTCGACGTCCTTGTCGCGCCACTGGGCCAGGTCGCCGATAACCTTGCGAAACAGGTTGGCGTTCAGCCCGCCGCAAAGGCCGCGGTCGGTCGAGATGACGATAAAGCCGACTCGCCTGATCTCGCGCTTCTCCATGAACGGGTGCCGCGCGTCCGGATGCGCTTCCGACAGGTGCGAGATTACGCGGCGAATACGCTCGGCGTACGGGCGCGACGCCTCCATCTGCGCCTGCGCCTTGCGAATCTTCGACGCCGCGACTTTTTCCATCGCGCTGGTGATCTTCTGCATGTTTTGCACGCTTCGGATCTTGTTGCGAATTTCTTTTTCGCCTGCCATACCTTTTAGCCTTGTTTGTCGCCCGCTGGGGCGGGCTCCTACGACACCTCAGTGTGCTTAGTAAGCGCCTTTCTCCGCAAAGCCATCACAAGCCGCCTTGAGGCCGGCCTGGATATCGTCGTTGTAATCGCCCGTCTCGTTGATCGTGTCGAGCAGCTCGCCGTGATTGGAGCGCGCGAACTCGTGCAGCGCCGCTTCGAAGTCGATGATCTTGGCAACCTCGACACCGTCCACGTAGCCCTCGTTGACCGCGTACAGCGACAGGGCCATTTCGGCAACCGACAGCGGGCTGTACTGTTTCTGCTTCATGAGCTCCATGACGCGCTCGCCGCGCTCGAGCTGCTGGCGGGTCGTGGCGTCGAGATCGGACGCGAACTGGGCGAAGGCCGCGAGTTCGCGATACTGAGCCAGCGCCAGGCGTACACCGCCGCCGAGCTTCTTGATGACCTTGGTCTGTGCAGCGCCACCGACACGCGAGACCGAAAGGCCTGCGTTGATGGCGGGGCGGAAGCCGGCGTTGAAGAGGTCGGTCTCGAGGAAGATCTGGCCGTCGGTGATCGAGATTACGTTCGTCGGTACGAACGCCGACACGTCACCGGCCTGGGTCTCGATGATCGGCAGCGCGGTCAGCGAACCGGTCTTGCCCTTGATCTTGCCGCCCGACACTTCCTCGACGTGCGCTTCGGATACCCGCGAAGCCCGCTCGAGCAGACGCGAGTGCAGGTAGAAGACGTCACCCGGGTAGGCTTCACGGCCTGGCGGACGGCGCAGCAGCAGCGACACCTGGCGGTAGGCCCAGGCCTGCTTGGTCAGGTCGTCGAAGATGATCAGCGCGTCTTCGCCGTTGTCGAGGAAGTACTCACCCATCGAGCAGCCCGCGTACGGCGAGATGTACTGCATCGCCGGGCTGTCGGCGGCGGCGGCCGCGACCACGATGGTGTGGTCCATGGCGCCTTCTTCCTCGAGCTTGCGGACGACGCCCGCGATCGAGGAGGCTTTCTGCCCGATGGCCACGTAGATGCATTTGATGCCCGTGCCACGCTGGTTGATGATCGTGTCGATGGCGAGAGCGGTCTTGCCCGTCTGGCGGTCACCGATGATCAGCTCACGCTGGCCGCGGCCGATCGGCACCATCGAGTCGATGGACTTGAGGCCCGTCTGCACCGGCTGGTCGACCGACTTGCGGGCGATGACGCCCGGGGCGACCTTTTCGAGTGGCGACGAATCTTTGGCATCGATCGGGCCCTTGCCGTCGATCGGGTTGCCGAGGGCGTCAACGACGCGGCCCAGCAGCTCCCTGCCGACCGGCACCTCGAGAATGCGGCCCGTGGTCTTGACCGTGTCACCTTCGGAGATGTGCTTGTAGTCGCCGAGGACAACCGCGCCGACCGAGTCCTGCTCGAGGTTCAGCGCCATGCCAAACGTGTTCTGCGGGAATTCGAGCATTTCGCCATAGCGGGCGTCGGCCAGGCCGTGAATGCGGACGATACCGTCCGTCACGCCGATTACCGTGCCGACATCGCGCGCTTCGGCGGATGCCTCGAAGTTCTCGATGCGCTCTTTAATCAGCTGGCTGATTTCAGAAGCTTTGAGTGCCATTTCTTGTTTCCTCTTTACTTGGCCAGCGCGTTGGCAAGGCCTTCAAGCCTTGCCCGCAGTGACCCGTCAATAACGACATCGCCGGCCTTGATGACCGCGCCGCCGATCAGGTTTTCGTCAATTTTTGTCTCGATGCTCACGTCTTGCCCGAGCCGCTCGCGCAGCGCCCCGGCGATCGCGTCTTTCTGCGCGCCGGAGATTTCGCTCGCCGACGTGACGACAACATCGACCTTGTTCTCGGTTCTCGCCCTGAGCGCCTCGAACCGGTTGGCTATCTCGGGCAAAGCCGCTACGCGGCGATTCTCGAGCAGCAGCCTGAAGAAATTGGTGCCGTGGTCGGAGCCGCCGGCAAACACCGACCCCTTGCCGACCGCCTTCTCGAGCAGCCCCTGCAGGAACTCCAGCCGCTGAGCATCGTTGAGGCCGGGCCGGGCCAGGAACGCCACGACCTGATCGTCAGCCAGCAGCTGTTTCGCCGCCGCGAAGGATGCCGAGAATTCGGCCAGCGCGTCGTTTTCCCGGGCAATCTCGAAGATTGCCTGGGCATACGGCCGGGCGATGGTGTTGTTGTCTGCCATGGCTGTCTAGAGCTCGCTCGCCAGCTTGCCGAGGATGTCCTCGTGCTGCCTGGCATCAATCTCTCGATTCAGGATCTTCTCGGCGCTTGCAACGGCGATCGCCGAAACCTGGCCGCGCAATTCTTCGCGCGCCTTGTTGGTTTCCTGCTCGATCTCCGCCGCTGCCGCCGTCAACTGCCGCTCCCGCTCCTTCGTGCCGTCGGCCTTGCCTTCGGCCACAATCTCGTTGGCGCGCGAATGCGCCTGGTCGAGAATGCCGGTCGCCTGCTTGCGAGCATCGGCAACGATCTGCGCTGCCTCCGCCCTGGCTTCGTCGAGCTTCTTGTCGCCCTTTTCCGCGGCTGCAAGTCCGTCTGCGATCTTCTGCTGGCGCTCTTCCAGCGCCTTCATCAGCGGTGGCCAGATCTTCCACATGACGAACGCGACGAAAACGATCATCGCGATGGTCTGGCCCCAAAACGTAGCATTAAAGTCCACGTTGATACTCCTGGCGTGAATCTACATCCATCAATCGCCGTCCGGCCGGACGGCCGTTGAAAACCCGCTTAGCTACCGACGGCCGGGGCGTTGGCAAGCTGCTCGATGAACGGATTCGCAAATGCGAAGAACAGCGCGATACCCACACCGATCATTGCCACGGCGTCGAGCAGCGCGACAACGATGAACATCTTGGTCTGCAGCATCGGGGCCAGCTCCGGCTGGCGGGCGGTACCCTCGAGGAAGCGGCCGCCGAGAAGTCCCATGCCGATACCGACGCCGAGGGCGCCCATGCCGATCAGGATTGCAACACTAAGTGCAGTGTAGGCAATTACAGTTTCCATCAGTTTCTCCTAGGAAGGATCAAGTCCTACTTGTTGAATTAAAGCCAAAAAAATCAGTGTTCCGACGATGCGAGACTCAGGTAAACGATGGTCAGCATCATGAATATGAACGCCTGCAGCGTCACGATCAGCAGGTGGAATACGGCCCAGCCGAAGTGCAATGGCAGCTGCCACCAGCCGATCAACGCGATCAGGATGAAAATCAGTTCGCCCGCAAACAGGTTGCCGAACAGTCGCAGGCTCAGGGATATGGGCTTGGCAATCAGCGCGACCGACTCGAGGATGAGGTTGAACGCAATCATGAACGGCGCGGCCAGCAGCCCCCAGCCCTTGCGCGGCGGCGGCAGCGGATGCATCGTCAGCTCGCTGACGAAGCCCAGGAAGCCTTTGTACTTGATCGTATAGAAGATGATCAGCACGAAAACGGCCATGGACATGCCGAACGTAACGTTGACGTCGGTCGTCGGCACGACCTTCATGTAGGGAATGCCGATCGCGGCTGCGCCTGCAGGAATCCAGTCGACCGGTATGAGGTCCATGAAATTCATCAGGAAGACCCAGACGAAAATCGTCATGGCCAGCGGCGCGATCAGGTTGCTCTTGCCGTGGAACGTCTCCTTCACGGACGTATCGACGAACTCGTAGATGATCTCGACGAGTGCCTGGAACTTGGTCGGCGTCCCGGACGTCGACTTGCGCGCGGCGAGCCAGAAGGAGATGCAGAAAAGCAGCCCGAGCGACACCGACCAGAACATCGAGTCGACGTTAATCGCGCCGGGATTGCCCGCACACTGGTTCCACACCCATTCTCCGGCTTCATTCTTGCAGACCTGCAGGTTTTGCAGGTGATGGGTGATGTACTCGCCCGAGGTTTGAGTCCCGTGTCCGCCTTCAGTCGCCATCTATTGTCTCGGTGTATCGTCCATTTCTTGTTCGTCCCGCAGCCACAGACCGGCGAAGGTCATCAGCTGCGCTGCTATGAAACCGGCAAACAACGCCCATACCGAGATGGGTCGCACGAGGGCGAAAACAATACTGAACATCAATACAGTCAACGCCAGCTTGCCGGCTTCGCCTATCCACGCCGCCCGCATCAGGGCTTTGCCCCCGGGATCGCGGCGTGGCAGGGCGAGCCGCAGCGCCAGGAATGCATTCGGGATGACACAGGTCAGGCTGCCGAGCAGCGCCGAGTATCCTGCGACGGGTCCGTCAAAGCCCCAAAACACGGCGGCAAGGACCACCCCGATTCCAAATTGGCTGGCTAGCACCATGAGCATGTTTTGCTGCCCTCCGGCACTAAAAACGCCACGTCCCTCGGGCTAACCGGCGGCTTGTGGCGCGTGTCTTGAACTCGGATCCAGGCGGGCCTGCGATGAGCGTGCGCATTATAGTGTCGCACCCCCGCCATAGCAACAGATAGCGGCCCTCGATTTTGGCCACCGGAAGCCGCCATTTTGGCGTGTTTTCCCGGCATTTTCGCCCATTTTCGGCAATGCGACTTAACGCACATATCTGGTAAGCCTCAGGGGGTATAAAAGTCGACACCCGGAGGCCGAATGCTACTGATTGCCAGCGACAATTCGAGGGGCGCGAGAGCGGTGAGCGACGTGGTTCGCGAACTCAGCCTCACCCTCACGGTTTTCGCCAGCGCCGGCACGCTGGTCGAACTCATGGGCGGCAGGTCCCGCCGGATCGTGCTGCTGACCGAGGCCGACGTCTCCGAAGGCGTCGCCAGCGCCCTGCGCAATGCCGAACAGGACGCTCATTTCGGGGTCATCGTCGCCGCCGAGCGCCACAGTCCGCGCGACTCGGGCAAAGTCGCCGCTTTCGAGCAGCTCGCCAGGATCGACAACCTCGAGTGGATCGGCCCGGACATCGACCACGCCGAACTCGCCGCCGCGGCCCGGGCCTGCCGCGACCGGCTGCTCGAATTCTCCCGCGAGGAGCTTGACGAAGGGCTTCGCGACCGGCGCTTCATCGTGAAGTACCAGCCCAAGGTCGAGCGCGGCTCGTCTGCCGAGTGGCTGACTCGCGAGGCCGAGGCGCTGGTTCGCTGGCGCCATCCGGACCGTGGACTGGTCGAGCCGCTCGGCTTCCTGCCCGATATCGAAGCCGCCGGGCTCATGGCGCGGCTGACGGATTACGTGCTCGAAGAAGCCGCCGCGCAGCTCGTGCGCTGGAAAAACAAGGGACTCGACCTGTGCGCCTGCATCAACCTGGCCTCGAGCCAGCTTGTCGACGAGTCGCTCGCGGCCCGCAGCGCAGAAATTGTCGGCCGGTTCGGCCTGCCCTGCTCGAGTTTCACGTTCGAGGTCACCGAGCAGGACCTGACCGACCCGGCGGCCCGGCACCTGGCAACGCTCTCGGAGCTGCGGGACAGGGGCTTCCGCCTGTGCCTCGACAATTTCCGGGTCGCCGCCGCATCGCTGGGCGCCCTGGGCCAGCTGCCGTTCGACGAAATCAAGATTCACGCCAGCGCCATTCGCAAGGCCAAGGACGATCCGGTGCGGCAGAAGGTGCTGGCCGCGATCATCGGCCTGGCGCACAGCCTGGACATGACCGTCTGCGCCGAGGGCATCGAGGACGAGTTGACGTTCACGTTCCTCAAGACGATCAACTGCGACAAGATGCAGGGCTTCCTGATCTCGGAAGCCGTGATGCCCAAGCTGATGCGCAAGGTTTACGGTCCGGGGTCCGAATCGGAACAGGTGGCATAGGGCCTCGGCGGAGAAGGCCCCTGCCTTCATGGCTCGCTGCGCTGCGCTTTACTTCCGGTAGGGGCCTTCTCCGCCGAGGCCCATCATCACCGGATGTGCTTCAGGATTCCGTCCAGTTCGTCCAGGCTGTTGTAGGAAATAACCAGCTTGCCAGAACCCTTCTTCGTATGGTTCAGCCGGACTTTGGCGCCAATCTTGTCGGTGATCTCGACCTCCAGCCGGCGGATGTCGGCGTTGCCGGAATCGGCCGGCTGCGCCGGTTTCTTGCCGCCCGGCTGACCGAGCATGCGCTTCACGAGGCGCTCGGTCTCGCGCACCGACAGCCCCTTGCTAACCACCTGGCGCGCTGCGTCGAACTGCTGCGTCGCGTCGCTGATGCCGAGCAGCGCGCGGGCGTGGCCCATTTCCAGCTCGCGCGATTCGAGCATCGGCTTCACCTTGTCGGACAGGTCCTGCAGCCGCAGCAGGTTGCTGACGGCGGCCCGCGAACGGCCCACTGCCTCAGCCGCCTCGGCATGGGTCAGGTCGAATTCGCGGATCAGGCGATCCAGCGCCCGCGCCTCTTCGAGCGGATTCAGGTTCTCGCGCTGAATGTTCTCGATCAGGGCCATCGCAATGGCGGCCTCATCGGGTATGTCCTTCACGACCGCCGGGATGTCCTCGAGGCCGGCCATCTGCGCCGCGCGCCAGCGGCGTTCGCCGGCGACGATCTCATACTTGACCCTGCCGCGTCCCTCGACGGGCCGGGCGACGATCGGCTGCACGACGCCCTGCGCCCTGATCGAGCTGGCAAGGTCCTCCAGCGTGTCCTGGCGGATGTCCACGCGAGGCTGGTACTGGCCGCGCTGCAGCAGCTCCACCGGTATCTGGCGCAGGCCGTCGCCGGGCGTCTCTTCGTGATGTTCGCCCGTGACGGCTGCCGTCTCGGCGACCGGTTTGCTAAGCAGGGCGTCCAGGCCGCGGCCAAGTCGTTTCTTTGGTGTCATTTATGCGTTTCCATGTATTTGTCGCCCGCCGGGGCGGGCTCCTGCAGGCAGGCTCCTACACGGCCCGCAGCCGGGCCTCGCGCGCATCTTCCCTGCGCAGCACCTCGCCGGCAAGCGCCAGGTACGAAATCGCGCCTCGTGACGAACGATCGTGCAGCAGCACCGGGCGGCCGAAACTCGGCGCCTCCGCGAGGCGGATGTTGCGCGGGATGACCGTGCGAAAGACCTTGCGGTCGAAGTGCTTGATCAACTGCAGCGACACTTCATTCGACAGGTTGATGCGCGGGTCGTACATCGTGCGCAGGATGCCGTAAACCTCCAGCTCGGGGTTCACCGAATCGCGAATCTGTTCGATCGTGTTGAGCAGGGCGCTGAGGCCCTCGAGGGCGTAGTACTCGCACTGCATCGGGATCAGGACGCCGTCAGCCGCCGTCAGCGCGTTGACAGTCAGCATGTTGATCGAAGGCGGACAGTCGATCAGGATGAAATCGTAAAGCCCGACAACCGGCGCCAGCGCCTTGCGAAGCTTCATCTCGCGACCGATTTCCTGCAGCAGCGTCACTTCGGCGAGGGTCAGGTCCTCGTTGCCGGGCAATACCGCGAACTCGCCTTCGGGCGCCGTGACGATCGTATCGGCGGCCGTTGCATCCCCGAGCAATACGTCGCACGCCGAGTTTTCGAGCTCCATCTTGTTGATGCCGCAGCCCATCGTCGCATTGCCCTGCGGATCCATGTCGACGAGCAGCACGCGGCGATGCGTCGCCGCCAGCGATGCGGCCAGGTTGACGCAGGTCGTGGTCTTGCCGACCCCGCCTTTCTGGTTTGCGACTGCGATGATTCTGGCCATTGGTTTATATCGCCCGCTGGGGCGGGCTCCTACAATCGTTCGATCAACACGGCATGCCGGGAGCCCGCCTCGAGCCCCGGCACGTTCAGTTCCCTCACGTTGCATCGCCACGTCTCGGGCACTTGTTCTAGTTCTTCTTCCGGGTAGCGCCCTTTTAGCGCCACGAACACCCCGTCCTCTCCTACGTGGTGACCGGCCATCTCCACGAGCTTCGGCAATGATGCCAAAGCCCGGGCGATCACGGTATCAAAGCGGTAGCCGGGTGCATAGTCTTCGGCCCGCGCCTTGACGGCCGTGACGTTGTCGAGACCGAGCAGTCCGGCGGCGTGCTGCACGAACTGGATCTTCTTGTTATTGCTGTCGATCAGATGGAATTGCCGGCCGGGCTCCGCGATCGCCAGCGGCAGCCCCGGGAACCCGGCGCCGGTGCCGACATCGAGAATGCGAGCGCCGCGCAGCAGCGGCAGCGCCGACAGGCTGTCGTCGATGTGCGCCGTGACCATCTCCTCACGATCGCGGATCGCCGTCAGGTTGACCTTGCGATTCCAGCGCTCGAGCTCATCCAGCAGCGCGGCAAACTTTGCGGTGTCCTGCTTCGCCATGGCGGAGTGAGTGTAGTCCCAGTAAGCTCGTGAAAACAGCAGCGGATAAGGCATTACCTCACAGCATGTCCAGTCGCATCGATGTCGAACGCTGGGTCGGCGCAGCCAGGAGTCTCGAGTTCGAGGGCCGGCACATCGCTTATTGGACCGCCGGCCGGGGCAGGCCATTGCTGCTGGTGCACGGCTACCCGACCTCATCCTGGGACTGGTGCCATTTCTGGGGCCCGCTATCCACCAACCGCCGCCTGGTTGCCTGCGACATGCTCGGCTTCGGCCTCTCCGACAAGCCGTCGTCGGGATACTCGATTCACCGCCAGGCCGACCTGCAGCAGGCCCTGCTCGACAACCTCGGCGTCCGGGACTTCGATGCCGTCGTCCACGATTACGGCGTCAGCGTCGGTCAGGAGATGCTCGCGCGGCATGCTGACGGCAGCGGATTCGCCGGGCTCGGGCGTATCGCATTCCTCAACGGCGGCCTGTTTCCGGAGCAGCACCGCATGCTGCCGATCCAGAAGCTCGGGGTCAGTCCGTTCGGGTTTGTGGTCGGCCTGCTCATGAATCGCCAGCGTTTCGGCGCGGCGATCCGCGCCGTGTTCGGCCCGGAATCGCAGCCCACCCGGGAGGAACTCGACGATCATTGGCGCCTGATATCACACAACGGTGGCCATCGACTGATGCACAAGCTGCTGCACTACATTGCCGACCGGCGCGAACATCGCGAACGCTGGGTGGGCGCGCTGCAAAATACGCGCATTCCAATCAAGCTCGTCTGCGGCGGCGCAGACCCGGTGTCCGGGCGCCACATGTTCGACTACTTTCGCGAGCTGGTGCCCGGCGCGGAGGCGGTTTGCATGGACGACATCGGCCATTACCCGCAGCTCGAAGCACCTTCTCGGGCTCTCTCGGAGGTGATACCGTTCCTGGGGTGAGACCCAACAGATACCGCTGGCTCCTGATGTTGTTCGGCGCGAGTCTTGCAATGACAAACGCATGCGGACAGCAGGATTACACGTCGGAGCGCGAAGCGCTCGTTGACGAGCTGCGCCGCGACTCCCGGGTTGCCGAGCAGTACGGCGCCCCACCTCTCAGCGACACCGTGCTGGCCAGCATCGGCACCGTTCCGCGCCATGAATTCGTGCCCGAGCGCCTGCGGCGTGAGGCCTACCGGAATTACCCGCTACCGATCGGCGCCGGGCAGACGATCTCGCAACCGTACATCGTTGCGCTGATGACCGACCTGGCTGATGTGTCCAGCGATGAAACGGTCCTCGAAATCGGCACCGGGTCCGGCTACCAGGCCGCCGTGCTGGCCGGGCTCGTGGATCACGTTTATACGATCGAAATCGTCGAGATGCTCGGGCGCCGCGCCGCTGCCGACCTCGAGCGTCTCGGCTACGACAACGTGACGGTCCGGATCGGAGACGGTTACGCCGGCTGGCCCGACAAGGCGCCGTTCGATGCCATCGTCGTCACGGCAGCGCCGGACGAGGTGCCGCAGCCGCTCATCGACCAGCTCAAGGTCGGCGGGCGCATGGTGATCCCGGTGGGCCCTGTTAATTCAGTACAGGTACTGAAACTGCTGACCCGGAGCGCCGACGGCGCCCTCGAGGAAACCGACATCATTCCGGTGCGCTTTGTGCCGCTGACCCGGGACCGGGATCTCCTACGCGACGAGTAGCGCCATGAAGTCGTCCACCGCTGTCGCCGCCAGCTTGTCGCGGTCGGCGCACAGTTCGCTGAGCGCGTCCCACTGGCCGGCGGCCAGTTTTGGTTTGACGCTGTCGACGAACTTTTGTTTCAACACCGGGATGCCCTCGGCGCGACGCTCGCGATGGCCGATCGGGAAATCGACCGCAACCTTGTCCGTGCCGGAACCGTCCTTGAAGAACACCTGCACGGCATTGCCGATGTAACGCTTGTCCGGGTCGAAGTAATCCTTCGTGTATTGCTCGTTCTCGGCAACGACCATCTTTTCGCGCAGCGCGTCGATGCGCGGGTCCGATGCCACGTCGTCTTCGTAGTCGGCTGCGGTCAGGCGGCCGAAAATCAGTGGCACGGCCACCATGTACTGAATGCAGTGGTCGCGATCGGCCGGGTTATCGAGCGGCCCGGTCTTGTCGATGATACGAACGCCCGCTTCCTGGGTCTCGATGACGACCTTGTCGATGTCGTCGATGCGGTCCTTGACCTCGGCGTGCAGCGTCATTGCCGCCTCGACGGCCGTCTGCGAGTGAAACTCGGCCGGGTAGGAGATTTTGAACAGTACGTTTTCCATCACGTAGCTGCCGTAGCCGCGCTGGAACCTGAACGGGTTGCCTTTAAACAGCACGTCGTAATAACCCCAGGTCTTCGCCGACAGCGCCGACGGGTAGCCCATCTCCCCGGTCATTGCGATCAGCGCCAGGCGGACCGCGCGGCTCGTGGCGTCGCCGGCCGCCCAGCTCTTGCGCGAACCCGTGTTCGGCGCGTGCCGGTAGGTGCGCAGCGAGCAGCCGTCGATCCAGGCGTGTGACAGCGCGTTGCGTACGGTCTCTTCGTCGCCGCCGAGCATGCGCGTAACCACGGCCGTGGACGCGACCCGAACCAGCAGCACGTGGTCGAGTCCCACGCGGTTGTAGCTGTTCTCGAGCGCCAGCACGCCCTGCACCTCGTGCGCCCGGATCATCGCATCGAGCACGTCGCGCATCGTCAGCGGCGCCTCGCCGTTGGCCCGCGCCTGCCGGCTCAGGTAGTCGGCCACGGCCAGTATGCCGCCGAGGTTATCGGATGGATGACCCCACTCCGCGGCGAGCCAGGTGTCGTTGAAGTCCAGCCAGCGATTCATCGCGCCGATGTTGAAGGCGGCCATCACGGGCTCGAGTTCGTAAGACGTGCCCGGCACGCGCGCACCGCCCGCGAGCGTGGCGCCCGGAACGACCGGGCCGAGCAGCTTGGTGCAGGCCGGGTAGTCGAGCGCCTGGAAGCCGCAGGCGAGCGTGTCCATCAGGCAATAGTGCGCGGTCTCGAACGCCAGGTCGCTATCGACCTCGGCGTTACAGACGTAGTCGGCGATATCGGCGAGTTCGGTGTCCCAGTCGGGACGCTTCGCCGAGCGAATATCGATATTGGACATGGCGGGTTTCCTTAACGGTCGTCGATCGCGACCCACTCCTGGAGCGGCGGACCGATGTAATCAGCGGCAGGTCGGATCAGCTTGTTGTCGGCACGCTGCTCCATGACGTGGGCAGCCCAGCCCGTGATGCGCGAACACACGAATATTGGCGTAAACAGGTAGGTCGGTATGCCCATGAAGTGATACACGCTGGCCGCAAAGAAGTCGGCGTTGGCAAACAGTTTCTTTTCGTCCCACATCACTTTCTCGATCGCCTCCGACACCTCGTACAGCGTCAGGTCGCCCTGTTCCTCCGCGAGCGTCTTCGACATGGCCTTGTTGACGCTGTTGCGCGGATCCGACGTCGTGTAGACGCGGTGGCCGAAGCCCATGATGAGCTCCTTGCGCTCGAGCATCCCGAGCACGCCGGCCGTCGCCTCTTCCGGGCTGCCGAACTTCTGGATCAGCGCCATCGCAGCTTCGTTGGCGCCGCCGTGCAGCGGTCCGCGCAACGCGCCAATGGCGCCGCTGACGGCGGAGTGCATGTCGGACAGCGTGCCGGTGATGACGCGGCCCGCGAATGTCGAGGCATTGAACTCGTGCTCGGCATACAGGATCAGGGTCGTCGACAGGCTCTGCTCGTGCAGGGCCGGCGGCGCCTTGTCGTGCAGCATGTGCAGGATATGACCCGCTATCGAGTCGTCACCGGTCCCGGTATCGATGCGCACGCCGTCCGTGTGGAAACGGTGCCAGTACACCATCATCGACGGCAGGCAGGCGAGCAGCCGGTCCGCGACGTCCTGCTGGTCGGAGAAGTCGCCGGCCTCCGGCTCGATGTTGCCGAGGAATGAAACGCCGGTGCGCAGCACGTCCATCGGGTGCGCCTCGGCCGGGACCATCTCCAGCACGACCTTGAGCGCATCGGGCAGGCCGCGCAGCGACTTGATCTTCGCCACGTAGGCGTCGAGCTCGGCGCGGGTCGGCAGCTTGCCGTGCAGCAGCAGGTACGCCACCTCCTCGAACGTCGCGTTGTCGGCAAGGTCGTAGATGTCGTAGCCGCAGTACGTCAGGCCCGCGCCCTCCTTGCCCACGGTGCACAGCGCCGTCTTGCCGGCCGTTACGCCGGCGAGACCGCCGGCTTTCTTCTTGTCGGTCATTTTTTCAGTCCTTGCTCTTTGAAGAGCTCGTCGAGCTTGTCTTCGTAGGCCTGGTAACCCAGCACGTCGTAGAGCTCCATGCGGGTTTGCATGCGGTCGATGGCGCCCGACTGCGTGCCGTTTTCACGCAGCTCGGTGTAGACGTCGAGCGCCGCCTTCGACATCGCCCGGAACGCCGTGAGCGGGTACAGCGCCATGCGGATGCCGGCGTCCGCCAACTCATCAGCCGTGAACAGCGGCGTCTTGCCGAATTCGGTCAGGTTGGCGAGCACGGGCGCCTTGATGGCGTTCGTGAACTGGCGATACTCGTCGAGCGTGGTCAGGGCCTCGGCAAAAATCATGTCGGCGCCCGCTTCGACATACGCGGCGGCCCGGTCGAGCGCCGCCTGCTGGCCTTCGACCGCGTGCGCATCGGTGCGCGCCATGATGACGAAGTCGTCGTCGATACGGCCGTCGACGGCCGCTTTAAGGCGGTCGCACATCTCGTTGGTGTCGACCAGCGCCTTGCCGGGCCTGTGACCGCAGCGCTTTACGGCGACCTGGTCCTCGAGGTGGCAGCCCGCGGCGCCGGCCCAGGTCATCTCGCGGACCGTCCGGCCGATCATGAACGCGCTGCCCCAGCCCGTGTCGGCATCGACGAGTAGCGGCAGGTCCGTGGCCGAGGCAATGCGGCGAATGTCTTCGCACACGTCGTTGAGCGTGGTCATCGCGAGGTCGGGCAGTCCGAACGAGGCATTGGCGACGCCGGCCCCCGACAGGTAAAGGGCGCGAAACCCTGCCCGCTCGGCGAGCAGCGCCGTGTAGGCGTTGATCGCGCCGACGATCTGGAGGGGCTGTTCGGCGTCGAGCGCCGCCCGGAAACGTGCACCAGCACTCATGTTGGAAGCTCCTGGATGGTTGCGCACGAAATTTTAATCGCCATTAAAATTTCGCGGAAAGCGATTCTAAACCACGGCAGTGGCGTTTCCCAAATCCTGGCACACGGCGGGCCGGGAGGCCTTTACCTGCATGGCTCCCTGCGGTCCGCTTTACTTCCGGTAAAGGCCTCCCGGCCCGCGCCGCTGCTACCCTATTTCGACAACCGTTCGGCCGGTCACCGTGCCATCGATGTACGCCTGGAACGCGCCGGGCAGATCGTCGAATGCGATAGTCCGGCTGCCGATGGTCTCGAGATGCCTCGGCCGGAGATCCCCACCGATGCGCGACCAGACCGCAAGCCGCAGGTCGCGCGGCGTATCGACCGAGTTGATGCCGAGCAGGCAGACCGCCCGCAGGATGAACGGCATCACGGTCGTTTCGAGCTTGATGTGGGATGCGAGGCCGATCGCCGCGATGTTGCCGCCATAGTCCGTGGTCCGCGTCAGCCAGGCGAGATAATCGCCGCCGAGGTTGTCGATCGCACCGGCCCATTCCGCTTTTTCCATCGGCCGCTTGCCGAAGTCGATCTCGTCACGCAGCAGGATGCGCCGCGCGCCGATACTTTTTAAATACTCATCCTCGCCGGCCTTGCCCGTAACGGCAACCGCTTCGTAACCGCGCGCATCGAGCATGTCGATCGCGATACTGCCGACGCCGCCCGTCGCCCCCGTGACGACGACCGGCCCGTTCTCCGGGCGCTGGCCGTTCTGTTCCATCCGGTGAATCGCCAGCGCGGCCGTGTACCCGGCCGTACCGATCTGCATCGCCTCGGCCGCGCTCATGCCATCGGGGATCGGCACGACGCTGTTGCTGTCGACGCGGGCGTATTCCGCGTAGCCGCCATCGACGGTCTCGCCGAGCCCGCAACCATTGACCAGCACCGGCGTGCCGGGCTGCAGCTCGGCATCATCGGAGCTTTCGACAACGCCCGCGAGATCGATGCCGCCGTTGAGCGGGTAGCGCCGCAGGATGGGCGCCGTGCCGGTCGCCGCGAGCGCGTCCTTGTAGTTGATGGTCGAATGGCTGACCTTGATGACGACATTCCCCTCGGTGAGATCGTCCACGGACATCTGTTCGAAGCCCGCAACGATGCCGTCGTCCTGCTTGTTGATCCGGTAAGCGCGAAATGTCGTCATCTTATGCATCCTCGCCCGCTGGCCAGGCCCCCCTTGAGGGGAGGCGGGCTCCTACTGTCGTTTACTTAGCCAGAACTCGAGGCCCTGGGCATTGAGCTCGATGTCGATGCCGAGCACCTCGAGCAGTTCGTCCCGGCCGCCCGCGAAGCCGTGGTCGGCAAGTTGCTCGGCATAATACTCGGTCAGCCCGGCGCGAATGTTGGCCGACCGGTCGTCGTCGTGCTCGTGTTGCTCCGCGATGGCGACGTAGGCGTCGATGCCTGCGTGCATCTGCTGTGCGAGGCGGTCGAGGTTGCGGACCCGGCTGTAGTGCGTCAGGTACAGCTGCTCCGGCTCACACCCCATGATCCGGTCGACGGAGACGTGTGCCTCGGGCGGGTCGAACTGCACGGGCGTCGACGTCGGGAACACGATTTCGCCGTTGCCGGTATCGAGCTCCCGGTAAGACACGCCGAAGCTGTCCCCGGTAAACACGCCTTTCGAGGCCGGGTCGTGGATGACGTGATGATGCCGGGCGTGGCCCTCGGTGTTGAGGAACTGCAGTTCGCGCCCGTTCAGCGACAGCCAGTCACCGTCTTCGGGGATGTGAATGCGATCCTCGTCGATCGGCCGAATCGTGCCGTAGGTCTGTTGCGTCTGCTCCACGCCGTAAACCGCCTGCGTGCCCGCAACCAGCTTTTCCGGATCGACCATGTGCCGCGCGCCATACCGGTGCACCACGCAGCGCGCGTTGGGCAGTTCCTGCATCAGCAGCCCCGCCCCACCGGCGTGGTCCAGGTGCACGTGCGTGAGGATCACGTAATCGACGTCGCCGACATCCAGGTCCTGGGCGCGCAGCGCGTCCAGCAGCAGCGGAACGCTGTCGTTGACGCCCGTATCGACGAACGCGGCGCGCCCGCCCTCGATGATCAGGTGGCTCGCGTCCTGCAACGAACGCGCGTACTCGGTGTCGATGGCGACGATGCCATCATTGAGAATTGTCGTCGCGGCGATCAATCGCCCTTGGCGGTCGTTACCAGGCCCGGGAGGCTCGAAAAATACTCGGCCAGCAGCTTGACGTCCTCGTCCGTCAGCGGCGCCGCCATCGGCGACATGACCGGGTCTTTCCGCGACCCGTCGCGGTACTGGTTGAGCGCGTGCACCAGGTACTCCTTGTGCTGTCCTGCCAGCGTCGGCCAGGGCGGCGAGACGCTGATGCCGTTCTGGCCGTGGCAGGCAGCGCAGGCAGCCGCCTTCTCGAACGCGGGCGCGGTGCCGCCGCCAGCCTCGACGGCCGCGCTGCCGAAGCTCGCCAGGAACGTCGACACGTCGGAAATCTGTTGATCCGTCAGGCTCTTTGACTGGCCCACCATGGTCGGGTGCGACCGCATGCCGTCGCGATAACCCCGGAGAGCGATCTCCAGGTAAGTGGCCGTCTGGCCGCCGAGCTTCGGCACGCGGAACGACGGGTAGGCGTTGCGGTAGCCCTCGATGCCGTGGCAACCGAGGCACGAGTAGCCGATGGCCGCACCGGCCTCCGGGTCACCCTCGGCCGCAGCCGTGCCGGTTAGCAGCAACAAGGCCGCAATGAGTGCAATCTTGGTCTTGATAATCACTTGGTTTTCAACGCGTTGGATAGATGGCCGGGCATGCCCGTCGGATCGAGGGCGCTATGGTAGTGACAACCGCTCCTGTTTTCCAGCCCGGAATACCACTTCCCGCGTGCTAGCATCGCGTCCTCGATAGCACCGCCTGGGATTTGATAACGTGAAAAAGAGCTTCGTTTTCCTGCTGCTGGCGCTCGCGCTGGTCGTCATCGTGTCGCCCGGCATCGTGGGCAAGCTGGCCGAACAGTCGATGGACGAGAACCTCGACTGGGCGGCCAACGAGAGTCGCGAGATCAAGGTTACGTCGCAAGGCTACGATCGCGGCTGGTTTTCGTCACAGGGGCAGCATCGCATTGAGCTCAACGACGGCGACGTCCGGGACCTGTTCAACGTCTGGTTCCAGGATAGCGGTTACAGCGGTATCCCGGCCCTGGTCATCGACACGCGCATCGATCACGGACTGGTTCCGGTGTCGTCGATGGGCCGGGAGCAGGGCTCGCTGGCGCCCGGACTCGGCAGCGCGATCTCGACGCTGCAGGTCGAGTTCGAGGGCGGCGAGACGGTCGATTTGCCCGGCACCATCTATAGCAAGGTCGGCCTGCAGGGAGATCTGCGGTCCAATCTCGTCGTCGACCCCGGGACGTTCGACGATGGCGCAGAGACGTTGCGGTGGGGCAGCGTCGATGCGCTGATAACGATGAACGCGGCCGGCGGCACTATTGGCTTCAACGGCATCGTCGATTCGCTGGAGTTCACTTCACACTCCGAGGGACTCACTGTCGGGCCCATCACCTTCGAGGGCGAACAGCAGGGAACGCGCTTCGGATTCTGGGTCGGTGACGCCGAGGTGTCGGTCGAGTCGATTTCCTTCCCGTCGGAGTATGGTCGCACGGATGCGGGGACCCTCAACCTGACATCGGTGGCATCGCTCGACGGCGACCTCGTCACGGCCCGGTCCACGCTTGACATCGGACCCGTGCCGATCGGCGAGCTCGGGCCGTCGTCCTTCGGTTTCGACGTTTCGATCATCGACGTTGACGCTGCCTCACTCGCGCGCATTTCCGACGTGATCGACGACGTCGACAGTTATGGCAGCGGCGACGACCTGCGGCTCGCCGTCGAGGATGACCTGCGCACACTGTTCGCCAGGGGGTTCGAGGTTCGCGTCGATCGTCTCAATGTGGCGGTGCCGTCAGGCAACGTCGCAGCCACGCTGGACGTCACGGTTGAGCCGACCGATATCGACGAGTTCGTGATGACCTCGGTCCTGCTGGCGCTCGATGCCAGGCTCGATCTCAGTGTGCCTGTCGAGCTGTTCGACCTGGCGGCCACTCTCAACCCGGAGCTCAACGCGGCTGTGGGCCTGGGCTTTCTGCGCCTCGAAGGCAACCAGTACCGGACGCAGGCGGAGTTCAGCAATGGCCTGCTGACGGTCAATGGCGCGCCAATGCCCGGCATCATCCCCGGACTACCGTAGCTGTCGCCCGCAGCAGCGGGCCCCTAGAGCTCCTCGGCAAAGTGACAACGCACGAGGCTGCGTCCTACCTCGCGCAGTTGCGGCGCTTCGTCCCGGCAGCGCTCCCGCGCATGCGGGCAGCGCGGGTGAAACGCGCAGCCGGACGGCGGTTGCAGCGGCGACGGTGTCTCGCCGGACACGCTGGTCTTGCCGCCGGGGTTCGCCGGGTCGGGAGCCGGCGCGGCGCGCAGCAATGCTTTGGTATACGGATGCGCCGGGCTGGCGAACAGGTCGTCCGTCGCCGCCTGTTCGACGGTCTCCCCCAGGTACATCACGATGACCCGGTGACTGATTTCGCGCGCCACGGTGAGGTCGTGAGTAATGAAGATGATCGTGAAGCCCCCCTCCCGCTGTTGTCGTCGCAACAGTTCGAGAATGCGCTCACGAACGGTGCCGTCGAGCGCCGCGACGGCCTCGTCGCAGACCAGCACGTCGGGCTCGAGCATCAGGGCGCGGGCGATCGCAACGCGCTGCGCCTGCCCGCCGGACAGCTCGTGCGGGTAGCGGTCCAGGTGCTCGATCCCGAGGCCCACCTTTTCGAGCATCGCGGCCACCCGGGCGCGCCGGGCATCACCGTCCAGGTTTTTCCTGTGAATTCCGAGCGGTTCGGCCACCAGGTCCGCAACGCGCATCTGCGGATTGAGTGACGCGGCGGCGTCCTGGAACACGAGCTGCAGCGCTGCCCGCTGGCCGCGCGGCCGATCGTCGAGATCGCGTGGCAGCTCCGCGCCCCTGAACCGGACGCGGCCTTCACGCAGCGGGACGAGCCCGAGCAGGCCACGGGCGAAGCTCGACTTGCCCGAGCCCGACTCACCGACGATGGCGACGTTCTCGCCCGCGCGGACGTCCATATCCACGCCGCGCACGGCTGACAGCCGCTGCCGGCCGGCCACGGTGTATTCCACCCGGGCGCCGCTGACATCGAGACAGGTCTCGGGCGCCGGTGGCTCCAGGCTGATGTCACGATCACCGCGGGCCGCCTCCAGCAGGGCCCTGGTGTGCTCGTGGGCCGGTGCTTCGAACACGTCGCGCGTGGCGCCCTGCTCGACAACCCGGCCTTTATCGAGCACGACCATGCGCTCGCAACGTCCGGCAATGACGCCGAGGTCGTGCGTGATCAGCAGCAGCGCGGTGTCCTGCCGCAGCACTTCCAGCAGGTCGAGAATCTGCGCCTGCACGGTCACATCGAGCGCCGTCGTCGGCTCGTCGGCGATCAGCAGCTCCGGCTCGCAGAGCAGGGCCGACGCGATCATCACGCGTTGCCGCATACCTCCGGAGAGCTCGTGCGGGTACGCCCGGTACTGCCGTTGCGCGTCCGGCAAACCGACCCGCTCGAGCATTGCGATAACCCGCTCACGGGCCGCGCTGCCGGCGGCCAGGCCATGGTGCGCGAGGATGCGGCCCAGCTGCGAGCCGATCGACCGGTATGGGTTCAGCGCCTGCATCGGGTCCTGGAAGACCATGGCAATCCGCGTCGCGCGCAGCGCGTCGAGCGCGCTCTCGGTCGCGCCCAGGATTTCCTCGCCCGCGAACCGGACGCTGCCGCGCACCTCGGCCGTCGCCGGCAGCAGGCCCAGCACGGCCAGCGCGGTTTGCGACTTGCCCGAGCCGGACTCGCCGACCAGCCCGACGGACTCGCCCGCGCCGATCGCGAAAGAAACACCGTCGACCGCGGTCTGCCCGCCGTAACCGACCGACAGGTTGTCGATCTCCAGCAGGCTCACACGCCCCCCCGTGCATCGAAAGCGTCGCGCAGCGCGTCGCCAAGGAAGTTGAATAACAACAGGATCGTCGCCAACAGCGTAGCCGGAATCAGCAACATGTGGGACGCGCCTTCCATCTGGGCGACACCGGCATAGACCAGCGAGCCCAGCGACGTCTGCGGCTCCTGGATGCCGAGGCCGAGAAAGCTCAGGAATGACTCGACGAGAATCGCCTGCGGTATCGTCAACGTCACGTAGACGACGACCACGCCGACCAGGTTCGGCGCGATGTGCCGGAAAAGAACGCGCGCCGGCGACGCGCCCATCAACCGCGCGGCCTCGACGAATTCACGCTCGCGCAGGCTGAGCGTCTGGCCCCTTACGATGCGCGCCATGTCCAGCCAGTTGATCGCGCCGATGGCGACGAAGATCAACAGGAAATTGCGCTCGAAAGCCACCATCAACAGGATCACGAAGAAGATAAACGGCAGCGCGTAGAGCGTGTCCACGAAACGCATCATCAGCGCGTCGACGCGCCCGCCCGCGTACCCCGCGATGGCCCCGTAGACGACGCCGATAACGAGGCTGACGATGCTCGCCACGACCGCAACCAGGATCGTAACCTGCACGCCGAGCATCGAACGCACGAAGAGGTCGCGGCCGAGATCGTCCGTGCCGAACAGGTGCCCGTCGCTGGTGGTGGGCGCCATGAGCTGCGCGTCGAAATTCACCTGGTCGTAGCTGTGCGGGCTGAGCATTGGACCGAGCAGCGCCACGACGACGATGCCGAGCAGGATGCCGCCACAGACCTTGATG
Organism: Woeseiaceae bacterium; assembly: GCA_030066735.1. Classification (GTDB taxonomy): domain Bacteria; phylum Pseudomonadota; class Gammaproteobacteria; order Steroidobacterales; family Woeseiaceae; genus UBA1847. The sequence goes on along the minus strand of JASJBB010000020.1, from coordinate 13,482 downwards.
CCGCGACTCATCGGCGCCGAATCCTCGGGTCGATGACCCCGTAGAGCAGGTCGACCAGCAGGTTGAGCAGCACCACGAGCGCCGCGTAGAAAATCACGATGCCGAGCACGAGCGTGTAGTCGCGGTTGAGCGCGCCGTTCACGAAGAACCGCCCCAGCCCGGGGATGCCGAAGATTTCCTCGACGACAACCGAACCGGTCAGGATCGCCGCAATGGCCGGGCCCATGTACGACAGCACCGGCAACATCGCGGGCTGCAGCGCGTGGTAGCGAATCACCGCCCTGGTTCCGAGGCCTTGCGCCCGCGCCGTGCGGATGAAGTCCGACGACAGTACGTCGATCATGCTGGCCCGGGTCAGGCGTGCGATGTAGGCAATCTGCGGCAGCGCCAGCGAGACCACCGGCAGGATCAGCCGGCCGGCGCCGTCATTGCCGCTCCAGCCCGCGGGCAACCACTGCAGCTTGACCGCAAACAACAGCACGAGCACCGGCGCGATGACAAAGACCGGGATCGAAATGCCGGTCAGCGCCAGGCCCATGACGATCCGGTCCAGCAGCGTATTGCGATGCAGCGCCGCATACGTGCCCGCAGCCACGCCCGCGAGGACAGCGAGCAGGATCGCCATCGAGCCGAGCTGCAGCGACACCGGGAACGCGTTGCCGATCAGCTCGGCAACGGAATAGTCACGGTAATGATATGAAGGGCCGAGGTCGCCGGTGACGACGCCCGCGAGATAGTTCAGAAACTGCCGGTGCAGCGGCTGGTCGAGATTGTAGGCGGCCTCGAGCGCGGCGCGCGTCTCTGGCGGCAGCACGCGCTCGTCGTCAAACGGGCCTCCGGGTGCAGCATGCACCATCAGAAAGGCCAGCGTAATCACCAACAGCAGCGTCGGAATTGCGCCCAGCAGTCGCTTCAGGGCGTATAGCAGCAAAGCAGGTTCCGGTCAGGGCGCGGCGTCAACAGGCGCCAGGCTCAGGTGCTGACTGTAATGATAATCCAGCACATTGTCTTCCCAGCCCTCGACCTCCGGGCTGACGAGGTGCTTGCTGACATAGAAGTACAGCGGGATCACCGCGTGATCCGCCAGGAAGACCCGCTCGGCCTCCTCGAGGTGCACGCGACGCCACTTCGGGTTGGTCTGCCGCGCCGCCTGGTCCATGACCGCGTCGAACTCGTCGTTTGCATAGCGCGGCATGTTTGACGCGTTATTGCTCTCGACGATGCTCAGGAACGTGTGCGCATCGTTGTAATCGCCGATCCAGCTCGAGCGAAACACCTGGGTCACCTCGGCTTCGCGCATGTTCGCGAGCAGTACCTGCTGTTCCTCGTTGATCAGCGCAGTCTCCACGCCAAGCGCCTCCTTCCACATCGCCTGAACGGCCAGCGCGATGCGGCGGTGCTCGTCGGACGTGTTGTAGCGCAGCTCGATTTGCAGCGGATTGTCGGGTCCGTAGCCTGCCTCGGCCATGAGCCGGCGCGCCCGCGCATTGCGCTCGTCCTGGCTCGTGTCCGCGAACGCCAGGCGCCGCGGCTCGTAGTTGTCGACGCCGGGCGGCACCCAGCTGTAAGCCGGCTCCTCGCCGCGACCGACGACTTTCTCGGCCAGCACGTCGCGATCGATCGCCATCGACAGCGCTTCGCGCAAGCCCGGGTTGTCCTTGAACGGCGGCCTGGTCAGGTTGAAGCCGTAGTAGTACACGCCGATGTACGGCGCAATGCGCAGCTGGTCGCCGTACTCCTCGCGGACCTGCGCAAAGTTGTCGGCCGGCACCGTGCTCGTGATGTGCAGTTCCCCGGCGCGGTAGCGATTCAGCTCGGTCACCCCCTGCGTCAGCACGTGGTGCCGAACCTCGTCAATCGCCGTGGCGGCGTCGTTCCAGTAGAACTCGTTGCGGCTCAACGCCAGCTCCGATCCCGGCGTCCAGGCGTCGAGCTTGTAGGCGCCGTTGGACAACAGGTTACCGGGGCGCGTGAAATCGTCACCATGCAGCGCTATCGACCCGGCATGCACCGGAAACGTTGCCGGGTAGGTCAACAGGCTCAACAGGTACGGGGTGGGCCGCTCGAGCCGGATGATTAGCTCGCGATCGCCGGCGGCCTCGACGCCGAGTTCCTCCGGGGGCAGCTCGCCGGCAGCAATGGCCTCGGCGCTGGCAACGACGGCAATCGCGTTCGCATAGAAGGCCGCGGTGGCCGGATCGACGAGCCGCCGCAGGCTGAAGACGAAGTCGCCGGCTGTCACCGGGTCCCCGTTCGACCAGCGCGCGCCGTCACGAATAATAAAGGAGTAGGTCAGGCCGTCATCGGAAATGGTCCACGACTCGGCCGCGCCCGGGACGAGCTCGCCGGCCGGCGAATAACCGAGCAGACCTTCGCCGATATCGCGGAGCACGTCGCCGGCCTGGGTGGTGCGAGCCTTCTGCGGGTCCACCGACTCGGGGTCCGCGGGCAGCCCGCGATGCAACACCGACGAGTCGGGCTGCTCGGACTGCCCTGCCCACTGGTACTGCCAGACGACGAATGCGGCGGCCGCAAACAGAACAACGTAGACAAAGGCGCGCAATCTGGACATCAAGCCGTTTTCCTTAACCGTCGTTTCCGTAAGTGCACGAGCAGCAGCGAGACCGCGGACGGCGTCATGCCTTCGAGCCTCGAGGCCTGGCCCAGCGTGACGGGGCGCGCGGCCTGCAGCCGCTGCCGCGCCTCGTTGGAGAGCCCGTGGACCTGCGCGTAATCGAGGTCCTCCGGCAGTCGCAGCGCCTCCTGCTTTGCGTGCTTGGCGATCTCTCGCTCCTGGCGATCAATGTATCCAGCGTACTTGGCCTGCACTTCGACCTGCGTCTCAATCTGCTCCCGAAGCTCCCGGTCGAAACTTCCCGGCATGGCGCCAACGTGGTCCATGGCGACCACATCCGCGTAACCGTTCTCGGGTCGCTTCAGCAGCTCGGCGGCGCTGACCCCGTCGGCGCGAATGTCCGCCAGGCGCTGCTGCTCGGCAGCCACCGCCGCCATCTTGGTATTGAACGCCGACCAGCGCATATCGTCGACCAGGCCGCATTCGCGGCCAGCCGGTGTCAGTCGCTGGTCGGCGTTGTCCTCGCGTAGGGTGAGCCGGTATTCCGCCCTGCTCGTGAACATTCTGTACGGCTCGCTGACGCCGCGGGTGATCAGGTCGTCAACCAGCACGCCCAGGTAGGCTTCCTGCCGTTGCGGGAACCACTGTTCCTGTTCCTGCGCGTGGCGCGCCGCGTTGAGGCCGGCGAGCAGCCCCTGGGCGCCCGCCTCTTCGTAGCCCGTGGTGCCGTTGATCTGCCCGGCGAACCAGAGCCCGCGCAACGCCCGCGTCTCGAGCGTGGGCCTGAGGTCGCGCGGGTCGAAATAGTCGTACTCGATCGCGTAACCGGGCTGCATGATCTCGGCCTTTTCGAAGCCCGGAATCGACCGCACGAATCGCACCTGCGTGTCGTGCGGCAGGCTCGTCGAAATCCCGTTCGGATACACGACGGGCGTGTCGAGCCCTTCGGGTTCGACAAATACCTGGTGCGACTCCTTGTCGGCGAAGCGCACGATCTTGTCCTCGACCGACGGGCAATAACGCGGCCCCACGCCCTCGATGATCCCCGTGTACATCGGCGAGTGTTCGAGCGCGCCGCGAATAATGTCGTGCGTTGCCGCGGTAGTCCTCGTGATGTGGCAGGACACCTGCTGCGGGTGGTCGCTGCGGCGGCCGACGAAAGAGAACACCGGGCGCGGTTCGTCACCCGCCTGTTCCTGCATCACGCTGTAGTCGATCGTGCGGCCGTCGAGCCGCGGCGGCGTGCCGGTCTTCAGGCGCGCGACCCGAAAAGGCAGCTCGCGAAGCCGCCGTGCGAGGGCTACCGATGGCGCGTCACCGGCGCGCCCCCCGGGCTGCTCTGTCTGCCCGACGAGAATGCGGCCCCCGAGGAACGTGCCCGTCGTCAGCACGACGGCGGCCGCACGGATGCGCGCGCCAGCGCTCGAGACCACTCCGGCCACGCGCTCGCCCTCGACAATGAGGTCGTCGACCGACTGCTCCGCAATGTCGAGGTTCGGCTGATTTTCCACGATCGCGCGTATCGCCTGCCTGTACAGGGAGCGGTCCGCCTGGGCGCGCGTGGCCCGCACGGCCGGCCCCTTGCTCGCGTTGAGGGTTCGGAACTGGATGCCGGCGCGGTCGATAGCCACTGCCATGGCGCCGCCGAGCGCGTCGATTTCCCGCGCCAGGTGGCCCTTGCCGATGCCGCCGATCGCCGGGTTGCAGCTCATCTGCCCGAGCCCGTCGCGGCTGTGCGTGACGAGCAACGTGCGCGCACCGGTTCTCGCGGCGGCCAGCGAGGCCTCCGTCCCGGCGTGGCCGCCGCCGACCACTATGACGTCATACGCTGCCGACATCGGTTAAAGAATGCGCAGAAAAGGTGGCGCATTTTAGCGCTTTACTTGTCCGCAGCATATGGCCAAGATGGCACCGCTTCAGGTTTCCGCGAGTGATTATGGTTAGAACGCCTGCAATGGCGCTGCTGCTCTTGTGCCTGCCGGCCGCCGGCGGCGCCCTGGAACTCGAGGACTGCCGCATCAGTGCGGGGCCGGGTTATCCGGGTATCAAGGCGCGTTGCGGCAACTTCCAGCGCCCGCTCGACCCGGCCGACCCCGACGGCGAGCAGCTCGAGCTGCGGGTCGCCGTCGTGCCGGCGCTCGACCTGAACCCGGAGCCCGACCCGCTGGTGCCGCTGGCCGGCGGCCCGGGCGGCAGCTCGATCCAGTTTTACGCCGCCTACGCCCACGCGTTCGAGCCCGTTCGCCGGCAGCGCGACATCCTGCTCGTCGATCAGCGCGGCACGGGCGAGTCCGCGCGACTGGATTGCCCCTTCGACGAGGATCTCGTCGAGGGCCAGTACAGCACCGAGGAAACGATCGCGTTCACGCAGACCTGCCTCGACCAGCTGCCCCACGATCCGCGGTTTTTCACGACCAGCGTAGCGGTCGATGACCTCGAGGCGCTGCGCGAGGCGCTCGGCTACCCCGCGCTCAACCTGCTCGGCACCTCCTACGGTTCGCGCGTCGCGCAGCACTTCGCGCGCCGCCACCCGGGATCAACGCGCACGGTCGTCATCGACGGCGTCGTACCCCCGCAGCTTCCCCTGGGCCCGGGCATCGCGATGGAAGCGCAGCGCGCCGTGGACGACATTTTCGCTCGCTGCGCCGGGGATGCCGCCTGCAACGAACGCTTCCCGGAGATCGATCTCGACTTCGCCGCCCTGCGCTCGACGCTGGAGGAAAGCCCGGCCATGGTCCCGCTGCTCGACCCCGCGACCGGGCGGCCGACCGAGATCCGGTTTGGCCGCGACGAGCTGGCCGGCGCGGTGCGGCTGCTGGCCTACCAGCCACAGACGATCGCCATCCTGCCGCTCGTGATTCACGAGGCGGCCAATGGCAACTACGTGCCGCTGGCTGCGCAGTTCCAGATGACGATGACGAGCCTGGCCGATGCGCTGGCGCTGGGCATGCACAACTCGGTCATGTGCACCGAGGACCTGCCGTTCATCGATCGCGACGCCATCGACTTCGAGGCCCTGGAGAGCACCTACATCGGCGCCATGCAGCTCGAGGCGCTCGAGACCATTTGTTCGATCTGGCCGCAGGGCCCGCTCGACGAAGGCTTTAACGAGCCGCTCGCCACCGACGTTCCCGTGCTGCTGCTGTCGGGCACGTCCGACCCGATTACGCCGCCGGGATACGCCGAGATGGCGCTTGTCGAGATGACCAATCACCTGCACATCGCGAACACCCACCAGGGGCATGGGCAGATCGCCGCCGGTTGCATGCCCGACGTCATCGGCAGGTTTATCGCCACGGCCGACCCCGGCAACCTCGATTACTCCTGCATGGACCGCGCATTCGTGATGCCGTTTTTCGTCGACTTCTCCGGGCCGCAGCCATGATCAGCGTCAGCGGCATCCACAAGTCTTTCGGTAAGGTTCGCGCCGTGCGCGGCGTGAGCTTCGAGGCGCCCGACGGCAAAATCACCGGGCTGCTCGGGCCCAACGGCGCCGGCAAGTCGACGACGCTGCGCGTGCTCTACACGGTACTGCGTCCGGACGAGGGCAACGCGACGATCGACGGCTGTGACGTTGTCACGGACAGCCTTGCGGCCCGCCGCCGCATCGGCGCGCTGCCGCACGGGGCCGGGCTGTATCCGCACCTGACGGCCCGCGAGAACATCGCGTACTACGCAAAGCTCTGCGGCCTCGACAAGGACGCCATGGACGAGCGCGTGGAATCGCTGATTGACCTGCTCGAGATCGGCGACTTTGCCGACCGCAGGACCAAGGGCTTTTCCCAGGGTCAGCGCACCAAGGTTGCTATCGCGCGGTCGCTCGTCCACAGCCCGCAGAACGTGATTCTCGACGAGCCGAGCAACGGCCTCGACGTCATGGCGACCCGCTCGTTGCGCGACCTGATTCTCAAGCTCAAGGACGCGGGTCGCTGCGTGCTGTTTTCGAGCCACGTGATGCAGGAAGTGGCTGCACTCTGCGACGACATCGTGATCATCGCCAACGGTAAGGTTGCGATCGACGATTCCGCGGACGGGATTCGCAACCGTACCGGTTGCGACGACCTCGAGGACGCCTTCGTAAAGGCCATCGAAATGGTGGGGCCGGCCTGATGAGAACCTCGCTCATCGTCTTTGCCAAGGAAGTGATCGATAACTTCCGCGACCGCCGGACGCTCGCGTCCGCCCTGATCATGGGTCCGCTTTTCGGCCCGATGTTGTTCGCCTTCGTCATCAACCTGTCCATTGAGCGATCCCTCGACGACATCGACCGTTCGCTCGAAGTGCCGGTAATCGGTCAGGAGCATGCGCCGAACCTCATGGAATACCTGCGCAGCCACAACATCGACATCGTGGCCGGGCCGGAAAACCGCGAGGCTGCCATTCAGGCCGTGACCGTCGGCGACCATGACGTCGTGGTGATCGTGCCCGGGACGTTCGGCGAACAGTTTGCCGAGGCCACGCCGGCGCGGGTCGAGCTGATCTCCGACCAGGCCAATACCCAGGCCGAACGGGACGCCCGCCGCGTACGAAGCGCGCTGCATTCCTACAGCCAGGAGGTGGCCGGCATGCGCCTCGTGGCCCGCGGCGTCAGCCCGGCGGTGTTGCGCCCGGTCAACGTCGACGAAGTTGACGTATCGACCCCCAGCGGCCGCTCCGCGATCCTGCTGGGCATGATGAGTTACTTCTTTATCTTTGCGTTGCTGATGGGCGGCATGTACCTGGCCATCGACACGACAGCCGGTGAACGGGAGCGCGGCTCGCTCGAACCGTTGCTGTCCCTGCCAGTGACCCGCGACCAGCTCATGCTCGGCAAGATAGCGGCAACCTGCGTCTTCATGGCCGTCTCCTTGCTGCTTAGCCTGTGCTCGTTCTACTTCGCGCTCAAGTTCATGCCGCTGGCGCAGCTCGGCATGACACCCAACTTCGGACCGCCCGTCATTGCGGCCACCTTTTTGCTCCTGTTGCCCTTCATCCTGCTCGGCGCCTCGTTGATGACGCTGGTTGCCTCGTTTACGAAGAGCTACAAGGAAGCCCAGACCTGGTTGAGCGTGGTGCTCGTCGCGCCGACGCTGCCGATCCTCATCGTCAGCATCCTGACGCTGCGGCCGCAGCTGGAGTTCATGTTCATTCCCAGCCTCAGCCAGCACCTGATTCTCGTGGGCATGATCAAGAACGAGCCCGTCAACCTGCTGCACGTCGCGATTTCGGTCAGCAGCACGCTCGCGATAGGCGCCGTGCTTACGTGGATCTGTGCACGCCTGTATCGGCGCGAGGGCCTGCTGGGGTAGGATTCCCGTATGGCCGTGTTCGCCGAAATGCGCCGCCGCAACGTTTTCAAGGTTGCGCTTCTGTATGCCGTACTGAGCTGGCTCGTCGTCTGGTTCGTGGGCGCCATCCAGTCCGAGGTCGCGGTGCCGGTCTGGACGGAAACGTTTGTTTACTTCGTGCTGATCGTCGGTTTCCCGGTCGCGCTGTGGTTTGCGTGGACGTATGAAATAACGCCGGTGGGCCTGAAGAAGGCGATCGACGTCGACCAGACCCAGTCCATCGTCTACAAGACCGGGCAAAAGCTGAATGCCGCGGTCGCGGTTCTCCTCGTGCTGGGTGTGCTGGCCGTCTTCGGCCAGCGCCTGCTGCCCACGTTCGAATTCCTGGTGCCGGGCCTTCCGGCCGGCGACGCGCCGGTGCGCGCCACGACGCCACCCGAAATCCGGCGGCTCACGCTCGACAACGGTCTCACCGTCATCGCCTGGCCAGATCACGACATCCCGAACGTGGCGATGTACACGTTCGTCCGCGCCGGCGGGCGCAACGAGTATCCGGGCATCACCGGGCTGTCGCACTTTTTCGAGCACATGATGTTTCTCGGTACCGAGAACCTCGAGCCCGGTGAGTTCGACCGGCAGATGGAGGCCGCGGGCGGCGCCAACAATGCTTACACGACCAACGATGTCACGGTCTACACCAACTGGTTCCCGCGCTCGGCGCTCGACACCATCTTCGAGCTCGAGGCCGATCGCTTCCAGAACCTGCAAACCTATTCGGACGCCGTGCAAAGCGAGCGCGAGGTCGTTTACTCGGAGCGGCGCATGCGCGTCGACAACAACAACGACCTGAAGCTCATGGAGCAGGTTTTTGCCACGGCGTTCATCGCGCACCCGTACCAGTTCCCGGTCATCGGCTGGCCGTCGGACATCGAACAATGGACGGAGCAGGACCTCGAGGACTTTTACCGCACCTATTACGCGCCGAACAACCTGACGCTGGTGGTTGTGGGCGATGTAACGACCCAGGAGGTGTTCCGGCTGGCCGACAGGCACTTCGGCTCGATTCCGGCGCAGGCGCCGCCACCACAAGTGCGCACGATCGAGCCCGAGCAGATGGGTGCGCGCCGCGTAATCGTGGAGACGGCCGCGCAGGCGCCGTTGCTGCACATGGCGTTCCATGCCACCGACGCCACCGACCCGCGGGCCCTGCACCTCACGCTGCTGATGAACATCCTCACCGGCGGTGAATCGTCCCGGCTGCATCGCACGCTTATCGAAGAAGAACAGCTCGTGCTGTCGGTCGACGGCTGGTGGGGCGCCTGGCTCGACCCGGGTCTTGTCTACTTTTTCCTCACGTTGCCGCCCGGCGGCGACCTTGCCAGTGTCGAGCGGCGCATGCTCGACGAGCTGCAGCGGATTGCCGACGATGGCGTCACCGACGCGGAGCTGCAGAAAGCCCGCAATATTGTCGCCGCGGACATCTACCGGCAGCTCGCGACGATTCGCGGCAAGGCGGATGCGATCGGTGATTACGAGGTTTTTCACGGCGACTACGAGGCACTGTTTCACGTGGCCGCGCGTATCGACAACGTCTCCGCCGAGCAGCTTCGCGCTACGGCGGCAGCCGTGTTCGACGAGGACAACATGACCGTGGGGATACTGCTGGAGCCCCCGGAGGAGGCGCAATGAGGCGGCTGTTCGTCATTGCCCTGCTCGTCGCCGCGGGGATGGCCCGGGCCCAGGGCATTACCCTGCCCGAGCCGCACATGGTCGAACTCGACAACGGCGCGGTCTTCATCGTGCACGAGAAACGCGACGTGCCGCTGGTCGGCATCAGCGCCATGATTCGCGGCGGAGCCGTCACCGACCCGGAGGACAAGGCCGGCCTGTCGAGCCTGTTTGCCACGATGCTCGAGAAAGGCGCGGGCGAACGTGATGCGGCGGCGTTCGCGGAGACCGTGGACGCGGCGGGGGCGACGCTGTCTGCGGGCGCCGGGCTGGAGTCGATAGTGATCTCGGGTGAGTTCCTGTCGAGGGATACCGGCCTGGCAATCGAACTCCTCACCGACATGCTGCGCGCCCCGGCGCTCGAGCGCGCCGAGTTCGTCAAGCTGCGCGAGCGCCGGGTCGACCTGATACGCGCGGCGAAAGATTCGAACCTGCCTGGCCTGCTGCCCCTGTACGGCGCCGCCTGGCTGTTTGCCGGCCACCCCTACGGCACGGCCGTCGATGGTGACGAGACGTCACTCGGCAACATCGCCTACGGCGACCTGCGAGGATTTTACGAGGACTTCGTCGGCGCGGACCGGCTCATCATTGCCGTGGTCGGCGACGTCGACGCGGACGAGGTCATCAATGCCCTGACCGAAGCCTTCGCCGACTGGCGGCCGGCGGCCCAGCCGCTGCCACAGATCGAGCCCGCGGAGCCGCAGGCCGGGCGCCGGGTACTGCTCATCGACAAGCCGGGCGCGACCCAGACGTACTTCTGGATCGGCAATGTCGGCGTTGCGCGAACCTACGAGCAGCGCGCGGAGCTCGATATCGCCAACACGCTGTTCGGCGGGCGGTTCACCTCCCTGCTCGTCGACGAGATGCGCACGAAGGCCGGCCTGACCTACAGCGCCCGGTCGGCGTTGACGCGGCCCTCGCAACCCGGTTCGTTCGCCATCGTGTCGTTTACAAAGACAGATACGACCGTCGTTGCGATCGACCTGGCCATCGAGCTGCTCTGGCGCATGCGCCGGGAGGGATTCAGCGAAGAGCTAATCGCCTCTGGCAAGAACTACATCCTGGGGCAGTTCCCGCCGCGCCTCGAAACCGCCTCGCAACTCGCGGGCCAGTTCGCCCGCCTGCAGGCCGCCGGGCTGGACGCCTCCTACGTCAACGACTACGGCGCCGCCATCGCCGGCGCTGCCGGCGAAGATATTCAGTCGGTCATCACGAGCGTGTACCCGCGGGGACGCAACCTCGTCTTTGCGATCATTGGCGATGCCGAGCTGATTCGCAATGACATCGCCAAGTACGGCCCGGTCACCGAGATGGCCATTACCGAACCCCGGTTCGCGCCCTGACCGGCGCTACTTGCCGATACAGAAATCCGCAAAGATCCGGCCGAGCAGGTCGTCCGACGAGACGGCGCCCGTGATCTCCCCCAGCGCCTCCTGGGCAAGGCGCAGTTCTTCGGCCAGCAGCTCCCCGGCCCTGGTTTTCTCGAGCGCCGTGCGGCCCGCCTCGAAGTGCGCTGCTGCCCGCCGCAGCGCATCGACGTGGCGCTTGCGGGCCGTGAAGGCGCCCTCACCCAGGTCGCGATAACCCGCCGCCCGCCGCAGCCGTTCCTGCAGGGCATCGATCCCGGCGCCCGTTTTCGCCGAGACGAACAGGATGTCGTCGACCAGGCCGGGCGCATCTCCGGTCACATCGATCTTGTTGCGCACGATGACGACATCGGCACCCTCGGGGATGTCCTCGTCGATGTCCGCCCGCTGTGGCTCTCTCGCGTCCTGGATCCAGAGGACGGCGTCGGCGCTCTCCAGCGCCTTGCGCGCGCGGCGTATGCCCTCTTCTTCGATCCGGTCCGGATCGTCGCGCAGCCCTGCGGTGTCCACGAGCTCCACGGCAAGGCCGTCGATGTTGATCTGTTCGCGCAGGATGTCGCGGGTGGTCCCGGCGACCTCGGTGACGATCGCGGCCTCCTCTCCGCTGAGCCGGTTGAGCAGGCTCGACTTGCCGGCATTGGGCCTGCCCACGATCACGACGCGATAACCGTCGCGCAGCACCCGGCCGACCCGCGCCTGTGCGAGCAGCCCCGCAAACGCGTCGGCGCAATCCTGGATTCGGCCCTGCAACTGCTCGTCGCTCAGGAAGTCGATTTCCTCTTCGGGAAAATCGATAGCGGCCTCGACGTGCGTCCGCAATCGCACCAGCTGCTCGACCAGCGCATCGACGGCGGCCGAGAACGCGCCCGACAGCGAGTGCAGCGCCGCGCGCGCCGCCTGCTCTGTACCGCTCGCGATCAGGTCGGCGATCGCTTCGGCCTGGGCAAGATCGAGCTTGTCGTTGAGGTATGCGCGCTGCGTAAACTCGCCCGGCCTGGCAAGCCGTGCGCCGAGCTCGACGGCCGCATCGACGAGCATCGCTATGACGACCGGCCCGCCGTGGCCGTGCAGCTCGAGAACCGGCTCGCCCGTGAACGATCCGGGCGCCGGGAAATAGAGCGCGATGCCGCTATCGAGCTCCTCACCCGCCGCATTTCTGAACGTGCGGTGGGTCGCGTGGCGCGGTTTCGGTAGACTGCCGAGCATTGCTGCCGCGATCGTCGCGGCAGCCTCGCCCGAGATGCGCACAATACCGACACCGCCGGTGCCCGGCGGCGTCGCGGCAGCAACGATCGTGTCGGCCGGGTACGTCATGTGCCAATGAGACCACAGGAACCACCGCCATGCAGAACATTAAGGTGCAATTCGAGAACGCCGAGGGCCGTCAGCTCTCCGGGACGCTGGACATGCCAAAGACGCCGGTCGCGGCCTACGCGTTGTTTGCGCACTGTTTCACCTGCACGCACAACCTGAAAGCCGCCACCAACATCAGTCGCTCGCTCACCGACGCCGGCATTGCCGTGCTGCGGTTCGACTTCACAGGCCTCGGGCGCAGCGAGGGCGAGTTTGCGGACACCAATTTCTCGAGCAACGTGGCCGACCTGCTCGCGGCCGTGCGTTTCCTGGAAAACGAATACGCTGCACCGTCCATCCTTCTCGGGCACTCGTTGGGCGGTACGGCCGTGTTGCAGGCCGCAGCCAGCGTGCCTTCGGCCGTTGCCGTGGCTACGATCGGCTCGCCGGCCGACCCGGCGCACGTGCAGCACCTGTTCGGCGACGCCCGTGACGAGCTCGAGTCCAGCGGCCAGGCCGACGTGAACATCGGCGGCCGGCCGTTCACGGTCAAGAAGCAGTTTCTCGACGATCTCGAACAACACGATCTCTACGCCGCGGTCGGCAAGCTGCGCAAGGCGCTGCTGATCATGCACGCGCCGCTCGACGAGATCGTGGAAATCGACAACGCGGCAACGCTGTATGCGGCTGCCAAACACCCGAAGAGTTTCGCCAGCCTCGACAGGGCCGACCACCTGCTGTCGAACAACGCCGACTCGCTTTACGCCGGGCGGTTACTGGCGGCGTGGGCGTCGCGCTACCTGCCCGAGCAGGACCTTCGCGACGACACGCTGAGCGCCGAGCACGGTAGCGTTATCGCGAAAACCTGGAGCGACGGCTTCTATACCGAAGTCGCCGCGGGCGATCACGCGCTCGTTGCTGACGAGCCTGCCTCGGTCGGCGGCGGCAATCGCGGTCCTTCGCCCTATGAGTTGCTCTCGGCCGCGCTGGCGACCTGCACGACCATGACGCTGAAGATGTACGCCGGCTTCAAGAACATCGATCTCGACGCGGTAACCGTGAAGGTCGTCCACAAAAAGATGCACGCTGAAGCCTGCGCGGACTGCGAATCCGGCGATGGCAAGATCGATGAGTTTCGGCGCGAGCTGACGATCGAGGGCGACGTCGACGAAGCGCAGCGGCAGCGCATGCTGGAAATTGCCGATCGCTGCCCCGTGCACCAGACGCTGCACGGCGAGGTCAAGGTGCGGAC
>JASJBB010000019.1 GCA_030066735.1 Woeseiaceae bacterium | reverse complement strand
GCCGACGATTGCAGTTCGAACGGAAACGGGATTTCAGATCCCAGGATGGCAAGCGGCCGGGCGCTGGAATCACGCAGTGATTCGGCGAGAAAGACCATGGGTGGAATGCCGACGCCACCACCAATCAACAGCGAGTTCGGGCGCTCCGGATCGGGCCGGAACGGCTGGCCGATCGGGCCGAGAACGTTGATCGCATCCCCGGGCTGTTTGCGCGCCAGCAGTTGCAGCCCTTCGCCGACAATCTTGTAAAGGACCTCTATCCAGTCATCCCCGGCGCGCATGATTGACAGCGGCCGGCGCATCGGCAGAGCGTCGTCACAGGTCACGTGTACGAACGTGCCGGGCAGCGCCGCGGCCGCGCACTTCGGCGCCCGGATTCGCATGATGTACTGATCGCCAGGGAACTCGCTGGTCCGGATCAGTTCGCCGTATTCGACGAACAGGGTCCCGCGGTTACGTTGTGCGCGTTGTTGGGCGGCTGTTGTCAATGCCGCCCCATGGACCGGCAGACCCGCTCGAGCACCGCCATGCGCACGGCGACGCCGTTGGCAACCTGCTGGGTAATGACCGACGCCGGGCTATCGGCCAGCACCGACTCGATCTCGATGCCACGGTTCATGGGTCCCGGGTGCATGACGATGGCGCCAGGTTTGGCGAGCTGCATGCGTTCGGTGCTGATGCCATAGTTCGCGAAATACTCGTCGATGCCCGGGATGCCGTCGAGGTTACCGATGCGTTCGCGCTGGATACGCAGGGCGATTACCACGTCGGCGTCGCGCAGGCCCTGCTCGAGATTGTCGAACAACCGGGCATACGGCATCTCGCCGGCGTCGGGTGCGAGCACCGGCGGCGATATCAGGCGCAGCTCGCCGACACCCAGCGTGTGCAGTCCTTGCCCCGTAGACCGGGCGACACGCGAATGCGCAATGTCGCCGACGATCGCTACGGTGAGGTCCTCGAAGCTGCCCTTGTGCTGGCGGATCGTCAGCAGGTCGAGCAGCCCCTGGGTCGGGTGCGAGACCTCGGCCTCGCCGGCATTCAGGATGCTGACATAGTCATTGACGTGGCGCGCGATGTAGGCGGGCACACCGGCGCTGGCGTCACGCACGACCATCACGTCGACCTGCATGGCCTGCAGCGTGTAGATCATGTCGAGAATGCTCTCGCCCTTCTTGCGCGACGAGGTGTTGACGTCCAGGTTCAAAACGTCGGCGCCAAGCCGCTTGCCGGCCAGGTCGAACGAGGCGCGTGTGCGGGTGCTGGCTTCGAAGAACAGGTTGGCCACGGTGCGCCCGGCCAGCGACTGGCTGCGGGCCGTCGCATCGCCCGGGTGCGTCACGAATTTCTGCGCGTCGTCGAGCAGGCCGACAAGGAGGTCTTTCTCCAGGCCTTCGAGGGTCAATAGGTGCCGCAGGTTGCCGCTGGCGTCGAGCTGCAGGTTGGCAACGTTGTCGGTGGTGGGGAAGGTTTCGATTGCTTGCATCGAGACGCAATCCTACACGTTCGTGCGGTCCATTAGAAACCGTTCGGCGATAAAAACGGCAGCCGCGCTGTCGATCATCTCCCGGGTGATCCTGCCGCGGGTTCCGGAAGCCCGGGCCTGCTTCAAGGCCTCCTCGGCCTGTATCGAGGTATAGCGCTCGTCGATCGTGTCGACGGGCAGCTGGAAGCGCCACAGCTCGCGCACGAATTCCTCGACGTGCGCCTGCATCTCGCCGGGCTGGCCGTCGGCGTGCAGCGGCATGCCGACGATGAGTCGGGACGGCTGCCATTCCTTGATCAGCTTCGCGATGGCGTCGAAGTCGGGGCCATTTTCGCCGTTGGCGACCACGCCAAGCGGGTTTGCCGAGGCCGTAACCGACTGGCCGACCGCCACGCCAATGCGCCGCAGGCCGAAATCGAAAGCGAGAACAGTTTCCGGGGCGCTGCCGCCGTTGTCAGGCGTGGCCGGCATCTGGAGAGATCTGGCTGATGTCGATGCCCAGCGTCTGCGCGGCCGACATCCAGCGCTGGTTGAATGGCATGTCGAACACGATGTCGGTCGTCGCCGGAACCGTAAGCCAGGAATTCGCGAGCATTTCGTGCTCGAGCTGACCTGCTTCCCAGCCGGCATAGCCGAGCGCCACGAGCGTCTGCTGCGGCCCGCCGCCGGCAGCCATCTCGTCGATGACGTCCCGGGACAGCGTCAGGTGTATGTCGCTCGAGACCGCCAGCGTGTTTTCGTAGCGATCGACCGGCGCGTGCAGCACGAAACCGCGCTCCGGCCCGACCGGCCCCCCCAGGAGCACAGGCAGCTCTGCCGTATCGGGGTCCGCGTCGTCCAGCTCCAGCTGTTCGAACAGCTCGGCGAGCGTGAGTTCGAGCGGTCGATTGATGACGATGCCGAGCGCGCCTTCGTCGTTATGTTCACAGACGAGCGTCACTGTCGTGCTGAAATTGGGATCCGCCATACCGGGCATGGCGATAAGCAATTGATTTGCCATGGAGCCTTCGTATCCCATGACTACAGTATGGACCAGATGCGGCCCTGTGCATAATTCGCTTTAGTTCTGGGCGGCGGCCGTCGCGTTCGCGAGTTCCTGCGCGAAAACCCATTTGTAGGCAAATCGCAGGCGATCGTAGTCGGCGCGAACCTCGGGCGGGAAGGGGTCGAACGGCGAGGCCCGGCGGAGGATGTCGAGTGCCGCCTTGTCGAGCAAAGTCGAGCCGCTCGACTTGCGGATGACCACTTCGGTGAGCTGGCCCGAGGCCGCGATGCTGACTTCGAGCGTGGGACTGCCGGTCGCATCCGGCAGGTCGCCGAGTTCCGGGAAATACTCGTCGCCAACCGCCTCGACGCGCCGTTTCCAGTTGTCGAGGTAACCGGCGATGACGGATTCACGCGTGTCGGCACTGATGACGAGCTGGCGCGGGTCATCATCGTGAATCAGCAGCGTCGCGTCCTCGTCCTGCGGCAGTGGCAGGGTCTGTTCGGCGCCGCGTTCGAGTGCGATGGCCGTCGTGTCATCGGGCCGCGGTTCATCGCGCAGGTCGTCGGTCACCTTCCTGTCCTGTTCGCTCCGGGTCGAAAGCAGCTGGTCGGCGCTCTGTTCGTGCGCCACGGTTTCCTGCAGCGACTCGGCATTCTCCTCGCCGGGATTGTCGATGGGCGATGCGCTCTGCAGCGGCGCCGACGGCCTGACATCGTCGAAGGTATTGCCGGTGCCGAGTTGCGACGTCTGGGCCAGGTACTCGGCCTCGTCCGGACGGTCGATCGACTGGTCCGGGTCGGCGACGATTGTCACTTCGAGGGAGATCGCGTCCGAAAAATTCTCGAGCAGGTGCGGATTGAACGTGACGCCGATGATCAGGATGCCGTGAACCAGCGCTGACAGGAACAGCATGGCCGGCAGCCGGTCGGGACGTTCCGGCGGCACGAGCTGGATATCATCCGTGTCTTTTCTGAGCGCGGCGGTGGCCATTTGCCGGGATCATCCGCCAGATTCGGACTAAAAACAAGCGCTTAAGTCCCGGTTTTCGGGGTTCAGAGGCGCTTTTCGATGGCGTCGAACATCAGGCCCGCAATATTCAGGTCAAACTGCTTGTCGAGTTCGCGAATCCCGGTCGGGCTGGTGACGTTGACCTCGGTCAGGTAGTCCCCGATGACATCGATGCCGGCGAAGACGACGCCGGCGTCGCGCAGTGCGGGACCGACGCGCTCGCAGATGGCCAGGTCGGCGTCGGACAACGGCTGACCGACTCCGGTCGCTCCCATGACGAGGTTGCCACGGTGGTCGTCACCCGACGGAATGCGCGCCAGGGAAAACGGCACGGGCTCGCCGTCGATCAGCAGGATGCGCTTGTCGCCCTCGCTGATTTCGGGCACGAACACCTGCGCCATGGCGAACTTGCGGCCGTCGTCGGTCAGCGTCTCGAAGATCACGTTGGCGTTCTTGTCGCCTTTCCTGATCGCGAAGATCGACTTGCCGCCCATACCGTCGAGCGGTTTCGCGACGATGTGCTCCTGCTCGGCCAGGAAGGATCGCATGTCCTCGATCGAGCGGGTAATGAGTGTCAGGGGGGTGCACTCCGGGAACCAGGCCGTGTAGGCCTTTTCGTTCATGTCCCTGAGCGCCTGCGGGTGGTTGACGATGAGTGCGCCTGCTTCGCCGGCCCGATCGAGGATGTAGGTGGTGTAGACATATTCCATGTCGAACGGCGGGTCCTTGCGCATGAGCACGACGTCGAGGTCGCCGAGATCGACTTCCTGCGAGGCGCCAAGTGTGAACCAGTCGCTGTCGTCGTCCCTGACGCCGAGTATGGTTGACTGCCCGACGGCGCGGCCGCCCAGGAGTCTCAGGTCACGCTGCTGGAAATAGTGAATTTCGGCGTCGCGCCGCGCGGCTTCGAGCAGCATCGCGAGGGAGCTGTCTTTGTAGGGGGTAATGGACTCGATCGGATCCATCACGATACCGATTCTCAGCGATTTACTGGCCATGGGGGCTGTTGCCGTCTCCCTGCGTTTCGAGCGAGCAACTATACCTTGGAATCAATTGGTAAACGCCGAAAATCCCTAAGATTTTGCGGAACGAAACGCGCGTCGTAGCAGGAGTTATGTCAATATGGTACAAGTCGGTAAAAGCGTGAGGAAATCCGGTGTCAAATAGCGCATCTCGAAGTCTTAACGGACTCAAGATACTCGTTGTAGATGACAGCAAGACCATCCGCCGGACGGCGGAAACACTGCTGACCAAGGAAGGCTGCCAGGTGTTTACAGCTATCGATGGCTTCGACGCCCTGTCGAAAATCGCGGATCACCAGCCGGACCTGATCTTCGTCGACATCATGATGCCCCGCCTGGACGGTTACGAGACCTGCTCCCTGATCAAGCACAACAAGATGTTCAAGGAGACGCCCGTCATCATGCTGTCGTCCAAGGACGGCCTTTTCGACCGCGCACGCGGTCGCATCGTCGGCTCGGAACAATACCTGACCAAACCGTTCACCAAGGACGAGTTGCTCGGGGCAATTTCGAACCAGATCAACTAGGGGGACGCTGTAGATGGCAGTCATTCTCATCGTCGACGATTCGCCGACCGAATTGCACCTGTTCCAGAAAATGCTCGAAAAGAGTGGTTTCGACACGCTCGTCGCCGACAGCGGTGAAGAAGGCCTGCGCAAGGCCAGGAACTCGAAGCCGGACTGCATCCTGATGGATGTCGTGATGCCCGGCATGAACGGCTTCCAGGCCACTCGCAAACTGACCCAGGATGCCGATACGGCCAATATCCCGGTCATCATGATTACGACCAAGGACCAGGAGACAGACAAGATCTGGGGAATGCGCCAGGGGGCGGTCGAGTACCTGGTCAAACCGGTCGACGCCAAGCAGCTGGTCGCCAAGATCAACGCGGTGATGGCTGGCTGAGTGGGCGCAACGCCGGAACTTGCGAAGCTCGTCGAGCAGCCTTTCGAGCTGCTCGCCGAGATCGAACGCCGCAGTCGCCAGGCGCACTCGGGGCAAGCCGGCGCGATGGCGGCGGAATGGGTCGGCGTGGGGTTTCGAATCGGGGAGGAACATTTTGTTGCGACGCGCGACCAGGTTCGTGAAGTGCTGATGCTTCCCGACGGCATGACCCGTGTTCCGGGAGCGAAGCGGTGGTTGCTCGGCATCGCCAACCTGCGCGGCCACTTGCTGCCGCTGGTCGATGTCAAATTACTGCTCGGGGGCGGACGCACGACATTACGGCGCAACACGCGGGTGATCTCGGTCAACCATCGCGAAATTCCCGCCGGGCTCGTCGTTGACGAAGTGCTGGGGTTTCGCCGCTTCATGGACCACGAGTACACAGACACCTGGCCCGAGACGGTTGTGCGCTGCGACCGTTTCCTGACCGGGGCCTATCAGCGCAGCGAGGACACCTGGCCGGTATTCGACCTGTCCGACTTCATAGAAAGCAACCTGTTCCTGCAGGCGGCAGCTGAGTAGGGCAATCAGAGACAGCAAAACTATGGCTAATTCAGCAGACACAGCTACAACATTCCGAATCGTTGCCATCGTCACGGCGATTTTGCTCCTGGCGGCCGCAGCACTGACGTTCTTTGCCGGCCAGGGATCTTCCGGCTCCGCCGCCGAGTGGGCGCAGTTGCAGTCCGAGTCGTCGGACGTTCTGTCCGGTGACGCGGCGTTCACCCGGGCAGAGGAAGCCGCCGGCACCATCGTCGCGAGCGCGGACGCAATACTGGGACTGTCCAACGATTTGCTCGATCGCTCCGGCGCCACCGACACCGTGCTCGAGTTGCAGCGCCGGGCCGCGCGCATTTCCTCTTTTGCGCCGGGGCTGGCTTCCAACCCGGACGTCGGGAGCGCCATCGCAGAGGTTAGCGCCGACGCGGCCTACCTGAGGATGGTGGTCGACGCGTTCGCTGGCGAAGAGACGGAACTCGACATCAGCGCACTCGACGATGAGGGCCGCGAGGCCGTGCTGGTGCCGCTGGAAGGGCACGTCGGCGCACTCGAAGCCGCCATCGAACAGATCAACGCCGACGCGGCGGCGCTGGCGGGGCTCGCCGAGTCCCGGTCGCAGCTCGCGTCGACGGCAGCGCGACTGGCCAGCGCGCAGGAAAGCGCTCCGAGTCCGTTGCCGGACTACCTGCAAAACGCCTACATCCCCCTGGGGCTGATCGGCATTGCCATTCTTATGGTCGTCGTACTCGTCTCCCTGAACGCCAAATCCTCCCACTTCGAGAGCACGGCCAAGGTCCAGGCGGAACAGAACGAACGCAACCAGCAGGCTATCCTGCGGCTGCTTGACGAAATGGGCAGCCTCGCCGACGGTGATCTGACGGTCGAGGCAACGGTAACCGAGGACATCACGGGGACCATCGCCGACTCGTTCAACTTTGCGATCGAAGAACTGCGCAAGCTCGTTACGACGGTCAATGAGACGGCGATCATGGTCGACTGCGCGGCCAAGCAGACCGAAAGCACGGCGGCGCACATGGCGAAGGCAGCTGACAACCAGGGCCGCGAGATCAACGCCGCGACCGAGTCCATCGTCTCGATGGCGGCGTCTATCGAGGAAGTCTCGGGCAACGCCGAGCGCTCATCGGACGTTGCGCGGCACTCGGTGGAAGTTGCGCACAAGGGCGGCGAAGCCGTGCGGCGCACGATTGACGGCATGAACACGATTCGCGAGACCATCCAGGACACCTCGAAGCGCATCAAGCGCCTCGGCGAGAGCTCCCAGGAAATCGGCAATATCGTCGAGCTCATCAACGACATCGCG
Source organism: Woeseiaceae bacterium (assembly GCA_030066735.1). Lineage (GTDB taxonomy): Bacteria > Pseudomonadota > Gammaproteobacteria > Steroidobacterales > Woeseiaceae > UBA1847. The sequence continues at coordinate 35,772 of JASJBB010000019.1, read as the reverse complement.
GAGCAGACGAATATCCTCGCACTGAACGCGTCGATCCAGGCGTCGATGGCCGGCGAAGCCGGCCGCGGATTCGCGGTCGTTGCCGACGAAGTGCAGCGTCTCGCGGAAAGATCCACCAATGCGACCAAGCAGATCGAGGTACTGGTGCGCACGATTCAGGCCGACACCAACGAGGCCGTCGTATCGATGGAACGCAGTACCACGGACGTGGTGGGCGGAGCGCTGCTGGCGGAAAACGCCGGCGCGGCGCTCGACGAGATCGAGCAGGTATCCAACCAGATTGCGAGCCTCGTGCAGAACATCTCGAGTTCCGCCAGGCAGCAGGCGGGTTCGGCGGCCGACGTGACGCGGCGCACGACGCGACTGCGCGAAATCAGTGAGCAGACGGGCAAGGCGACAACGGCCACCGCAGCGTCTATCGCCAAGCTGTCCGAGCTGGCCTCGCAGCTCAGGGAGACCGTATCGGGCTTCACGCTGCCGGAGAATGTCATGCAGGCCAAGCCGCTGGCAATGTCGGCGGCCAACGCACCGGTCGGCGAACCACCCGCCGGCGACGCCGGCCAGCAGGTCAAGGCAGGTTAGGAAGACCCGGACCACTAATTGATGAGCTCCGAAACCGGCATCCAGCAACAGATTGTCGAAGACTCGGGCGGTGTTGCCGCCCCGAGCGGACTGGCGATCATCGCCAGCGAGCTCATGGAGACGATCCGCAACGCGCACCTTGCACTCGAGGACTGCGTGGACGGGCGCGGCGGTTCTGCGGCGCTGATACGGGCCGGCGAACTGTTGCACCAGGCGCGCGGCGCCCTGCAGATGACCGAGACTTACGGCGCTGCGCTGCTGGCCGAGGAAATGGAGCTGGGCTGCAAGTACCTGGCGGGCCTGCGTGCCGGCAAGGGCCGCGAGGACGGCCTGGACGCGCTGACCCGGGCGATGGTGCAGCTACCGGCGTACATCGAGCGGCTGCTCGGTGGTGGGCGCGATATTGCGCTGGTGCTGCTTCCCATGCTCAACGACCTGCGGGCCGCGCGCGGCGAACCCCTGCTGTCCGAAGGCACGCTGCTGCTGCTCAACCTGTCGCCGACCCGTGCGGCGCAGCAGGCCGAGAAGCGTGAGGGCACCGGTGAGGACCCGGTGTCGGTCGCCACTCGCCTGCGGCCGAAGTTTCAGCTTGCGCTGCTCGGCTGGATCAAGGGCGGCGACAGCCGGCGGCACCTCGACACGCTGGCGTCGGTCGCGCTGCAGCTCGAGCAGGCCGCGACGCGCGATGACATGTACCAGCTGTTCTGGGTCGTCGGCGGTGTACTCGAGTCACTGGCCGAAGGTGGGCTGGATACTTCCGTGGCGCTCAAGCGGCTGCTCGGCCAGGTGGACCGCCAGATCAAACGCATCATCGACGACGGGCTGACGACGTTTGACGAACACCCGATCGACGACCTGCTCAACAACCTTCTCTACTACGTAGCGCGGTCGAGCACGGCCGGGGAACGCATCAGCGAAATACGGGCGGCGTTCAATCTCGCCGAGCTGCTGCCGGGCGACGAGCAGGTCGAGCACGCGCGCGAGGCGCTGTCGGCGCCCAGCATCAAGCTCATGGAGACCGTGGCGGCGGCCATCAAGGAAGACCTGGCCCGCGTCAAGGACGTGCTCGATATCTTCGTGCGCACGGGCATGAACAAGCCGGCAGAGCTCGTGCCGCAGCTCGAACTGCTCAAGAAGATCAGTGACACGCTCGGCGTCCTCGGCCTCGGCGAACTGCGCGGCGATATCGACGGCGAGATCGACCGCCTCAAGACCGTTGTCGAGCGTGGTGGCGGCGCCTCCGACCAGATCATTCTCGATATCGCATCGACGCTGCTGCGTGTCGAGGATCGTCTCGATCAGCAGCTCGTGCGCCTGATTACCCCGGGCGACCGGCCCGAGGAAGACGAACACGCCGACTTGCCGCCGCAGGAGGCGGCCGATTATCAGCAGGTCGCCGAGTCGGTCATGCGCGAGTGCATTATCAACCTCGCGCGGATCAAGGAAACGGTAGGGCAGAGCCTGGCGCAGCAGGCGCCGTCGCAGGGGCTGGACAGCGTGCCGTCGCTGATACGCGGCATCAAGGCTGGTCTGCTCATGCTCAACAAGACGCGGGCGATGGAGATCGTCGACCGCATCGGCGGACTGATCACGCTGGCGCTGGCTGATGAAGGTCTCGGGCGGCTCACGCAGAAGGAAACCGATCGCCTGGCGGATGCCATCGTGAGCATCGAGTATTACATGGAGACGGTGAAGGCCGGGCGCAGCGAGCCCTGGTACATGCTGGACAACGCCGAAGCCTGCCTCTCCGTGCTGCGCGACGTCGAACATCGACTGGCGCAGCAAGCCGAGGAGCAACCGGTCTCGGTCGAGCAAACACAGAGACTCGACGCCGCCGAGATCGCCAGGCAGGCCGAAGACGCCGTATCGGCAGAACCATCCAGCATGCAGGCGACCGAGGTCATGCCGCTGCCGGTCGTGGCGCCCGATGCCGAGCATCTCGACCCGGATTTGCTCGAGCTGTTTATCGAGGAGGCCAGGGAAGAATACGCGTCGATCAAGCGCAAGTTACCCGCCTGGCAGGACGATCCCGAAGACATGGAAACCCTGATTACGGTCAGGCGCAGTTTCCACACGCTCAAGGGCAGCGGCCGCATGGTCGGCGCCGAGCGCATTGGCGAGTACAGCTGGAACGTCGAGAACCTGTTGAACCGGCTGATCAACCGCACACTCGTACGTACACCGCCAATGGTCGACTTCATCGCCGAGGCGGCGACCGCGGTGCCCGAGCTGATCGAACAGCTCGAGGTGGGCACGGAGCCCAAGGCCGACATCGCGTTGCTAATGGCGCGCGCCAGTGCGTTTGCCGAAGGCGACCCGAATGCGGCCGTGTTGACGATATCCCGCCCGGCCGAGGAAGAGCAGGAGCCGGAGCCGGCGCTGGAGATGGACCCGGTTCTGCTCGACATCTTCTCCAAGGAAACGGCGAGTCATCTCAAGGTCATCGTCGACTACCTGGCGGCCTGCGAAGGCCACTCGCCGCCGTTCGACGTCACCGAGAAACTGCATCGCGCGTGTCATACGCTGCACGGCAGCGCCAACATGGCCAACGTGGAACGGGGCGTGGCCGTTACGGCCGCGCTCAACCGTTTCGTGCGGCGTGTGTATGACTACAAGGTCGGCTTCGAGCAGTCCGGTCTCGATGCGCTGCGGGCGGGCGCGAGAGCCATCGGCACGATTGTTGGCGACATCAACAAACCTGATCGCGAGCGCGCCGATTACTCGAAGCTCATCGAACACATCAATTCACTGGCCGACGCCGTGCAGCCCGAGGGCACGGTCGTCCCCGATGACGTCATCGCCATCACGCCGCCGACCAAGCCGGAGCCGGAGCCCGTCGCAGAGCCGGAGCCGGAACCCGTCAGCGATGAGCCGGGCTACGACGCCGAGATTGCCGCGATCTTCACCGAAGAGTCAGCGGAACTGCTGGAGTCCACGGACAAGGCCCTGCTCGAGTGGACCGGCAACAAGAACTCGTCGCAGTCGATGGAAGAGCTTAAGCGCCACCTGCACACGCTGAAGGGCGGCGCGCGCATGGCGGGCATCACGGCCATGGGCAACCTGAGTCACGAACTCGAAACACTGCTGATCTCGCTGGCGGATGGTCGTGTAAAACCGTCGCCGGCCGTCGATGACCTGCTGCAGCACAGCGTGGACGAATTGCATCGCATGCGCGATGCGGTCATTGCCAACAAAGCGGTGCCGCCAGCGCGTGAGCTCGAAAAACGCATCCAGCAGGCCAATGCCGGCTTCGAGATTGCCGGCGACGCCGACGTGGAACTGGCGCCGCAGGACAAAGACGTCGAGGAGGCCGAACCGGCGGCGTTCACGATCGAGCCCGAAGATACGGTCAGCATGGTTATCGTGGATACGCCGCTGGCGGACGAGCTGTCCGAAATCGCCACACCGCCTGCGGCCGAACCGGCGCCCGAACCTGAGCCGGAACCTGAGCCCGAGCCTGAGCCCGAGTCTGAAGCCGAAACCGGGCCGGAACCGGCACCTGAGCCGGAACCCGAGCCTGAGCCCGAGCCGGTAGCGGCAGCGCCTGCGGAAGCCCGGCGCATGGTGACGGCAGCGCCGAAGGAAGAGGCGCCCGAGCCAGCGGCGGCCCGCGCCGAGCAGCGCCAGGAATTCGCGCGCATCGACGCGGACCTGCTCGAAGACCTGCTCAATGCCGCCGGGGAAATCAGCATTTACCACTCGCGCCTGTCGCAGCAGGTCAATTCGTTCGAATTCAACGTCGAGGAACTCGAGCAGACGATTGCCCGCCTGCGCGAGCAGTTGCGCAAACTCGAGATCGAGACCGAGAACGAAATCATGCACAAGCACCAGGACACGATGGTGGCGCATGACTTCGATCCACTTGAACTCGACCGCTACTCGAACATCCAGCAGCTGTCCCGCGCGCTCGCCGAATCGGCCAATGACCTGGCAAGTCTCAAGGACATGTTGCAGTCGCTGACGACCGAAGCCGAGAGCCTGCTCGTGCAGCAGTCACGTGTCACTGCCGAGTTGCAGGACGGGTTGATGCGCACGCGCATGGTGCCGTTCGAGCGGCACGTACCGCGATTGACGCGACTCGTGCGGCAGATCGCCAAGGAGGCCAACAAGCGCGCCGAGCTGGCCGTGGAGGGCGCCGCCGGCGAGCTCGATCGGCAGGTGCTGGACAAGATGCTGCCGCCCTTTGAGCACATGCTGCGCAACGCCGTTGTGCACGGTATCGAGTCTCCGGAAGAGCGGCAGAAGGCCGACAAGACGGCGACCGGCCGGATCACGATCCGCCTGCATCGTGAAGGCTCGGAAATGGTCATCGATGTCGCCGACGACGGTCGCGGTCTCGACGTCGACGCAATCCGGCGCAAAGCTTACGAGCTCGACATGTTGCAGCCGGACGCGAAGGTGACCGACGAGGAGATCATGGAGCTGATCCTCACGCCGGGCTTCACGACGGCCGGCAAGGTCACCCAGGCTGCCGGGCGCGGTGTGGGCATGGATGTCGTCGCCAACGAGGTCAAGAAGCTCGGCGGCTCGCTGCGCATCTCGTCCGTTACGGCGCAGGGCACCAACTTCACGGTACGCCTGCCGTTCACGCTGGCAATTACCCAGGCCCTTATCGTTCGCACCGGCGAAGAGGTTTACGCCTTGCCGTTGCCGTCGGTCGAGGGCGTCGCGCGAATTCCCAGGGCTGAGCTCGAAAACCTGCTCAGCCAGTCCGAGCCCGGCTTCCAGTATGGCGAGCAGACCTACAAGTTCCGGCACCTCGGCATGTACCTTGGCGGACAGGCTGCGAAGTTGCCGCAGGACGAGCCGTTTATCCCGGTCATACTCGTTCGGGCTGGTGAGTTTTCCGCTGCGTTGCTGACCGACGAGATGATCGCGAGCCGCGAGATCGTCGTGAAGACGGTCGGCCCGCAGCTTGCCAGTATCCGCGGTATCTCCGGTGCGACGATCCTCGGCGACGGCCGCATCATCCTGATCCTGGACATCGCCGCGCTGGTGCGCACGGGCGCGCCCGTGGTCGAACTCAAGAAGGCCGCGCCGGCGCCGACCGACGACCGGCCGCTGGCGCTCGTGGTGGATGATTCGATTACGGTACGGCGCGTTACGGAGCGCTTCCTGCAACGGAACGGCATGCGCGTGATGACGGCCAAGGACGGACTCGACGCGATCAGCGTCATGTCCGAGAGCAAACCGGACATTATCTTGCTCGACATCGAGATGCCGCGCATGGACGGCTACGAGTTTGCGTCGCATGTCCGCAACGACGACCGGGTTGCGGATGTGCCGATCATCATGATTACGTCGCGAGTGGGCGACAAGCACCGGGCCCGCGCCATTGAACTCGGTGTCAACGATTATCTCGGCAAGCCCTACCAGGATGCTGAACTGCTGGACGCCATTGGCAGGCTGCTCGAGGAACGAGGGATTACGCTGACGTGAACGCGGAAACCGACGAACTCTATAGCCTCCTTGTCCCTCTCACCGAGGACCGGCTGATTGTGCCGCGTGCGTGCGTGGCCGAGGTCGTGCGGTTTACACCGCCCGATCACGAAGAAGGCGCGCACAAGTGGATGCTCGGCACCGTCAACTGGAACGGCCGGCAGCTGCCGGTCGTCTCGTTCGAGGGAATGCTGGGCAAGGAGGTCCCGGTTGCGACCGGCCGTACCCGTATCGTCGTGTTCTACGCTGGCAGCGGCCAGCTCAAGATCGGCTTCTTCGGCGTGCTCACACAGGGCTTTCCGCAACTCGTTCGGGTCAACCGGGACGTGCTGAGCCTGCACACGACGGAGGGCTGGCCGGACGAAGCGCCGGTGCTGTGCCGGGTCAAGATGATCAACGAATTCCCGCTGATTCCCGACCTCGAGCAACTCGAGGGACTGCTGGCCCGCGAGTCGATCCAGGCCTAGGTCCGTGCAAGCCGGCGTTGTTCGCCCCGACCCTGCACGGGAGTTTTACACCCCTGAGCGTTGTTACATCCTCGAGCTGTCGAACTCGTCTGGCGACGAGGCGCTTTCCATCGCACGAGCACGCGTGGAGCCGGGCGTCACTACGGCGTTTCACAAGGTAATCGACACGGCCGAACGCTATGTCATCCTGGAAGGCGAAGGCGTTGTAGAAATCGAGGGTCAGGACGCCGAGAGCGTTGGCGTTGGTGATGTCGTGCTGATTCCGCCCGACGCCGAACAGCGGATCACCAATACTGGCGAGGTGGACCTCATCTTCCTCGCGCTGTGCACGCCGCGATTTCGGCAAGACAACTACATCGCTACTGACTGATCGATGTCCGCTTTTCGTAGGATCAGCCGCTCATCAGCAAACAATCACGCCATCATCCGGAAATAGGCGCGCCCCTGAGCGGAGAATTCACCCTGGAACAACGGGGAGGATTCCATCATGTTTTGCGAGTCGACTTTCCGGATAACTGCAATGTCGGTTGTTTTGGGCATGCTGACAGGTTGCACAAGCATGCAAGCTCTGCCCTCAACCCAGCCAGTTGACGTCAGATCCAATATCGCCGTTGGCGACAGAGTCGAAATCCTGCGCATGTCTGACGCACAATCTCTCCGACTACCGCGTTGGTTACTACCAGAGCCAACGCATCGAATCGTCGAGTTTCTTACAGCAGACTATACTCACAAATATCAGCGGGGGAGAAAAACAAAATGATGGCCCGACACACAGGTTTTAAGACCATTCTTACGATGAGTGTTCTGTTACTCGTGGGTTGCGGCGGCAGCGGCAAGGCCCCGGACAAAACGTCACCTGTTATTGCTCTTGTCGGCGAAAACCCCCAGGTCATAGCGGTGGGTGAGGCCTACGGCGAACTGGGTGCGACAGCCAGCGATAACCGCGACGGCGACTTGACAGCCTCGATTGTTATTGATGCCAGTGCAATCGACACCTCGGTGCCCGGCACGTATCAAGTCTTTTACGAGGTGAGCGATGCTGCCGGGAATGAAGTAGCAATTTATCGAACTGTCCACGTAAGAGACCTGCAACCTCCTGAAATTACTCTACTGGGTGATCAACTGCAGACGATCCTCGTCAGCGATCCATACGTCGAGTTGGGTGTGACTGCAACGGATAACATTGACGGTGACCTAACTGACCAAGTTGTTGTCGACACCGCTGCTGTGAATTTGTCTATTTCAGGGACCTACGAGATCAGGTACATGGTTTCTGATTCGAGTGGCAATCTGGCGACCGCCAGCCGTTCCGTGAGAGTACTCGTTACCGGCGCATGGACGGTGACGGAAGCAGAAATATCGTTTGATCGACCAGGCAGGGAGGTTGCCGCGGTTCTCCTTGAAGACGGTCGAGCGCTGGTTATCGGGAACACGATGTGGACATACGATCCGGGCAGCGAAGTTATAGATGAGGTCGGTACGTTGAATCATTACGGATATGCAACGACCATGCTGCGGGACGGCCGAGTTCTAATTACAGGCGGAGATGAAGAGGGATATGACTACGTTGGGCCCGGGTCGAAGCTCGCGCTTCTATTCGACCCGGCCGATTCTTCCTTGACTGAGGTCGGGCCGATGCTTGAACAGCGTCGTGGTCACTCCGCGACACTCCTCGAGAACGGGCAGGTGCTCATAGCCGGTGGCCTGCGAACGGTGTCAGGTTTTGTCGAGTATCTGGAAAGTACTGAGCTGTTTGATCCGGCCACCAATTTGTTCGTGACAACCGGTTCTCTGAACTCGGCTCGATTCGGCCACACGGCAACGCGACTTGCTGACGGATCGGTTTTCATTGCAGGAGGCGTGCGAGATCACACGAGTGTATTGAACACCGAAACCTATCAACCCGCTGACGGTTCGTTTAGTTCAACCGCGGTTATGCCCGGTGATGGCCGTTGGCTGCATACTGCAAATCTGTTGCCGACCGGAAAAGTGTTGATTGCAGGCGGCATCCCCGGGTGGAGAGAATATTATGATCCTTGGGAGTTTCAGGCGAGCTTTCTGTATGAACCCTCCAATGACTCTTTCGTTGCAGTCGGCGAGCCGGATATTAAGGCGAGCGAACATTTTGCGGTGTCGATGCCATCGACAGCGAATTGTCCCGGGCCGGTCTTGTTGGGCACAGGTGCAGACGGTTGGAAATCGACTACAGACAGCGTGTTGGTTTTCGATCCGGTTATCGAACAGTTCTATTCGACGGAGAAACTCGGATTCCAAAGGACAGGCGCAGCTGCCACAGTGCTTGAGGACGGGCGCGTGCTCGTGAGCGGGGGTCGGCATCCTGACATTTTTGAGCCGCGAGGTATGTGCAATTGAAGAATCGCCAGCCGTGGAAGGACTACTGTCAATACAATCGGATTCGGCCTGCCTAGTTGGAACGAGAATGGAAATCTTTTTACAAGACTCTGAAGCCCGAAACGGAGTCGTCATTTACTACGATGCATGCTCTCCTAAGCGCATGCAAAGTACAGCTCCATGTTCAGCCCGCTGGCAAGCGCCGCAAGAGCGCTTGAGGCGATTCCGATGTATCCGTGCGACAGGGCTGAACACGACGAATGACGGCAACCCCTGGCGGTTTCCAGCCAAAGGGTTGGTTTAGGCTAGAATGACGGCTACCGAGCCTTAGCGGACGTTGCGATCTGCCTTTGCGTTGCGGCGGGCTCGAATCAGGTAGCGAGACCACCAACTTGGCCATGTCGTATACAACGCCCTGGACGTCAAGAGCATTCGATGCGTTGCCGGGAAATCCGGTCTCGATTGGCGCCATTTTCGCGGTCGGGCTACTGATAGCGTTCTTTGTCGGCCGAATAATTTTCGGCGGCGCCGAAAGCTCCGGACCCGGCGAGCTTCGGATCGCTGTCACACAGATCCTCATCACGGCCTATTGCGCAACAGCCTATGCCTATGTCCTGGTGGTGGCGCGTCGAACCACGCATGAATTATCGCTGGCTATCCCGGACTTGCCGGACCGGCAGGCAATCGTCGACAGGGCCGGCAAGCATCCGAAGTGGATATTGCCGCTAATAGGCATGGCGAGTTACCTGTTCATCGGTATTGGCGTCACCAATGCAACCACACCGGACTTGGACGGCCCCTGGAACTGGCAGGCCTGGAGCTACGACGTCTTCTGGCACCGGGCGACAACCGTTGCGTTCGTGTATTGGATCGGGTGTTTCACCTACGTGGTCGTCGTGGAGTCCGCTCGATTATCCCGAATGTCGAATCACATCGAGTCGCTTGATCTTCTTCACATGCAGCCGTATCGGCCGCTGATTCGCCAGGGATTGACCAACGCGCTTCTGGTGTTCGGCATGGTGTCGGTCCTGTCATTGCTGGGTGTCGAGTCCCGTTACTGGCCGGCGCTTATCGGCTTTTGGATTGCCTTCACCGTATTGGCGTGGATTGGCTTGATGCTGCCGCTGCGTGGCATTCGCAGGAAATTCAAAGCCGCCAAGAAACGGGAGCTCGAATGGTGCCGAGCGAGTCTGAAGACCGCCAGAGACGCGCTCAAGTCTGGCTCCGGGGAGGGGCCGTCCATCGCCGACACGCTGGCCTACCAGTCGATGATCGAAAACCAGAGAAACTGGCCGTTCGACCATTCGGTCCTGGCCAGGTTCGCACTCTACCTGCTCATCCCTTTGGGCTCATGGCTGGGCGGCGCTCTCGTCGAACGAGGCGTCGATCTCATTCTGTCCTGAGCGCAAAGCCGGTAACTACTACACCATCACCATCGCGATCGCGGTGAAGACAACAGCGCCGCCGACAAGCACGATCAGCGTGCCGCCCAAAAAACGCTGCAGCCCGGATAGTTCGGCCCAGGATTCCTCGATCTTGTGAAACGGTTTTCCGGAAACCAGTTCGATCAGGCCAACAATCGCAGCGGCGCCGGGCGCGCCGATGGCCAATGCACCGCCGATGCCGGCCGGGTAATAGGAAAAGGGGTAGTGCTCCGGATTGGCAATCCAGAAGGCGAACAGCGCGAAGACGCCGCCACCAGCAACCAGATACAGTAGGCCTCGCATACGAACTGACATGGCTTCATCCCTCCGGAACAGGCTGAGATTCACTACTATAACGGTAATTGGAGAATTCACCGCATGACTGATACCCAATCCAGCAGCGAGTTCCGGGCCTTGACCCGGCGGCTGTACGAGGTGGTTTCCGCGGCCCCTGCGGACCGTAACTGGGAAAGCATCCGCGAGCTGTATCACCCGCGTGCCACCATGGTGCGAACTGGCATGGATGAAGACGGTCGACCGTTCGTCCTGGCGATGACCTTCGATGAGTACATCGACAACGTGGCAGAACTGTTGGAGAACACCGAATTCTCGGAGACCGAGGTCCACCAGGAGGTGACGGAGTTCGGCAACATCGCCCGACTGGTTAGCGTCTACGAATACCAGTCCAGGTCGCCGGATGCGCAACGGCACGGCCGCGGCGTGAATTTCTTCAATCTCGTCAACGAGGGAGGCGGATGGAAGATCATGAACATCGTCTGGGACAATGAGCGCGAGGGGCTGACGTTGAGCGCCGCAGGGCTGCTCGATCCTGGCGCGGACAGCGGGGAGGGGTAATGGTCAGATACGTAAAGATTTTTCTGGTCCTCTGTATCGGTTTCTGGGGTTTGCTGGGCACCCTCGGGAATCTGTCGGACGTGCAGGGCGTCTACGATACCGTGAGTGCGGTGGCCAGCATGTCGAGCGTCCCGGAAGGTGCGGGGCCGCCCTGGCGGACAACCAGCGCGGTCGTGATCTGGGCTGGCGTCTGTCTCATCGTCGTCGGCAAGCTAACGGCGCTGCTCGGCGGCGGACTCGGCGGGGCAATGATGTTGCGGCACGCCAGAGGATCCCGGGAGGAGTTTGCCAGGGCGAAGACATGGGCGGTCGCCGGATGCGGCGCAACGTTCGGGCTCCTGATTCTGAGTTTCACGATCATTGCCGAAGGCGCGTTCTTCATGTTCTTCAGCCCGCAGTATGGGGGAGCAGGCGAGCTTGCGTTCCGGCTGGCAGGGTCGTTCGGGCTCATCACTCTTTTCGTGGCGCAAGCGGAGCCGGGTTAGCTGCGTCGCCGCCTCTGCAGCCTGGCTGGCCCCGGGCTCGCGTCGTACTGCCAAACGTCTTTTCAGGGTAGAATCCGGCCCACTGACTCGTGGGGGTTGGCCTCACGGGCCTCGATGCCTCGCATCGGAACTCATTTCAACGGGAGAAGAATAATGAAAAAAAGCACCGTCAGAAACGGATTGGTGGGACTTGCCGCATTTGCCGCAGGCGCCTTCCTGGCACCCTTTGCCGGCACCGCCGCCGATCACTCCGACTCCATTGCCGATGCGCTGCGCGCGGCCTGGCCGGGAATGGCCGAAGGCGCCACGGTTGTCGATTGGGAAGGCAACGTCCTGCGCGAAGGCTCGAACGGATACACCTGTTTCCCAACGCCGCCGATGCTATCCGGCACGGCGCCCATGTGCATGGATGCCGAGTGGATGACGTGGGCAGACGCCTGGGCCAACAAGAAACCGTATGCGGCCGAAACGCTGGGCATTTCGTACATGCTTGCCGGTGACGAAGGCGCAAGTAACATCGACCCCTTTGCAGAAGGGCCGACAGACGACAATGAATGGATCAAGGAAGGCCCGCACCTGATGATCGTCGCGCCGGCAGACCTGCTCGATGCGTTCCCGACGGACCCGAACAACGGCGGGCCGTACGTGATGTGGAAAGGCACGCCTTATGCGCACCTCATGGTTCCTGTCGGTGCCCGCGACTGAGGCAGTCGGCGCCACACCGGCGCGCGAGCGGAGCTAGAAGTCACCCCATAGCGACTGTGCAACGGCGACCGTGGCCAGGGCCGCGGTCTCCGTGCGCAGCACGCGTGGACCCAGTGAGACAGCCGTGAAGCCCGCGAGCCGGGCATCCGCGTATTCCTGATCACTGAAGCCGCCTTCAGGGCCGATCAGCAGGCAGACCTTGGTCGAGGGAGCGTCCACCGATGTCAGCGCGGTCGGCGCGCCGGGCCGCAGGATCAGGTCGGTATCGGTCTCCCTGGCGCTCATGCCGAACCAGGTATTCAGCGCGACGGGGGCGTCGATGAGCGGCGGGCGAATACGGCCCGACTGCTCGCAGGCGCTTTCCGCCACACCCTGCCAGTGGTCGCGACGTTTCGCGGCGCGTTTCTCGTCCAGTTTCACGACGCCGTATTCCGTGAACACGGGCGTAATGCGTTTCACGCCGAGTTCGGTGGCTTTCTGGATGACAAAATCCATGCGTTCACCGCGCGAGATGCCCTGGACGAGTTGCAGTTTCAGTGCCGACTCCGTCCCGGAATCGACCGGCTCCTCGACGAGCAGCTCCGCCGAGGATTTGGTCACCTTCTGAAGATGGGCGTCATACTCACCGTCATCGCCGTTGAAGACCCGCAAGCGGTCGCCAGGGCGCAGGCGCAGCACGCGCCCGACGTAGCGCGCCCGGTCGCCGTCGAGGCGCAGCGTCGCCCCGGTGCCGAGGCGTTGGCTGATAAACAGTCGGGTCAGTGACATCGGCGTTGATTTTGATAACCGGTGGAACGACTATCGTATACCAATGAGTGACCGCTTTAGCATCGATACCGACACCGGCCTGATCACGCCGGCCAGGCAGTGCCCGAGCCAGAATCGCGACGAGCGCCCGCCCGGCGCGCAGCCGGAGTTACTGGTCGTGCACGGCATCAGCCTGCCGCCAGGGCAGTTCGGCGGCCCCGAGATCGAGCAGCTGTTCACCAACGAGCTGGATTGGGACGCGCATCCGTATTTCCAGGAGATTCGCGGCATGGAGGTGTCGGCGCACCTGCTGATTCGGCGCGATGGCGAGGTCGTGCAGTTCGTGCCGTTTACGCAACGCGCCTGGCATGCCGGCGAATCGGCGTTTCGGGGCCGGGCGCGCTGCAACGACTTCTCGATCGGCATCGAACTGGAGGGAGAGGACGAGACCCCTTATAGCGATGCACAATACGCGGTGCTCGCCGCGACGATACGTGCGGTTTCGGAGGCCTACCCGAAGATCACGGGCCGCGAAGTTGCCGCGCATGCCGATATTGCGCCGGGGCGCAAAACCGATCCCGGCCCTGCGTTCGACTGGCTTCGGTTGTATGATGGCATGTCCTGATCCAGCGGTTTCTGCGAGCTAACGCCACATGCATCTGATCGCCCTGCTCATCGGCCTCGTTATCGAACGGCTTGCCACGCGACTCTTCCACCTGCGCCGGTTGCGGTGGATCGACTACCTGATTGACGCCGGGTTCCGGCAGGCCGAACGTTTGCCGAACTGGCCTGCGCTGATACCGATCGTGGTCATCGTCATACTGCTGGTTCTGCCGGTGCTGGCCATCGTCCTGGCGCTCGGCGACTCGTTGCTTGGATTCCCGTACCTGTTGCTGGCCATCGTGGTGCTGTTCTTCTCGCTGGGGCCGCAGGACATTGGCGAAGACGTGGACGAGTACTGCAAGGCCATCGAAGAGGGCGACAGCGAAAGAATCCGCGAAACTGCCATGGCGATCATCGAAAGCGATGTCCCCGAGGATACGCTCGAACGCATTCACAAGGTCGAAGAAGCTGTCTGCGTCCAGGCGAACAATCGCCTGTTCGCCGTCATATTCTGGTTCGTGCTGCTCGGCCCGCTCGGCGCCTGGACCTACCGGGTTACTGACCTCGTGCGCCGCCGCGCCGTGTTTGCAGCGGCGCGCGACGAAGTCGAGAACGGCAATAGTGAGCGGTTGCGGGATGCCGCCGCCTTGTTGCACGGATGGCTGGCCTGGATTCCGGCGCGGCTGACGGCGATCGGCTACGCGGCGGCCGGCAACTTCGACACGGCGCTCGGCGCGTGGCGGGCGCCCAGCGAGCACGCGTCTGACACGCCCTCGGAGTACAACGAGCACCTGCTGGCGCGCGTAGGTACCGCGGCCCTCGCCCTGAGCGAGGACCCGGACGAAGACCTCGTATCGCGCGGCGTGCGTGGTGCTGCCGCAGCGAACCAGCTCGTGTTTCGCCTGCTGCTGATCTGGGCCGTCGTCATCGCGGCGATGACCCTGTACGGCTGGACCCGGTGAGGCCGCGCGAGGCCGTACTTGCCGCATTTGCACTGCTCGGCCTCGCGGCCTGTTCCGAAGCTCCGCCACCCGGAGAGACGTCGAGCACCACCTACTCGCGAATCGTCACGCTGGCGCCCAACCTGACAGAACTCGTATTCTGGGCGGGCGCCGGCGAATTGCTCGTGGGCGTGAGCGCATATTCGGATCACCCGCCGCAAGCCCGCGAGCTGCCCGTAGTCGGTGATGCGTTCATGATCGACCACGAACAGCTCGCCCTATTGCGACCCGACCTGCTGCTCGTCTGGCAAGGGGGCACACCTGCGCATGTCGTCGACGAGCTTCGCGCCATTGGCTACGAGGTCGAGACCCTGCGCACGAATTCGCTGGACGATGTGAGCGCGGCGATCGTGCGCATTGGCGAGTTGACCGGGCGTCACGAGTCCGCCGCGCTGGTCGCAACGACATTCGAGGATCGAATGCAGGGCATCCGTGAGCGCTACCACGACTTGCCGGCCATATCCGTTTTCTACCAGGTCTCCGCGCGGCCGCTCTACACGGTCAACGGCGGGCACTTCGTCAGCGAACTGATCGAATTGTGCGGCGGCGCCAATGTCTTCGCTGATCTCGACGAGCTGGCGCCGACGATCGACGTCGAGGCCGTGGTCGATAGGGACCCGGAGGTCTTCATGGCGGGCAGCGACGCCGGAGAGGATGCCTTCAGCGAGTGGCAGCGCTGGCCGCAGATGGCGGCTAATCGCCACGGCAACCATTTCGTTGTCCCCGGCGACGTCATCAGCCGGGCGACACCCCGGCTGCTGGACGGCGCGGTGGCGGTTTGTGAAGCGCTGGAGGAGGCGCGCAAGCGGCGTCAGCTGCCGTGAACATCCGCCAGGCGACGACGGCCGACTTCGAGACGGTAACGGGCTGGCTTGCCGCTGCGAGGCTGCCGGTCGCCGATCTTTCCATTGACGATATGCAGCACTTTCTGCTGGCCGAAGCGGATCATGTTCCGGTCGGTACGATCGGCCTCGAGCCGTTCGACGGCATCGGGCTGCTGCGCTCGCTGGTCGTTGTGCCGCACTCGCAAGGTGGCGGCGCCGGCCGCCGGCTCGTTGCGGCCCTGGAGCGCCAAGCAGTGACGCACGGCATGCGCGAACTCTGGCTGCTGACGACGGATGCCGATGCTTATTTCACGCAGCTCGGCTATGAGGCCGTACGGCGCGAAAACGCGCCGGAGAGCATTCAGCAAACGACGGAGTTCGCGAAGCTGTGCCCGGCGGATGCAATCGTGATGTGCAAGCGATTGTAGGTCCGGTCACGCAGTGCGCGGACCGGCACTCACCTGTCTCGGTTCCAGAGAACCTCTTCTCCTGATTCCACTCTGGCCAATACTCTCGCCATGACGAATAGCAGGTCGGAGAGCCGGTTGAGGTAACGCACAACCTCGGGTCGCACCGCCTCCTCGCCGGCCAGGGTTGTGGTTACTCGCTCGGCCCGGCGGACGATCGTACGCGCCAAGTGGCAGGCAGCCGCCGCAGGGCCGCCCCCCGGCAGGATGAACTCCTTGAGCGCCGGCAGATCGGCATTGAGCGCATCGAGCTCGTTTTCGAGACGGGTGATGAAATCCCCGGTTATGGCGCTGTGCCCCGGGATGCAGAGTTCGCCGCCGAGTTCGAACAGGTCGTGTTGCACCTCTGTCAGCGCCCTGCGGACGTTATCCGGTACCGAGTCATTGGCCAGCACGACGCCGATCGCGCTATTCGCCTCGTCGACGGTGCCATAGGCGTCAACGCGCGCATTGTCCTTGGCGACCCGGGAGCCGTCCCCGAGTCCCGTGGTGCCGTCGTCGCCCGTGCGGGTGTAGATTTTGCTGAGTCGTTTGCCCACCGGTTTGCCTCCTAGTTCCAGTGGTACTTGAGTTCGACGAACCCGCTGCGTTCCTGCATCCGGAACCCGGCCGCCGTCGCGTATTCGGTGTCGAGCAGGTTTTCAATACGCGCGTGCATCGTCCAGGCGTTCCCGAGGCTGAACTGTGCCGTCAGGTTGGCAAGTACGTAGCCGTCCAGGCGCACGCCGCCGAAGTCCTCGCGGTCGCCGCTCGCGAACACCGAGAGGCCCATGCGGTGCGCGCCGACGTTCTGTGTATAGGTCAACGAGCCGGACTCCTCGGCGCGGCGCAACAGGCGCTCGCCGCTGTCGGCGTCTTCGGCGCTTTGCCGGGTCAGCTCGGCGTTGATGGTGAACCTCTCGCCGCGATACTCATAGGCGAGCTGCGCGCCACGAATCTCGGCGCGAGCGACGTTGACCAGCGTGAAGGTCTCGAGGTCGAAATCGATCAGATCGTCGATGTCGTTAGCGTAGAGTTCGATGCCCACGCTGTGCCGGTTACCCGGATCGAAGCGGAAGCCGAGCTGGGCCTCGTCGGCCTGCTCCGCATCGAGATCGGGGTTCCCCCCGAAGCCGAAACGGTCAGTCGCGTCGGGTGCGCGGAACGCGTGGCCCAGGCCTGCGTTCAGGGTCCAGTTGTCATCGAGCGCGAAGGCATACTCGGCATTCCAGGTCGTGTGGTTGCCGAACGTGTCGTGGTCCGTGAGTCGCAGCGCAACAAACGCCTTGTGCCGGTCGCGCGTCCACTGGTCCTGGATGAACGCAGCGCGAACCTCGGTGTCCTCGTCGAAGCCAGAACCGAATGACAGGCTCGACGCGTTCTCATCGACATAGAACAGTCCGCCGGTGAGCGTGTGCTCCTCAAAGGCATGGCTGTATTGCCAGTCGAGACTGATCCGGTCCGACTTGACGAAGTCATCACCCTGGTTCTGCGCGATATCGTCCTGCATGAATGATGCGATGAGCTTGCTCGAGCCGTGCTGACCGACCGCGTTGTCGAGCTGCAGGGCCGTGGTCGAATTGGTGAAATCCTGGTCGACAGGCGCCAGGAAGAAGTCGAGGTATTCAACCGTGCCTTCGGTCTGCCAGTGCCGCAGGCTGATCTCGGCATCACCGAAGCGTCGAGCCCCGTAAAGATTGACCGACAGGTTGTCGTAACCGCGCTCGATGTCCGAGTCGGTGCGGGGGGCGAAGCCATCCGTGTCCTGGTAGCTGACCGATACGCTGAAGTCGCCGTTCTCGCTGCGGTTGCCCCCCGACACGACACCCGAGCGGGAGTCGAAGCTGCCGGCGCCTAGGCTGGTTTCGAAGTAGGCGCTTTCGGCGCGCCGCGTGATGACGTTGATGACGCCGCCGATCGCGTCGGTGCCGAACAGGGCAGATCTTGCCCCTTTTACGATTTCTATCCGTTCGATCATCTCCGGCGCGATATGCTGTATCGCCGCGCCGCCGAGCGTACCGGGGTTCATCCGCACGCCGTCGATGAGTACGAGCGTATGATTGCTCTCGGTGCCGCGCATGAAGACGGAAGTGGCCTGCCCCGGACCGCCGTTGCGGCCGATGTCGATGCCGGCCTGGAAACGCAGCAGTTCGGCAAGATCGGTGGCCAGCGACAGCTCGATGTCGTCGCGCGAAATCACGGTCACGGGCACGATGGCGTCGCTCAGCGGTATTTCGGTGCGCGTCGCCGTAACGATGATGGTTTCACCGGGGGCCGAGTCGGCAATGGCGTAATGGGGCGCCACGACCGCCAGGGCGATGGCGACGGATGTGAAACGAATGGTCATGCTGTCTCCTTGCGTGCCGCCCGCACGCGATACGGTTTACGGGCTCACGAGGCCGGTCTCCGGGCTGACGAGCGGATTCGCATCCTTGCCGTAGCGCCTTCCCACGAAATTGTTATTGTTCGCAGTGGCTCCGGGCCGATCGTCTGGCCCGGGGGCTACGGTTTAACTCGATCACCGTTGCGGGGGCAGCGCCGGATTTGGCCATAGGCCACACCGGCTTCCCGTTAACCCGGTTTTTGCCAAACCGGGCTCACCTGGTGAGGAAGCTAACGATAGGGAGGCGGCCCGGGACTGTCAAGCAACGGTCGGCGTGCTTGTTTATCGCCACGCGAGGGGCTATTTTGCGCGGCAATGAACGTCTTCGACGACAGCCGGGCCTCGCCCGAATTGCGCACGGCGCTCGACGCCGCCCGCGCGGCCGCGGAAATCAGCCGGGATTACTACGCCGGCAATTTCACGGTCACCACCAAGGAAGACCTCACGCCCGTTACGCAGGCCGATGTCGAGTGCGAACAGAAGATCCGGGAGATCGTCCTCGAGCGCTTCCCCGAGCATGGCTTCTACGGCGAGGAGACCGGGCGCACGCGCGACGATGCGGATTCGCTGTGGCTCGTCGATCCGATCGACGGCACCAAGGGGTTCGTACGCCAGTACCCGTTCTTTTCCACCCAGATCGCGTTGATGCGCGGGGGCGAGATCGTGCTGGGCGTCTCCAGCGGCACGATGATGGACGAACTCGCCTGGGCCGAGAAGGGCCGGGGCGCCTGGCTAAATGGTGAGCGCCTGACGGTCAGTGATATCCATGACATGGACCGGGCCGCCGTGTCGACCGGCAACCTGAAATCGCTGGCGCAGAGCGACGGCTGGTCGAGACTCGGCGAGGTCGTGGCGCGCGCGGACCGCATTCGCGGTTATGGGGATTTCTACCACTACCATCTGCTGGCGGCCGGGAAGATCGAAGCGGTCATCGAGTCAGACGTCAATGTTCTCGATATCGCGGCGCTGTCGGTGATCGTGACCGAAGCCGGCGGCGTGTTCTCGGACCTCAACGGCGCCCCGGTCGGCCTCGAGACCCGCTCGGTGCTTGCGGCCAATCCTGAACTGCACGCGATCTACCTGGAGCGGCTACGCGGGTGGATTACCTGAGGCGGGCACGAACAGTTTCTGCGATCGCCAGGTAACCGCCTCCATCTGCGTCGCATACAGTTCGCCCAAGGTGTCCTCGTCGAGGATCTCGCGCGTTTCACCGAGTCGCCAGCGGCCGTCGCCGAACAGCAGCAGGCAACGATCCGCAAACCGGACCGCGAGATTGACGTCATGCATGCTCGCGATGACGCCCGCCCCGTCGTCGGCGACCCTGCGGAAAACCTGCAGCGTGTCGAGCTGGTGCTGCGGGTCCAGGTGATTGGTGGGCTCATCAAGCAGGTAGATGTCCGGTGCCTGCGTTAGCACCTGGGCGATGGCAAGCCGGCGCCGTTCGCCTCCCGAGAGCGTAAAAATGTCGCGTTCCGCCAGGCTGTCCAGCCCCGCCTTCTGCAAAGCGGCGCGCGCCGCGGCGTAGTCTTCGCGCGATTCCCAGCCCAGGGGTTCGATGTGCGGATGCCGGCCGATGAGCGCGGTGTCCATGACCGTGGCCGGGAAAATATCGTCGATGATCTGTGGCAGCAGGGCGAGGCTGCGCGCAACCTGCCGGCGCTTCACCTGTGCGATGTCCGAGCCGAGCAGGCGCACGACACCTGCGTCGGGCGTTCGCAGCCCGGCGAGAGTGGTCAGCGTTAACGTCTTGCCGGTGCCGTTTCGGCCGAGGACCGCCACGACTTCACCGCGCCGCAGCTCGAAATTCAGCGACTCGACGAGTTGGCGGCCCGGGACGCGGACGTCGAGGGACTCACAATCCAGCAGCCGGTCATCGGGGCGGCCCGAATTATTCACTGAGCCGGATTTCCTGAGCCGTCAACGGACCGATGACGACGTATCGCAGGTTCTTGGGCACGATCGCATCGTCCTCGGCAAGGGCGATGCGCCCCCCCATGATCTCGGCCCAGCGCTGCGGGTACAGCGGCTTTCGATCGGGCTCCGCGAGGCCATGCGGTGCTATCGGTAGTCCTGTCGCAAGTTGGTACTTGTCGGATGCGCCGAGCGTGTGCATGAATTCGTGCGCGATAATCACGTTATTGGCGCCGGCATGGCGGCGGCTGGCCCTGGCGTTGACGATGCCGACCATGCCTTTCTGCAACCCGACCGAGTTTTCCAGGACGTACGCTTCGTCCGGGTGGTGGTAGCGCACGAAAATGCGCACATCAGGCGTGATGCGGTCCTGGTCGCCGGCGGTCCTCGACGCCCACCAGCGCAGCTTCAGCGACCAGAGCATGACGCCAAGCACACCGGACTGCGGATCAATGCTTGGTGGCTGTTCGCGCACGGGCAGGCCGAGCTCCATGCGCAGTGGCCTCTGCACCTGTCGGCCGTAGCGTTCGGTCTCGCGCGCGATGAACGCCTCGATGCCGGCGAAGTCCTCGACGTCGAGATTGGCGATATAGCGATCGACCACATCGCTGCCGTCCGCATTGATCGGGTACACCTTGACCCACAGGCTGTTGTTCCAGTCGGTGCTGCGAGCCTGGGCGAGCCAGGTTCCTATCGCGACGAACACGAGAATGAACAGCAGGATGGCGACGCGGATAGCCTTGAACATCTTAGTAGCCCGGCGCCCGCCTGCCCCGGGCGGCCTGTTCGAAACCATGAGCGATCTCGATCACGTCGCGGTCGCGCCCGTGTGCGCCCATGAAAGAGAGCCCGACGGGCAGTCCACCGACAAAGCCAGCGGGCACGGTAACGTTGGGGTACCCGGAGATTGCAGCAAGGGACGAGCTGCCGACGTGGTAACTGTCGCCGTTGACATGATCGGTCGGCCAGGCGGGGCTGTTGGTTGGAGCGATCAGCGCATCCAGGTCATGTGCTTGCAGCGCCGAGTCGATGGCAGACTTCGCGAGACTCTTGCTCTTATCGAGGGCCTCGAGGTACTCGCTGTCTTCGAGGGTCCCTGTCGCCTGTGCCGCGAGCAGAATGTCCTGGCCGAAGATGGGCATCACGGTTTCGCGATTCTCCTCGTTGAAGCGGATGACCTCTTCGAGTGAACTGACGGGTGCATTCGATTGCTGGAGGTACTGGTTGAGATCCGCTTTGAATTCGAATAGTAGCACCGTGTAGGAGGCGCTGTTCATGCCGGGCGTCTCGATCTCGATGTCGTCGACCACTTCGGCGCCTGCCTGTCTCAGTACGTCGATGGCGGCATCGTAGATCAGGTCGACGCCCGGGTGGCCGGCGCCGTAGTAGTTACGAATGATGCCGATGCGTCGGCCGTGCAACTCGCTGCTGTCGAGCCCGCTCGTGAAGTCAGCGCCCGCCAACGCCTCGAGCAACAGCGCGGCGTCGCGCACGGTGCGCGCCATTGGCCCGGCCGTATCCTGGCTGTGCGCGATCGGTATGATGCCGTCCTGGCTGACGACGCCCAGCGTCGGCTTGATGCCGACAATACCGTTGATGCCTGACGGGCAGACCACGGAGCCGTTGGTCTCGGTACCCACGGCGAGCATCGCGAGGTTGGCGGCCACGGCGACAGCAGACCCGCTCGACGACCCGCAGGGATTGCGTGTCGGGTCATACGCATTATGCGTCTGCCCGCCGACGCTGCTCCAGCCACTCGATGAATACTCGGAACGGAAGTTGGCCCACTCGCTGAGGTTGGCTTTGCCGAGAATCACGGCGCCGGCCTCGCGCAGACGCGCGACAAGTGCTGCGTCATCAGGTGGCACGTGTTCGGCGAGCGCGAGCGAGCCGGCGCTCGTACGCATTCGATCGCCGGTATCGATGTTGGCTTTCAACAGGACCGGGATGCCGTGCAGGGGGCCGCGAGCCCCGGACTCGCGGCGTTCGGTGTCGAGCGTGCGGGCGGCGCCGAGCGCATCGGGGTTGATCTCGATAATCGAATTCAGCGACGGCCCCGAGCGATCGATGCGCTCGATGCGGTCGGCGTAGACGCGGACAAGTTGCTCGGCGGTCAGCTCTCCGCTGTCAAAACCTGCCTGGATATCAGCAATCGTGAGTTCGGTGACGTCCGGCAGGGATTCGGCGCAGCCACCGAGGCAGAGCAGCAGTGCGAGCAACAGGTTGCGCATTTGATTCAAATGACCGGCTTCGGTGCGTTGGGGACCCCGGATCATACCGGGAACGGGCACCCCAATAAAAAGCCCCGCGGCGTGAGCGGCGGGGCTAATTTCTCTTTTTATTATAAAAGAGGTAACTGCGAATTCGGTGTCCGGTACAGATTAGTTATTGTTTTTATCGTTATTATTCTTCTGGCGTCTTAATCCTGTATGTAGCCGTTAGATGATACCGATGCAGTTACACTTCGCTTGGGCAGAGATATAAAAGCAAGACCTGTGCCAACTGTCCTGAAGGCGCCGGGAATTCAACTATTTAGCGACCGGTACAGGAAGGTTGGGCGGCCCGGACGGCTCTCTTTGTAAAGAAAACCGACGAAAATGCTGCATCGCACATAAGCCGCCGTGCCAATAAGATTTCGTAAGATTCAGAAAAACCTGCATTTAAAGGGTCTGGTCGCAGCACCCTGTGAACGGCCGTGCGCATCAACGCGGTCGGGTCGCGACCCGACGGCCACCTGTGTGCGAATCGGCCCGAATTTGAAATCTGTCTGTCAAATTATTCGACGGATTGTGCCTGTTGGACGCGCTCGATGAGCCCGATAGCGCTGAAAAACCGGCCATTGCGGACCACGCCCACCACGTTGATCGCGTCGTCGATCTCGGCGAGCGGGTCGCCGTCGACGAGGACAATGTCAGCGGCGGCGCCAGGCGCGAGGCGACCGACCTGCAGGCCGAGGCCGAGCGCCGCGGCTGCGTTGATTCCGGCCGTTCGAAGCACGTGCTCGGTGTCGAGGCCGGCGCCCGCCAGCGCGCGCAGCTCGGCGTGCAGTCCGACGCCCGGTGCAAGTCCATTTGCCGCGCTGCCGAGGACGATCGAGGTTGACTGCGCGGCAAGTTGCGGGGCCTCGGCATAACGCCGCAACGCGGCCGGATGCCCGCGCAGCAGCCGGGCTTGCCGCGACCGCAGCAACTCGGCGAGCCCGGGCGTCCTGGAGTCGGCCAGGCCGGAGACAACCGTGGCCGGGTCCGACGTGTCGGCGAGCCGCGCGTCCTCGTAGCGAATGCCGCGCGGCGACGTGGGCAACGAGTCGACGCTCAGATTCATCGCGGCGACGGAGTCGAGGTTGAGCAGCCAGTCGGCGCCGAGCACCAGGGGACCCGGCATCTCCTTGCCGGACCAGGTGGCGTTCAACGCGTCCGCCTGGCCGGTGTCGGCCACCAGCGTCGTCAGTCCGAAGGCAAGCAGGGCGGGGCCCATTGAGGGATCGACGTTGTCCGGCAGGCGCGCAAGCGTGTCGACAAAGCCAGGCAGCGCCGTGAGTTCGCCCATGTCCACGACAATGGCGCCCGGCCTTTCCGCGTTGGCCTCCAATGCCACGATGCGTCCCTGCTCGATGACGATATCGAGATCTTCGCGATAACCGCCGCCGACACCGTCGAACACCCGCGCGGCGCGCACGATGAGTTGGCCACCGGGGGATTCTGTCGCAGGCAGTTCGCGAGCGCGCACCGGTTCGCGCCTGGCTGACGCAGCGGGAAACACCTCGGCGCGAAACGGCACGTTGCGCGATGTCCACGAGTTGAACGCGCGTCGCCGGATCAGCCCGTTCGACGCATACAGCATCTCCTGGCGGTCGAGCCATGCCACGGGAGCGACAAAGAAGTCTTCGTTTTCAATCAGCGGCCGGACCAGCAGCGGATCGGACAATATGGCCATTTCGGTGACGAGCGCAGCGTCGCCATGCCGCAAGAACGTGATCAGGCTGCCGTCGGGACGCCAGGATGGACTCGATAGTCGTACCGGCGAAGTCTCGAGGACACGATCGGGCTGGCCGCGCCTGCGCAAGATGAGCGACCACTCAGTGTTGTGCCGATGGATGTAGACCAGGTCCTCCCCGTTCGCTGACCAGGCGGGTTCCGTTTCGTCGCCTGCAAGATTGCTGAGCCGCCAGTTGAGGCCCGTCGCGATGTCGAGTTCCCACAGATCGAATCCGGTATCGCCGCGGGCGCTGGAGAACACGACGCGGTCACCATCCGGGTGCCAGCTCGGGTGCTGATCGAAATACTGGTCGGTCGAGAGCTTCACGGGCGGGGCAGCGCCACCGTGGTGCAGCCAGAGACGCTCCTGGCCGTCCTCACGAGCCTGGAACACGATCGCGTGGCCGTCTGCGGACCAGCGCGGGCGCGCCGCAACCGGCGGTGCTCCGGCCACGGGCTGAGCAACGCCGCCGCCCCGGGGAATGATGCGAATTTCGCCCAGCAGATCGAAAACGATGCGGCCGTCAGGGGCGACGTCGATCGAGAAGTTCGTGCCGCGGGTCAGTGTGACCTGCGCGGGCGCCGCGGCGGCGGCCAACAACGATACGATTGCCAGGCAGATGCGTAACAAGGCGACAATCAGGGCTGCAGGCGCGTCCCTGTCCAGTTCCCGACCACGAACTCGTCACCGTCACCGGGCGTGACGGGGCGCTCCCAGCGGGCGCGATCGTGAATACGGTCTTCGCCCTCGATCCACAATTCGATGCGATGTGGCCAGACCCGGTAGCCACCCCAGTGCGGCGGGCGTGAGATCATGGGCCGGTCACTTCTGGCAATCGACTTCAGACTGGTCGCTGCATTGACGCCGAGTTTTACCGCCCGCCTGCCAACCTGCGCGATCAGGGTCGCGCGCGATTCCAACGGCGCGCTCTGGTCGGAACCCCAGGCGCCGAGCTGGCTGCCCCAGTCGCGACTTGCGAAGTACGCGTCGCTCTCCTCGGCGGGCGAGCGGACGGCGCGACCCTCGAGTCGCACCTGGCGGCCGAATGAATCCCAGTGAAAGAGCAGTGCAATTCGATCGTTGTGCTCCAGGTGGCGCGACTTGTCGGACTTGTAGTTGGTATAGAACACCAGGTACCCGGGGTCCTCGACGAAGTCCTTGCACAGCACCTGGCGCCCGGACGGCTGACCTTGCTCATTGACCGTGATTGCCGTCATCGTGTTTGGATTGCGACTGACCATCCGTGAGACGGCCTCGTCGAGCCAGGCCTTCGCCCAGCGCATCGGGTCGGTCGGCAGCTCTTTCGGCAGGCGCTTCGCCGAACAGGGATCAATCACGTTTTCATCCATCGACTATCAACTCTTGCCACCACAGATTCGGGTACCGCCCTCGCGGCGCGGATCGGACGCAACTTCGAAGCCGGTCGCGCGGTCGACAAGTGTCGCACCAATTCCGCCAAAGTACATATTGAGGTCAGGCATCACGTTAACGGGCAGATCCACTTCCGGCAGATCGAGGCCGGGCTCCGCCATGAGTCGGTCCGTATCGCCGCTCATGTCGACATGCAGGCGCGGGTGCGCAATCGCCGCTTCCAGCGGCATGTCCATCTGCAGCAGGTTGACCAGGAACTGGTGCAGCGCCGTCGTGATGCGGTCGGCGCCGGGCGACCCGGCGGCCAGCACCCGTCCTTTGCGGCGCGCGACGCTCGGCGACATGTTGGATGGCAGCCGCACGCCGGGCGGTCCCGCATCCAGGCCGCGCCGATTCAGTTCGATCTCGCCGAGACAGTTGTTCAGCCACAAGCCGGTGCCCCCGGGCATCTCGCCCGAGCCGTATCCCGAAGAGGCGGTCACTGCGCAGGCGACGCCGTTCTCGTCCACGGCTGATGTGTGCACGGTCGACGCCGACGCCCATTTGCTGAGCCTCGGGTTGTCGGAAGCCAGCTCGAGTAACTCCCGCGCCTCGGGTTCGACGTCCTCGGCGAAATCCATGCACTGCCGGCGAAAATTGAGCACGGCGCGTTGTACGTAGATCAGGCGCTCGAGCGCGTCCCGGGTCCAGCGTTGCTGGGAGAGGTTCCGGCAGGCGAGCAGCATCGCGCTGAGCACGGATCCACCGATGGCGGGCGGCGGGGTGCTGGCGATGGTCCAGTCGCCGATGCCGACTGTGAGAGAGGGGCGCTCGACGGCTTCGAAACGCTCGAGGTCCTCGAGACTCAGGCCGCCGCCGTTGTCGCGCACGTGCTGCGAGATTCGGCGCCCCAGTTCGCCGCGGTAGAAAATCCGTGCGCCTTCGTCGGCAATTGCGGCCAGTGAATCGGCCAGGTGAGGCACGACGACCAGGTCCCCCTGCCGGATCAGGCCACCGCCTGCCTCGTGGAGTGCGTCAAAACCGTCCTGGCTGCGATCGAAAATCGGTTTCCCGGAAAACCCGAGGTAATAGTGGCAGGCCCGCGACAACGGGAAGCCGTCACGCGTCGCGCGAATGACCGGGATAAACAGGTCCGACCAGCGGGCGCTGCCAAAGAGTTGCCAGGCTCTCTCGATGGCGGCGAGCGACCCTGGCACCGCGACCGAGCCGGAGCCAACGAGCGTGGTTATGCCGCCGCCGTAATCGAGTGTGACACTCTCGGCGCCCCCGCCACGCTCGGCCTCGGGAACGCCAAGGCCAGGCACGGTGACATTGCCGTCAATCGTGACCGGGTCGGCATCGGGCTGCCAGATTGTGATGAAAGCGCTGCCCGCAAGCGCACAGACGCCGGGCTCGGTGTTCATCGTGGTGAGGGCGGCCGCCAGCGCGCAGTCGACCGCGTTGCCGCCGAGTTCTGCGACCTCGTTGGCGCCATCAGCAGCCAGCTGTGACGTCGTTGCGACCGCGACCCTGGTCACGTACTGCCTCCGCCGCCGGGAAACCGCCGGCTAATAGATAATGATCGAACGAATGCTCTTGCCTTCGTGCATCAGGTCGAAGGCCCGGTTGATATCCTCGAGCGGCATCGTGTACGTGATGAACTCGTCGATCTTGATCTCGCCGTCCATGTACTGGTCGACCATGCCAGGGAGCTGTGAGCGTCCCTTGCAACCACCAAAGGCCGTGCCGCGCCAGACGCGGCCCGTCACGAGCTGGAACGGCCGCGTGGAAATCTCCTGGCCCGCGCCCGCAACGCCGACGATCGTCGATTCGCCCCAGCCCTTGTGGCAGCACTCGAGCGCCGCCCGCATGAGGCCGACATTGCCGACACACTCGAACGAATAGTCGACGCCGCCGTCGGTCAGCTCGACGATGACCTCCTGGATCGGGTCGGAATAGTCATTCGGGTTGACCGTGTCCGTCGCGCCCAGCTGGGTCGCGAGTTCGAATTTGTCCGGGTTGATATCAATCGCAAGAATGCGGCCGGCCTTGGCCATGACCGCGCCCTGGATCGCGCTGAGCCCGACGCCGCCAAGACCAAAAACGGCAACCGATGCGCCCGGCTCGACCTTGGCCGTGTTGAGCACGGCGCCAATACCTGTCGTGATGCCACAACCGAGCAGGCAGACTTTTTCGAGCGGCGCCGCCTCGCTGATCTTCGCCACAGAGATCTCCGGCAACACCGTGTACTCGCTGAACGTCGACGTGCCCATGTAGTGGTAGACAGGCTTGCCGTTGAGCGAGAACCGGGACGTGCCGTCGGGCATCAGGCCCTGGCCCTGTGTGACGCGAATCTTCTGGCACAGGTTGGTCTTGCCCGACGTGCAGAAACTGCACTCGCCGCATTCCGGCGTGTACAGCGGAATCACGTGGTCGCCAACCTTGACGGACGTGACGCCTTCGCCAATCTCCTCGACGATCGCACCACCTTCATGGCCCAGCACGGACGGAAAAATGCCCTCGGGGTCTTCGCCAGAGAGCGTGAAAGCGTCGGTATGACACACGCCTGTCGCGACGTTGCGAATCAGGACCTCACCTGCCTTCGGTCCTTCCAGATCGAGCATCTCTATCTCGAGGGGCTTGCCCGCTTCCCAGGCAACAGCAGCGCGTGTCTTCATCGTAGTCTGGCTCCGCTTTGTTGTTTGTTGATGATATTCGCACGATTGTCCATTCCCCGACAACGCGATGTCGCTTGCTCCGCCGCGCATGTCTCCTGTAAAACGGCAGGCATGAGTCTCGAAGACCTTCGCAAACAGCTGACCGCCGTTGACGAGCAGATCGTCGACCTGATCGCCGAGCGGCAGCGCATTGTCGGCGACATCGGCCGCAACAAGCAGTCGACCGGCGTCGGCACGCGGGACTACGCACGAGAGAAGGACGTCCTCGACATGGGCCGGCAGCGTGCCGAGCAGGTGGGCATCGATCCTGACCTTGCCGAAGAGGTCCTGCGCAAGCTGATTCGGTCCTCGCTCGCCAGCCAGGAGCGCGAGCGCGTCATCGCCGAAGGCAAGGGCAGCGGCCAGCGGGCGCTGATTATCGGCGGTGCCGGCAAGATGGGCGGCTGGTTTGTGGATTTCTTCGTGTCGCAGGGCTTCGAGACGACGATTGCCGACCGCAGCGTCGACAACGCGCCCGGACAATTCAGCAACTGGACCGATGCCGGCGTGGACTACGACGTGATCGTGGTCGCGGCGCCGCTCGCGGTGTCGGGCCGCATTCTCGCTCAGCTGGCCGTTCTCAAACCCCGCGGCCTTGTCTTCGATATCGGGTCGCTCAAGTCACCACTGATCGACGGGCTCGCGGAGTTGCGCGACGCCGGCTGCCGGGTAACGTCCCTGCACCCGATGTTCGGGCCCGAAACGCGCCTGCTGTCCGGGCATCACCTGATCTTCTGTGATGCGGGCGTGCCGGAAGCGACGGCGGCAGCAAAAGAACTGTTCGGTTCGACGATGGTCGAGCAGATCGATATGGGCCTGGACGACCATGATCGCCTGATCGCTTACGTCCTCGGGCTGTCGCATGCGCTGAACATCGCCTTTTTCACGGCGCTGGCTGAAAGCGGCGAGGCCGCACCGAGGCTGGCGACGATGTCGTCAACGACATTCGATGCGCAGTTACTGGTGTCCGCGGCGGTCGCCCGCGATAATCCGCATCTGTACTTCGAAATTCAGAATCTCAACAAGTTCGGCCTCGGGCCGCTCGATGCGCTGTGCGAGGCCGCGAACCGGATTCGCGAATCCGTGGCAGGCAGCGATGAAGAGGGATTCGTCGAGCTCATGGAGAAGGGCCGCCAGTACATGGCATTAAGGAGCTGATGCAAGAAGCGCAAGATCTCAGGGCAAGGCTGCAAACGGCCGAGCAAGCGCTCGCGGACCTCAGGGCCGAGGTCGAGCGGAACGATGCGAAAATGCATCGTACCCAGCAGCGCGAACTGCGCCTGCTGCACTCCGAGGACCTGCAAACGCTGCTGCACGAGCTGATTGACGGGATACAGCGCAATCACGGCCTGCAGCAGGTCACTGTCGTACTCTGCGATCCCAATCACGATATCCGCCACCTGCTGCTGGCAGCGGGGACACCTGCTGAGAATTTCGACGGGCTGCTCATGGTCGAATCGCTGACAGGGCTGGCGCCACAGTACGTGGCGCTCCGGCAACCGTGGCTCGGCGCTTTCGCGGCATGCGATCACCAGCTGATCTTCCCTGGCGTCAGCAACCTCGCCAGTGTCGCAATGATTCCGCTCACGCACCGGCGCAGGCTGATCGGCAGCCTCAACCTTGGCAGCGACGACAAGAAGCGGTTTACGCGAGAACATTCGGCGGACTTCCTGGCCCATCTTGGCGTGATTGCGTCCTATTGCATTGACAACACCATCAACCGGGCCCGGCTGCTGCGTAGCGGGTTTACCGATGTGCTGACCGGCTGGCACAACCGCCGCTACCTGCAGGTGCGCCTGCACGAGGAACTGGCGCGGGCGCGCCGCGACCAGGCCCATATCGCCTGCCTGATTCTGGACGTCGATCATTTCAAGAGTGTCAACGACACCTACGGCCACGCGGCGGGCGACCATGTGCTGCAGGAAATTGCGAATCGCGTCGACGCGCAGGTTCGCAAGAGCGACGTGGCGGCGCGTTACGGAGGCGAGGAGTTCGTGGTGCTGTTGCCGGATACCCCGATTGACGCCGCGGTCACCTTGGCCGAGCGTATACGCGGCGCCGTTTCGAGCGCGCCGTACGAGATGCCGGGTGGCCCAACCCGCGAGATCACGGCGTCGATCGGTATTGCGGGAATTACGCCCGACGAAGATGCCGATGATCTCAAGACGCTCGGAGAGGCGCTGATCGCCCACGCCGACGTGGCGCTCTACGAGGCGAAGTCTGCGGGCCGCAATCGCGTTGCCGTGGACGGCGGGCCATGAAGCGCTTCCTGCTGTTACTGCTCGTTGCGGGCTGCACGGCAGACGAGCCGGCCATGCAGGAACCGCTGGACCCGGTTGTCGTCTACGCGTCCTACGCGGACAAGACCTACCTGCCTGGCAAGTTCAGCCGGTTCACCGACGAGACCGGAATCGTCGTCATCGTGCGGCACGCGGGCCGGGAGGAGATCGTCGATGACCTCATCGCTGATGAAATCGTTCCGCCTGCAGACGTCATCATCACCCATTCGGTGCGCGGCATTACCCGCGCCGCTGACGACGGTTGGCTGCGGCCCATACCGGCCGGTGTGGTGACCGACAGCATTTCGCAAGGTCTGCTCGATAGCGACGGCTTCTGGGTAGCGCTGGCCTACCGGGTGCCTGTTTTCGTCCGCGACCCGCGAGTCGCGGACCTGCCGGCGCCGGAGACGTTCGACGATCTCGCGAACGAGCAGTACCGGGGGCGCCTGTGCCTGTCCAGTTCGTCGATGCTCGTCAACCGCACGGTCATTGCAACATTGATCAACGAACGCGGCGTCCGGGACGCCGAACTGCTCGTGCGCGGCTGGGCCGCCAACCTCGCCACGACTCCGCCGGATTCCGAGGCCGGTATGCTCAGGGCCATCGAGGAGCAGCGCTGTGCGGTGGGCGTCGCCAGTTCGACGGCCTTTCTGAGCGCGTCGACCGGCAATGCGGATCTCCACAGCGAAGCGCGCGCGCCTGCCGGCGCCGGCATCGATGTCGAGACCGCAGGCATCGGGCGGCATGCACGCAACCCCGATGGAGCCGCCGCGCTGATTGCATGGATGCTGGAGGACGAGTTTCAGCAGGAGCACAGCATGGCCACCCTGCAGTCGCCGGCCAGCGAGTCTGTTCACGACCGCATTGCCGACAGGGTGAGCTTTGACCGCGCGTCGATCGACAGCGGCAGTGCCAACGTCGCCTGGATGGACGAAGACGCCGTGCGGCTGGCCGAACGCGCGAGATTTCCCTAATTCGTTTCCGACGGGCTGCGGCTGCGGCTCATCAGGATCAGGAACAGCGGCACGCCTATGGCCGCGGTCAGGGCCCCCACGGGTAGTTGCCGGGGCGCCATGATCGTTCGGGCCAGGGTATCGGCGATGACGAGCAGGCTGCCACCGGCCAGAGCCGATGCGGGCACGACGACCCGGTGATCCGAGCCCATCACCAACCGGACCAGGTGGGGGATGACAAGACCGATAAAACCGATCACGCCGACCGTCGTCACCGACAACGCGGTGGCCAGCGATGCGGCGGCGAATACGATGTACCGAAATGACCGGACCGGCATGCCGACGATGGCGGCCTGCAGTTCGCCGCGCGACAGTACGTTCAGGTGGCGCGCCGCGAGGGTGGCGGCAACTGCCAGGATCAGCAGCAACCACAGAACCCGGCCGGGTTCGTACGCAAAGCTCAGGTCGCCCATGAGCCAGAACAGCATGCCGCGCAGGTTCTGTTCCGGCGTCAACGCCAGCAGCAGCGTCGTGGCGGCGCTGAATCCGGCCGCCAGCACGACGCCGGTCAGCAGCAAGCGAGCGGGCGCCCAGCTGCCGGTGCCGTGGGCGATCGAAAAGACGAGCAGGGTGGCGGCCATGGCGCCGGCGAACGCTGCGATATCGATGACCAGGCTGCCAAGACCGAGAATCATCGCCAGCAGCGCCGCGACGGCGGCGCCGCCGGAACTGCCGAGAATGTAGGGCTCGGCCAGCGGGTTGCGCAGCAGGACCTGCATCAGGACCCCGGCGATCGCGAGCAATCCACCGACCGAGAACGCCGTCAGTGCCCGCGGCAGCCGTAATTCCGTCACGAGCGCGCGGGCCGGGTCGGAGCCCGAACCGGTCAGCGCGCCGATGGCGTCGGCAAGGCCGACCTCGGCGCTCCCGGAGGCCAGGGCGAACAGCATCGATAGCGCCGCGATGCCGCCGAGCGCGGCGAATCCGGCGATGTGGCGTCCCGCGAACAACGTTGCTCCCCGTGTGATCCGAGTCGCCGACAATGCCTCTATTTGGTGTAAAGTTAAAGGCAGTTAGAGTTTTTGTATCGGTTGCCATGAGCAACGACTGGATAGACGCTGAAGGATTCCGCGCGAATGTCGGCATCATCCTGACCAACGGCGATGGCAAGCTCCTGCTGGGCGGCCGGGTCGGCAGCAAGGGCTGGCAGTTTCCGCAAGGCGGCATGCTCGTTGGCGAGGATCCTGAAGAAGCGATGTACCGCGAACTGCGCGAGGAAGTCGGCCTTGTTCGAGGCGACGTCGAGTTATTGGGCGTGACTTCCGACTGGTTGCGTTATCGCCTGCCCGACAAGTTCGTGCGCCGCAACAGCATGCCGCTTTGCATCGGCCAGAAGCAGCGCTGGTTCATGCTGCGCCTCGTTGGCCCCGACGACCGGCTGCGTTTCGATCTCGCCGACCAGCCGGAATTCGACCGCGTCCGATGGGTCGATTTCTGGCGGCCCGTCAACGAGGTCATCTATTTCAAACGGCGCGTGTATGCGCGTGCACTGCACGAACTGGGCTCGACGGTCTATCCGCAAGGCCTGCCGCCGCGACCCCGGTGGTGGCCGAAGCGCTGGCGCGCCGTCTTCGACAAGGACCTCGCGGCCGCCAAATCGTGACGTGGCGCACTTCTCCGAGCCCGTCTCACCGCGTAACATAATATCCATGGCCCGACATTCCCCTTTACAGCTGCACAGCCGCGGGCGCGTGATCGCCACGCGCCTGGCGCTGCTCGCGCTTGTCGTTGCGGTGGGCTACCTCGTGTACGAGTTCGGCCGAATCCAGGCCAACTACAACATCGTGGATGCGGGCCGCGAACGGCAGGCCTACGAAGACCGCATCGCCGATCTCGAGACTTCCATCGTCGGACTCAAGGAACAGATTGCGTTGCTGGAGACCCACAGGGACATCGATCGCGAAGCTTACAAGGAGGTCGAGGCCAGCCTCACGGCGCTGCAGGTCAAGATCCAGGAACAGACCGACGCCATCGCTTTCTACCGCGGCATCGTCTCGCCGCAGGATGGTGCGGCCGGACTGAAGGTACAGGACCTGCGCCTGACCCGTGGCCAGGAAGAGCGCGCCTATAATGTGCGCCTGGTGCTGGTCCAGTCGCTGAAGCACGATCGCAAGGTGAGCGGCGACGTCAACCTGCTGGTCGAGGGCGAGCAGGAGGGCGCGGCGGCGACGTACGAGTTTTCGCAGTTGCTGCGCGAAGACGATAGCGAGAGCTGGCCGTTTTCGTTTCGCTACTTCCAGGACTTCGATCGCGAGATCGTATTGCCTGACGGATTCACGCCTGAGCGCATCAAGATCGAGGTGCGCTCGAGGACACGCTCGATTTCGAGCATCGAAGAGAGTTTTTCCTGGGTAACCAGCCTGGGTTGAGAAATTTGCAGGCCCGGCAGGGCGCACAGGAGATAGGGATGTTTGGTCGAAAACAACGCAGGCACACCGTCGTGGATACGCTGATTGGCAGTAATTCCAGGGTCAATGGCGATCTGACTTTCGAGGGCGGGTGCCACGTTGACGGTACCGTGCAGGGTAGTGTGACCGCCGATCCCGAGAGCAATTCGGCGCTGAGTGTCAGCGAGGACGGCACGGTCGAGGGTGGCGTTACCGTGCCTTATGTCGTCTTGCACGGCATCGTCCGCGGCGATGTGTGCGCAGCGCAACGCGTGGAACTCGGGCCGACGGCGCGGGTCATTGGGAATGTGTATTACAATCTCATCGAGATGGCCATCGGCGCCGAAATAAACGGTAAACTCGTGCACCAGCCTGAAGGCCAGGTACCGCTGCTGGAGCAGACCTCCCGCATCGACGAGTCAGCCGCCGTGGCCGCAGAGTCCTAGGAAAGAGACCATGCAGACAGATACCCAGAATACGGCGCCAGCCGCGCCGCCGCCCGTCGTCTTCACGGACGCCGCGGCGACCAAGGTTGGCGAACTCATCAAGGAAGAACAGAATCCGGACCTCAAATTGCGGGTGTTTATTTCGGGTGGCGGCTGCTCGGGTTTCCAGTACGGTTTTACGTTCGATGAGAGCACCGAGGACGGCGATTCCGAAGTCGTAAACCAGGGCGTCACGCTTGTCATCGACCCGATGAGCGTCCAATATCTGATGGGCGCCGAAATCGATTACAAGGAAGACCTGCAGGGTGCGCAATTCATCATCCGCAACCCCAACGCAACCACAACCTGCGGGTGTGGGCAGTCCTTCAGCGCCTGACGAGACAAACCCCGATCCCGAAGTCATTGCGGGCGTTGACCTCGGTTCCAACAGTTTTCACATGGTCGTCGGCGAGCTGCGCCACGGCCAGCTCATCATCATTGACCGCATCCGCGAAACCGTGCGTCTCGCGGAGGGACTGTCGAGCTCCGGCGATATTTCCCGCGATGCCCGCGCCCGAGCCATCGAGTGCCTGGCGCGATTCGGCGAACGCCTGCGCGACATGCACGCAGCCAAGGTTCGGGCGGCGGGTACGAGCACGATACGCCGGGCCCGCGAGGACACGGGCTTCATGGCCGAGGCCGAGGCGGCGCTGGGCCACCCGATCGAAATCATCTCCGGGCTGGAAGAAGCGCGCCTGATCTACGAGGGCGTCGCGCACAGCCTGCCGTCGAGTGATGGACTGCGCCTTGTCATGGATATCGGCGGCGGCAGCACCGAACTGATTCTCGGCCAGGGGCCGGAACCGCGCGCACTGGAAAGCGTGCACCTCGGCTGCGTCTCGATGACGGAACGCTTCTTCGGCGACGGCCGGATCACGGCCGGGGCATTCGACAAGGCGCGCCTGGCGGCCCGCCTCGAACTGCGCCCGGTCAAGGCGTTCTTCCGCGGCACGGCAGACATCGAGTCGATCGGCACGTCGGGCACGATCCGCGCAACCGAGTTCGTCGCCAGCGAGCTGGGGCTTATTGACACCAGCGGCCTGACGCCGGCTGCCGTGGAAAACCTGATCGAACGCGTCGTCGAGATCGGATGCATCGGCAAACTGTCGCTGCCCGGCCTGTCCGAGCGGCGTGCCCAGGTATGGCCCGGCGGGCTCGCGATCCTCGTCGAGCTGCTGGGCGTATTGCATGTCCAGGAGCTCAGGGTGTCTGACGGCGCTTTGCGCGAGGGCCTGTTGTACAGCCTGCTGGGCCGCTTGCAGCAGATCGATGCCCGCGAGCGCACGGTGCGGGCCATGGCGGCCCGTTACAGCGTGGACAGCAAGCAGGCCAGCCGCGT
>JASJBB010000018.1 GCA_030066735.1 Woeseiaceae bacterium | reverse complement strand
TTGTCCTTGATGTTCTTCGGAATTTCCGCCAGGTCCTTCTTGTTCTCGTGGGGTATCAACACGGTCGTAATACCGCCCCGATGGGCCGCCAGGAGCTTCTCCTTGAGGCCGCCAATGGGCAGTACTTCGCCGCGCAGCGTGATCTCGCCGGTCATCGCGACATCGCTCTTTACGGGGATGTCGGTTAATGCCGACACCAGTGCGGTACACATGCCAACTCCCGCAGACGGTCCGTCCTTCGGCGTGGCCCCTTCAGGCACGTGAATGTGCACATCCACGGTCTGGTGGAAGTCCTCCTTGACCCCGAGAACGCCGGCGCGGGAGCGCACGACGGTCATCGCTGCCTGGATTGACTCGGTCATGACTTCGCCCAGCTGGCCCGTGTAGGAGTGCTTGCCCTTACCCGGAACAACGGCTGCCTCAATGGTCAACAGCTCGCCGCCAACCTCGGTCCAGGCAAGGCCCGTAACCTGGCCTACCTGGTCCTTGTCCTCGGCCTTGCCGTAGCGGAAACGACGCACGCCCAGGTACTTTTCCATGCTCTTCGGCGTGATCGAGACGCGCGTATCGCGCGGCTTCAGGAGCAGTGACTTGACGACCTTGCGGCAGATCTTGGAAATCTCGCGCTCGAGGTTGCGAACGCCCGACTCCCGCGTGTAGTGCTGGATGATGTCGAGCACGGCGCTCTTGGAAATGTGCAGCTCGTGTTCCTTGAGACCGTTTTCCTTCATCTGCTTCGGAATCAGGTAGCGCAAGGCAATGTTGAGCTTCTCGTCCTCGGTGTAACCCGGGATGCGAATCACCTCCATGCGATCGAGCAGCGGCGCCGGGATGTTCAGGCTGTTGGCCGTGCACACGAACATGACGTCCGACAGGTCGAAATCGACCTCGAGGTAGTGGTCCTGGAACGTCGAGTTCTGTTCCGGGTCGAGGACCTCGAGCAGCGCCGACGACGGATCACCGCGGAAGTCCATGGCCATCTTGTCGACCTCGTCGAGCAGGAACAGCGGATTGCGAACCCCGGTCTTGCCCAGGTTCTGGATGATCTTGCCCGGCATCGAGCCGATGTACGTGCGGCGATGGCCGCGAATCTCGGCCTCGTCGCGGACGCCGCCGAGGCTCATGCGGACGAACTTGCGGTTCGTGGCGCGCGCGATGCTCTGGCCCAGCGAGGTCTTGCCGACGCCCGGCGGCCCGACGAGGCACAGGATCGGGCCTTTCAGCTGCTTGACGCGCTGCTGCACCGCCAGGTACTCGAGGATGCGTTCCTTGACCTTCTCGAGCCCGTAGTGATCGGCCTCGAGCACCTCCTCGGCTTTCTGCAGGTCTTTGAGGACCTTGCTGCGCTTCTTCCAGGGGGCCTTCAGCAGCCAGTCGATGTAGTTTCGTACGACCGTGGCTTCGGCCGACATCGGCGACATGAGTTTGAGCTTGTTGAGCTCGGAGGTTGCCTTCTCTTTGGCCTCCTTGGTCATGCCTGCCTTTTCGATCTTGTTCTCGAGGTCGGCCAGCTCGTTGGGCGCGTCCTCCATCTCGCCGAGTTCTTTCTGAATGGCCTTCATCTGCTCGTTCAGGTAGTACTCGCGCTGGCTCTTCTCCATCTGCTGCTTGACGCGGCCGCGGATGCGTTTTTCGATGTGCAGCACGTCGATCTCGCCCTCGATGATGCCGAGGATCTGCTCCAGGCGGGTTTTCACGTCCTGGATTTCGAGGATGCGCTGCTTTTCGGACAGCTTGAGCGCCATGTGGGCGGCCACGGTGTCGGCCAGGCGGCCCGGCTCGTCGATACCCGACAGCGACGTCAGGATCTCGGGCGGCACTTTCTTGTTCAGCTTCACGTATTGCTCGAACTGGGCAATGATCGAGCGCACCAGCACGTCGATCTCGCGCTCGTCATGGCGGTCTTCTTCGGCCAGCGTGGAGATCTCGGCCGAGAAATGGTCGCCCACGTTGAAGCGGTCGATCAGCGCGCGCTCCGAGCCCTCGACGAGCACCTTGACCGTGCCGTCGGGGAGCTTCAGCAGCTGCAGGATCGTCGCGAGCGTGCCGACTTCATAGAGATCGGACGGCTGCGGATCGTCCATGTCGGCGGTCTTCTGGGCCACGAGCAGGATGCGCTTGCCCGAGTTCATCGCCTTGTCGAGCGCCACGATCGATTTGTCGCGGCCGACGAACAGCGGGATGACCATGTGGGGATACACGACCACGTCGCGCAACGGCAATACAGGAACGCCGTGCGAGTCGTCTTCGAGTTGGAGTTCTGTTACCAGATCGTCTTCAGACACCAGTATTTACCTCATACATACACTGCCAACGGACATGCGTCCGCAGGCGACTATTTCAAGCCGGGTAACGCTAAAGTGTCTAGGCGCCGTCGGACCCCGTGGGTCTCGGCGGCTGCTGTTCGACCTTCGCGGTCGACGAATCGTCCGACTCGTGAATGACGTAAGGCTTGTTCTCGCCCGTGACGACGGCTTCGTCAACGACCACTTTCTTTGCGCTCGTCGATGACGGCAAATCGTACATCGTGTCGAGCAGCACATTCTCTAGGATCGTGCGAAGGCCACGAGCACCCGTCTTCCTCTCCATGGCGCGTTGCGCCACTGCAGCGAGTGCGTCGTCGCGGAACTCGAGTTCCACACCTTCCATTTCGAACAGCTTGCGGTATTGCTTCGTTAGCGCGTTCTTCGGCTCCAGGAGGATTTGGACGAGCGCTTCCTCGTCAAGTTCCTCGAGTGT
This sequence comes from Woeseiaceae bacterium, assembly GCA_030066735.1. Classification (GTDB taxonomy): domain Bacteria; phylum Pseudomonadota; class Gammaproteobacteria; order Steroidobacterales; family Woeseiaceae; genus UBA1847. The sequence continues at coordinate 40,980 of JASJBB010000018.1, read as the reverse complement.
TGCCACGACCGGCAAACGGCCAACAAATTCGGGAATGAGTCCATAGCGGATCAGGTCCTCCGGCTCGACTTCGTGCAGAAGCTCGCCGATAGACTGCTCATTCTCTTCGGTCTTGACCTCGGCGACGAAGCCGATGCCGCTCTTGGACGAACGATTCAGGATGATCTTGTCGAGACCCGCGAAGGCGCCGCCGCAGATAAACAGGATATTGCCGGTGTCCACCTGCAGGAACTCCTGCTGCGGATGCTTGCGCCCTCCCTGGGGAGGTACCGACGCGATAGTGCCTTCAATGAGCTTCAGCAGCGCCTGCTGGACGCCCTCACCCGACACGTCGCGCGTGATCGACGGGTTGTCGGACTTGCGGGAAATCTTGTCGATTTCGTCGATGTAGACAATACCTGTCTGCGCCTTGTCGACGTCGTAATCGCACTTCTGCAGCAGCTTCTGGATGATGTTCTCGACGTCCTCGCCAACATAACCCGCCTCGGTGAGGGTGGTCGCATCGGCGATGGTGAACGGAACGTTCAGGAGCCGCGCCAGCGTCTCGGCCAGCAGCGTCTTGCCGCAGCCCGTGGGGCCGATCAGCAGGATGTTGCTCTTGGCGAGTTCGATGTCGTCCTTGTTGCGGTCATCGATCCGATCGTGCAGGCGCTTGTAGTGGTTGTAGACCGCTACCGACAGGACCTTCTTGGCGCGCTGCTGGCCGATGACGTACTCGTCAAGGATTTCCTTGATTTCCATGGGCTTGGGCAGCTTGTCCTGCCCCGCTTCGCCCGTGTCCTCCAGCTCTTCGCGAATGATGTCGTTGCAAAGCTCGACGCACTCGTCGCAAATAAATACGGAGGGGCCCGCAATCAGCTTGCGAACTTCATGCTGGCTTTTGCCGCAAAAAGAACAATAGAGGAGCTTGCCATCCTCGTTCTTGCCGCGGGTTTCGTCGCTCATACGGTTGGTGCCTTTCGTAACTAAAAATCAGCCTGTTACGGCTGATTGTGTATATAACACGGGGCATTTTTCGGTGCAAAGGACCCTGTCCCATAAGCGCGAGGGACTGGTGCTAAGTGACTGATATTAAAGCGGTCAGCGTCAGCCGTCGTCGCCCATTTCCTTGCGCTCGACCAATACGTGGTCAATGATGCCGTAATCCTGAGCGTCTTTTGCGCTCTTGAAGTTGTCGCGTTCGAGGTCCGACTCGATGACGTCGACCGGCTGCCCAGTGTGTTTCGCCATGATTTCGTTGAGGCGCGCCTTGAGTTCGAGCGTCTCCCTGGCATGGATGCTGATGTCGGTCGCCTGACCCTGGTAGCCGGCGCTCGGCTGGTGAACCATGATGCGCGAGTGCGGCAGGGCGAACCGCTTGCCCTTGGTGCCGCCCGCCAGCAGCAGCGCGCCCATGCTGGCCGCCTGCCCGACGCAGATGGTCGATACGTCGCAGTTGATGAACTGCATCGTGTCGTAGATCGACAGGCCCGCGGTTACGATGCCGCCCGGCGAGTTGATGTACAGGTGGATGTCCTTGTCCGCATTCTCCGACTCCAAGAACAGGAGCTGGGCAACGATCAGGTTGGCCATGTGGTCCTCGACCGGGCCGACGACGAAAACCAGGCGGTCTTTCAACAGCCTCGAGTAGATGTCGTAGGCGCGCTCTCCCCGTGCCGTCTGTTCGACGACCATCGGGACCAGGTTCAGTGCTGTCTCGCTCATCGGTATTCCTTTACGGATTCATGTAGTCGGTGAATGCTACCTTCTTTGTGCGGCTTGTGCCGTTTTCAAGCAGCCAGTCGAAGGCCTGCTGCTCCAGCACCACGGGCTGGATCTGCTGCACGATCTGCGGATTGCCCAGGTACAGGTTGACCATGTCTTCCGAGTTGTCGTAGCTCGCGCACAACTTCTCGACATGTTCCCGGACTTTCGCGTCATCAGCCGTGAGCTTCTGGTCCGAGATAAGCTGGCTGACCAGCAGGCTCAGGCGCACGCGCTGCTCGGCCATGTCCTCGAAATTGCCGATCGGCGGCGCCTGGTCGTGATCCTCGATGCCCATGCGTTGCATCGCCTCATGCTGCATCGAGTGGGCCTCCTGGTGTTTGAGCGTCTGCGGCACTTCCAGCGGGTTCTTGTCGAGCAGCTCGGCCATGATCTGTTCGCGCACGTCGGATTTGATCTTCTCTTCGGCCTCGCGCTCCATGTTCGCTCGAACATCGTTCATGAATTGCTCGAGGCCCCCCTCCTTGACGTCGAACATCGCCGCCAGCTCGTCGTCGACGGGCGGCAGGATTTCCTGGTCGACGCGGCGCACGGTCGTCGCGAATTCGACTTTCTGGCCGGCCAGATCCTCGGCCGGGTAGTCCTTCGGGAACTTGACCTTGATGGTCTTTTCGTCGCCGGCCTTGACACCCGTCAGTCCCTTTTCGAAATCCGGCAGCATCTGGCCCTGGCCCAGGATCACCGGCACGTCGGTACCCGTGCCGCCTTCGAATTCCTCGCCCTTGAGCGTGCCCTTGAAGTCGCAGGTGACCTTGTCGCCATCCGCGCTCTTGCGATCGACTTCTTCCCAGGTAGCCTTCTGCCGGCGCAGGCGCAGGATCATTTCGTCCATGTCGGTGTCGCCGATTGTCACGTCCGGCACCTCGACCTTGATCTTGTCCAGGTCCTTGAGTTCGATCTGCGGCATGATTTCGAACGTGGCCACGTAGGCGAAGTGAGTGTCGTCTTTGGTGTCCTCGGTCTCGATGCGCGGACCGCCGGCAGGGTTCAGATTCTCCTGCATCACGGCATCCGTATAGCTCTTCTGCATGAGCTCCGAGAGCACTTCCTCGCGAATCTGCTTGCCGTAGCGCTGTTTGACCACTTTCGCCGGCACCTTGCCCGGCCGAAAGCCCTTGAGCTTGGCCGTGCGGCCCACGGATTTGAGCCGGGACGCGACCTCCTGCTCGATACGCTCGGCCGGCAGCTCGACGCGCATGCGCCGCTCCAGTGTCCCGGTCGACTCGACAGTCACCTGCATGTTTCTTCCCTCTAACGATCATCGGGCGACCCCGGAGGCCGCCCGTTTTGTATTTAGTCTATTAATTTCGGCTAGTTACAATGTTGGGCTTGGTGCGAAAGGAGAGACTCGAACTCTCACGGGTTGCCCCACTGGCACCTAAAGCCAGCGCGTCTACCAATTCCGCCACTTTCGCATGCCAGCCGGAAATTATACCGGGTGTTGCGGACAACGGCATCTACCTATTGTGGCCGGCCCCCGCTGTTTCGCATGGTTATCTCCATGTCCCTGTTTGACGCCGCTTTTCCCTTGTCCGCCGACGCCTGCAGCGCGGCGCTAGCGGCGCTGCGCAATGCCTCCGCAGGCCCGGTGCACTACAGCTTCTCGTTCCCGGTCGCTCGCTGGCTGGCGCGGCGCTGCCCCGGCGAACTGACGATCGACTGGGGGGAATTCGAGGACACGTCGCGGCTCGACGAACTCCTGGCGCAGCTGTTGCACCCGGCCGAGACCGACTATTTCGACAGCGGCTGGGCGAGCACCGAGGAGTGGGTCGCCATGGCCAGTGCCGGTTTCGCCGGCACCGATTTCGACTGGCTCATGGCGCAGCTCGATCACCGCCGCATGCAGCGGGTGTGGAACCAGCTTTATGACGCGGCCGACATTCCGCTGCGCTGGGAATTGGCGGCGAGCCGCTTCGCAAAGGCCCGCAATCGCCTGCGGCCGTCGGCGGTCGTGACGCGGGAGGACGGCATGCGCACCAGGCCCCGCTGGCCGAAGCGCGCCATCATGGAACCGCTTGACGACATCGAGCTGCTGCCACCCCGCAAGGGCCAGCGGCTGATCGACATCGCGATGGCCTCGCTGGCCGCGCGCTACCGCGAGACCTACCACTTCAACTATGCGAACCCGGCCGAGGTCTACCTGGCCGACGTCGGCTGCGGCGTCCGGGTCGCCGTTTTCGGGCTGCTGCCGGAACACCGGTTCCCGCTCGAATGCACGATGGGCTACCTGCTGCTCGCCAATGGTGTCCCGATCGGCTATGGCGGAGCCAGCGCCCTGTTCAGGCAGGTCAATACCGGCATTAACGTCTTCGACGAGTTCCGCCGCAGCGAGGCCGCTTTCCTCTGGACACAGGTCATGCGCGTGTACCACGCACTGACGGGTTGCACGCGATTCATTGCCAATGCCTACCAGTTCGGCGGCGACAATACCGAGGCGCTCAGGAGCGGTGCGTTCTGGTTTTACTACCGCCTCGGCTACCGCCCCGTCGACGCAGCCGTCAGGGCGCTCGCGAACAGCGAGTCGGCGCGCATGCGCGGCGACAACAAGTACCGCAGCAGCGTGAAGACCCTGCGCGAGCTGGCCCGCTGCGACATGCACCTTACGCTGCCCGGCGCGAAGGCGAGCGAATTCTTCGACGAGCGCTGGTTCGACACGGTGTCGCTGCTCGCGACGCAGTCGCTGGCCGCCACCGGACCCGCCGCACGCCACGGGGTCAGCGCACTGGGGCCGATCGTCGCCGCCGCGTCCACCGGCGACTGGACCGCGGCGGACAAACGGCTGGCGCGGCGCCTGCTGCACGCCAAGGCCGACCGCCGCGAATTGCCCTACGCGAGACTGCTGGCCAGTCACCGTAAGCTTTTGATATCGCTGAAGAACGCGTGCCGGCGCGCTGAGAAGGCGTAGGCGCCCGCCGCGGCGGGCGATGGGACCCTCATCACGGCAAGTTCGGACCGGCACTGCTACCGTCAGGGCATGAAAGGCAAGATCTTCCTGACGCTGTTCGCGCTGCCGTTTTTCGGCGTCGGCGTCTGGATGCTGTGGGCGATCGGCAGCGCCGTGTACGACGTCACTCGCATGAACGACTGGGTGCAGGTCGATGCGCGGCTGCTCAGCGGCGGGTACACGCGGCACAGTGGCGACGACTCGGATACCTACGAGGCATACGCCGAATACGCATACACGGTCGCCGGCCGGTCATACGTCGCGAACCGCGTTAGCGTCAGCAGCGGAGCGGACAATATCGGCGACTACCAGCAGGATATCGGATCCGAGCTCAGCCGCGCGCATTCGAACGGCGAGCGCATCCTCGTGTGGGTTAATCCGGACAATCCCGCCGAGGCGGTCATCGATCGCGGGATGCGCTGGGGCCTGGCGGGCTTCAAGTCGATCTTCCTGATCGTGTTCGGCGGTTTCGGTGGCGCTTTGCTGTTCTATGTGTGGCGCATGCCGCCGGAGAAGGACAAGGACGACCCGCGCTATGCCGAGAGCCCGTGGCTCCTCGACGACGCCTGGCAGACGGCGACGATTCGTTCGAGTTCCAAGGCGTCCATGATTGGCATGTGGCTGTTCGCGGCGGTCTGGAACCTGGTGTCGGCGCCCCTGCCATTCGTGCTCTACGAAGAAGTCCTCGAAAAGCAGAACACCATCGCGCTGGTCGGGCTGCTGTTTCCCATGGTGGGTATCGGGCTGCTCGCCTGGGCCATCCGGCGCACGCTGGAGTGGCGGCGCTTCGGGCCGACGCCCGTCACGCTCGATCCGTTCCCGGGCTCGATCGGCGGCCACGTCGGCGGCACGATCGAACTCAACGAGCCGTTCGATGCGTCCGTGGAATTCCAGCTGACGCTCACGAATCTCAAGAGCTACGTCTCGGGCAGCGGCAAGAACCGCAGCCGCAACGAGCGCGCCGAGTGGCAGGACATGATCGTGGCCCACGCGGAGTCGAGCGGCAGCGGCACGCGACTGACGTTCCGGTTCGACGTTCCCGCGGGCCTTCGTGAAGCCGACTCGCTGCGCGAGGAAGATACCTACTACCTGTGGCGGCTCGACCTGACCAGCGAACTCGACGGCACGGACCTCAACCGCAGTTTCGACATACCGGTGTACGCGACCGCAACGCAGTCGCGCCAGCTATCGCAGCTCGCCGTCGACCGGGGCCGCGAGAAACAGACCGCCCGGGACGACAAGGCCGTCCGCAACCACATCCGCTTCGTCACGGGCATGGGCGGCCGCAGCATGCGTTACCCGATGCTGCGGAATTTCTGGTCGCATCTTGCCGGATTCGTCGTCGGCGGGGCCTTCGCTGCGATCGGCGCGTACCTGGTCATCGAGGAAGGGCAGCGGCTGTTCGGCGCGGTCTTCGGCGGCATCGGCGGGCTGGTCGCGCTGGGAACCGTTTACGGCATGTTCAACTCGCTCGAAGTCGCGCGCGACGCCGGCGGTTTTACGACCGTGCGGCGCTGGCTCGGCATTCCGGTCAGGCGCCGGCAGATGGGCAAACACGAGTTCCATCATTTCGAGAAGGACAGCCGCTTCCAGCAGCAGGGCGGCGGCAAGCACGTGATGCACTACAACGTCTACGCCGTTGACCGGTCGGGTCGCAGGATAGTGGTCGGCGAGGGGTTCAGGGGCGACAGCCAGGCCGAGGCGGCCATGCGGCTGATCGGGCAGGAACTCGGCCTCAGTCCGGCGCGGAACCGGCCTGGCCCGGAATTACCGGCTGCGCCGGTGCCACAGCCGCGCTAAGCGTATTTTTTTGTAACAAGTCCCCGATTTATTTAACAAAATCACTTTTCGTGATTTCGCCTGCCGGAGTTTTCGCGTAGGCTTTTTTGAAAAGATTAACTGTCCATCAAGAGGCGGTAATAACAATGCGTGCCATCTCCGTCGTTTCGATCCTCTGCGCAGTCGCGTGGGCGGATATCGCTCTCTCTCACGAAGGCAATACCGAGCTCGTGGAGGAACTCATCGTCTACGGCCGCTCCCAGGAAGTCATCGGCACAGCCGACTCCGCCTCCGAAGGCGTCGTTGCTTACGACGACATTCGGTTGCCGCCCATGCTGCGCGTCGGCGAACTGGCAGAGGCCGTGCCCGGCATGGTGGCGACGCAGCATTCCGGAACCGGCAAGGCTAACCAGTACTTTCTGCGCGGCTTCAACCTCGACCATGGCACCGATTTCTCGGCGTTCGTGGACGGCGTGCCGATTAATATGCGTACCCATGGACACGGGCAGGGATACCTCGACCTGAACTTCATCATTCCCGAACTCGTCGAAATAACGACCTACAGGAAGGGTCCCTACTCCGCGACCCTGGGCGACTTCTCCTCGGCCGGCAGCGTTCAGTTCGATCTGTATGAGAGCCTGGACGAGTCGTTCTTCAATGTGACCGCGGGCCTCGACGATTACTACCGGGCCCTGGCAGGAGCGTCGGGCGAATTCGCCGGTGGCACGATCACGGGCGCCTATGACTACACGACCTACCGAGGCCCCTGGGAGCTCGACGAAGACCTGTCCCAAACGCGCTTTTACGCGAGCTACGCCGGTATGGCAGGCGATCTCGAGACCCATTTCGCGCTGCTCGGCTATTCGGGGTCCTGGGATTCGACCGACCAGATACCGCTGCGGGCTGTGCGGTCCGGGCTCATCGACGAACACGGCTTCATTGATCCGGACCTCGGCGGTAGCACCGACCGTTACAGCCTGACCGGCAACATCGGCAACGAGCGGTGGCAAGCGACGGCCTACGCCGTTGACTACGACTTCACCCTGTTATCGAACTTCACCTACCTGCTCGAGGACCCGGTCAACGGTGATCAGTTCGAGCAGATCGACAACCGTCGCATCTATGGGCTGCGGCTCGATGGCTCGACGGACACGGCGATCAGGATCAACTGGGGCGGCGACATTCGCTACGACGACATCGGCAAGGTGGGGCTTTTCAAGACTACAGAGCGCCAAAGGCGGGAGGCCGTGCGTACGGATTCCGTCGACCAGCTCTCTGCCAGCGCCTATGCGGAACTGGAGTTCACGCCGACAGACAACCTGCGCACCTCCGTCGGCCTGCGTGCCGACTACTACGACTGGGACGTCAGCGCCCTGCGCGCCGAGAACAGCGGCGATGGGGATGATTTCCTGGTCAGCCCGAAGATCAACGTTGCTTACAAGTTCAGCGATTCCGCCGAGCTCTATGCCAACTGGGGGCGCGGCTTCCACTCCAACGATGTGCGCGGCAACACGATCACCGTGGACCCGGTGACCGGCGACCCGGCTGATCCGGTCGATGCCCTGGTGCAATCGAATGGGGCGGAACTGGGATTGCGCCTGGAGCGCGACGATCGCTTCAACGCCACGGCGACGGCCTTCTGGCTGAACCTCGACTCCGAGCTGCTGTTCGTCGGCGACGGCGGCGCTACCGAAGCCCTCGGCGCTACAACGCGCGTCGGCGTTGAACTGTCCACGTTTGTCCAGGCCACGGACTGGCTGGCTGTCAACTTTGCGTACACCTACACCGATTCGACGTTCGACAAGAACACCGGCGCCGGTCGCGAGATTCCCGGCGCCATCGAGTCCAGCGCGACGCTGGGACTGAACGGCGCGTGGAGCAATGGCCTGTTCATCTCTGCGCGTGCACGGTATCTCGGCGAGTCGCCGCTCATCGAAGACGATTCGGTGCGTGCTCCGTCGTCCCTGCTCGTCAATGTCGGTGGCGGCTACCGGCTGGGCGATTTCAGCTTCAGGCTGGACGTGTTCAACCTGTTCGACTCGGACGACTACGACATCGCGTACTACTACGCGTCGCGTCTGCCGGGTGAGCCCGCAGAGGGCATCGAGGACATACACTTCCGTCCGCTCGAGCCGCGCTCGGTACGCACGTCAGTCACCTATCACTGGTAGTCTCAGACCTTGCCAGCTCGCTGCCAGTCAGGGGGCGATGCTCCCGATGTAGGTCTCGATACTCCGCAACGTACTGAAGTTCTCGAGCGTTACGTCTTCCGGAGGAATGTGCACGTTGCAGGTCGTCTCGATGTGCGCAATGAGCAGCGTCACGCTCAGTGAGTTGAGCGTCTCGGACAGGAGCAGGTCCTGGTCCGCTTCGATGACGAATTCCGGATCGCTCAGAATCTCGGTCTGGATGAATTCACGAAGCGCGTCGATATTCATGCGGCACCGCTGCCTACATACCGGTTGATGATTTCCTTGCGGTCGATCTTGCCGCTGCTCGTGCGCGGAAACTCCCGCACGGCGAACAGGTTCTGCGGCACGGCATAGCCAGGCAGCTTGGTGCGCGCGTGCTGCAGCAAGTCGCCGACCGCGGCGCTCGAGGTCTCCCGCAGCTTCACGGCAGCCAGTATCGACTTGCTGCCCATGTCATCCGGCACCACGAACGCCGCCGCTTCCAGGACATCAGCGTGCGTCGCCAGCGCGGCCTCGACCTCGTCCAGCTCGACGCGGTGCCCGCGCGTCTTGACCATGCGATCCTTGCGGCCGAGAAAGCGCAGCAGGCCGTCCTCGTGACGCACGACCAGGTCGCCCGTACGGAACCAGACGTCCGGGAAAGGCCCGAAGCTCTCCCGGTACAGGTAGACGCGCTTGTTGAGATCCGGACGGTTCCAGTAGCCCCTGGTCAGTGTGGAACTCCGGATGCACAGCTCCCCTTCCTCGCCGACGCCGCAATCCTGGTCGTCTTCGTCGATGATCAGGTCGTGCGAGTTGACCGACACGGTGCCGATCGGAACCGGCTCGGGGAACGGCTCGGGGAACGGCGGCAGGTCGTACACCGTGCATGACGGCGCTTCCGCCGGTCCGTAAACGTTGGTCCAGCGAACGTCTGGCAACTGCTCCATCAGCGCCCGCAGATGCTTGGGCGGAAACGGTTCGCCGCCGAACAGCACCCACCGCAGCGACGACAGGTCACGTTTTTCCATCGCCCCGCGCTGCATCATGTCGATAAGCGTGAACGGCACGGTAAAGACGACGCTGATGCGCTCCTTCTCGATGTACTCGGTCCAGCTCGCTGCAAACTTGGTCACGGGTTCCGGCACCAGTACGACGGTGGCGCCTGACTGCGAGGTCGAGAAGAAGTCGAATATGCTCAGGTCGAAATGCAGCGGCGCATGGCTGGCGACACGGTCTGCGGCGGTCAGCCCGACATGCTGGGCGCCCCAGCGCGCGTAGCTGATGCTGCCGTGGTGGCTGTGCATCATGCCCTTCGGCTGACCGGTCGAACCGGACGTGTACATGATGTAAGCCAGGTCCTGGTCCACGATCCAGACGTCGGGTTGCGCATCGGGCAGCTCCCTGATCTGCCGCCATCCGGCCGTCTGCAATTCGAGTTCGACGTCCACGCCGTAGACCCAGCCCGGATACGAGCCCGACAGCTCCGCCAGTTTCGGCGCCATCGCGTCGGCGCTGACCACGTGCCGGATATCGCAGTCGTCGAGGATGAACTGCAGGCGCTCGGTCGGCATGAACGGATCCAGCGGCACGAAGATACCGCCTGCCTTCAGCGCGCCATAAATCGCGACGCCCAGCTCGAGCGACTTGTGCATGTAGATGCCGATGCGGTCACCCTGCTTCAGCCCGTTGGCAAGCAGCGCTTGTGCAAGCTGGTTGCTTGCCCTGTCGAGCTCGGCGTAGCTGAGTTCGGCGCCGCTGCAGCTGAAGGCCGCGTGGTCCGGCGTCGTCCGTGCGTAGTGAGTGACTGGCGAATGAATGAGAAAATCGAACATCGTAGCGTCCCTGACTACAGTCCCAGCAAGCGCGCAACGATATTGCGCTGTATGTCCGTGGTGCCGCTGTAAATCGTTGCGCCGATTGCATCGCGCAGGTTGCGCTCGATGCCGGCTTCGGTCAGATAACCGTCGCCGCCGTGAATCGCTATCGCATCGAGCGCCGACTGAGTCAGGCACTCGCTGAGATAGATCTTGGTCAGGGCGGAGTCCATGAGGTCGGCCGCGCCGTCCTGCTGCTTGCGCACCGTGTTGTACAACAGCAATCGCGCCGTCTCGAGGCGTAGCTTCATGTCGGCGATCCGGTGCGACACGGCCTGGTGCTTGCCTATCGCGGCGCCGCCGCGCTTGCGCTCGCGCGCAAAGGCCAGGCTCTGCTCGAGCAGGCGCTGCATCGCTCCGATATGCGGCGCCAGCACGAGGCTGCGCTCCCAGGCCTGGATGTGGCTGAAAATACTGGCGCCGGCTCCCGCCTTGCCGAGCAGCGAACTGGCGGGAACACGGCAGTCCTCGAGCAGCACGCGGCCGTAAGGCGCGGTTCGCAGACCCATCATCTCGTCCGGTGCGCTCGCGGTATATCCAGGCGTATCGGCATCGACAAGGAATGTCGAAATGCCCCACTGGCCGGCATCCGGCGCCGTCTTGGCGAATACAACTGCGAAGTCGGCAATGGGCGCGAAGGTGACCAGCGTCTTCTCGCCATTGAGCAGGAAGTCATCGCCATCGGCAACGGCGGTCGTTTCAATGGCGAACGCATCGGACCCGCTGCTTTCCTCGTTCATGGCGTGCGCGCCGATCAGCTCGCCGCGCATCATGCCCGGGACATACTTCTCGAGTTGCTCCTCGCTGCCGAACTGCAGCAAGGCCGTCTGGACTCCCCACAACTGCGTACCGATTGCGAACGCCAGTCCGTTGTCCTCGCAGCCGTACCCGAAGGCTTCCATCAGGTAGGCGACCAGGCTCTCGCCATAGCCCTTGCCGCCGCGTTCGACCGGCACGCGCCAGCCGAGCACGCCGAAGTCGGCACAACTCTGCCAAGCCTCTTTCGGGAATTCGCTACGGGCGTCGAACGCACCGACGTCGTGCTGCAGGCTTTCCTTGCAGAACGTGACGACGCTTTCGTACAGGCCGCGTTCTTTTTCGTTCCAGTCGGGATGCATAGTTCTTATTGTCGTTGTATCAGGTCGTATCGACTTCATTTGTAACAGGTCGTATCGACGGCCGGCATGACCCCGCCGACCTGCCAGAATTCAGCATCGTATTTGTGTGCGTCAGCTCTGTGCAGAATGGCACAGAAAGCGGTACCTTGCCGAAGATAAGTGACGCCGGTTACTGGACATAATGGGTGAGTTAAGCAACAAGCTCGAGCAGCTCTCCGACAGGGACAGAGTGCGCCTCTTCAGGGAGCTCATGGAGCGCTCTGGCGAGTCGCCGCCGCCGTCCGTGCGAGAGCTCGTGCTGGTCTACGAAGAGGATTCAGGCGCCAATCCAGAGGCGCTGCGGGCAGTTGCGGCAGCGCGGCTTCCGGAGCACGAACGCCCAACCCGTTTTATCGCCACAGGCAGCCTGCCGAGGACCCCGCATGGCAAGCTCGACCGCCGCGGTCTGCCGGGGCTCGTCCGTCCCGAACAGCGCGAGTCCGGCCCTGCCGGCGATGTCCAAACTGGTGCAAACGGCGTTATGTCATCTGCTGTCGCGACATTCACGAAGGTATTGGGCGGCGTGAGCGTCGGCCCCGACTCGAATTTTTTCGAGCTCGGCGGACACAGCCTGCTGGCCGTCGATTGCATTCTGGAGCTCGAAGAGAACACCGGCGAGCGCATCAGCATCACCGAATTCCTGAATCATCCCACGCCGCGGGGCATCGCAGCGCTGCTGAACGAGCAAGGTGCGCGCCAGCACGATCACGTTTACCCCGTCAGCGAGCACACGTCGGGACTGCCTGTGTTCGTTTTCTCATCGGCACGGCTGGCCTATGCGCTGAAGCCGCGCAGGGAAGACTGGAGCATCTTCGGCGTGCAGTACCGGTGGCGCGACGAGAACGAACAGGACATCCACTACGACAGTATCGAGCACCTGGCGGAGGGTATCGCCAGCGAGATCCGGCAGCTCTGTGACGACAGGAAGTTCCTGCTCATCGGCTCGTCCTTTTCGGCCATGGTGGCGTTCGAAGCCGCACGACAGCTGCAGGCTTCCGGGCGCGAACCCACGCTGACGGTACTCATCGAACCCTCGCTCCTTCACCGCCGCCGCACGTGGTTCGAACTCGATCTCAATGATGCCGGCGAACTCCGCCAGGGCCAGAACCCCTACCTCAAGTGGCTGTGGGTCAATAACCCGTTACGAGCACGCTTCTGGCGGCGGCTCGCGAAAGTCTCGGCCAGGCGCCGCGGCACGTCGCCAGGCAACGGCACTGCATCGGGTGCAGACACGAGTGCGGACACGAGCTACTACGAATATGTCCGCGCTCAGGAGCTGCGCCGCAGCTTCCGGCCGGCGGAATACTCGGGACCGGCGGCGCTCATTGCCTGTTCCGACAATTCCTGGTTGATCAGTCGCGACTGGCAGAGGCGCCTTCGCGACGACTGCGCGATGCACGTACTCGATACGGATCACCACGGCATCCTGCTGGATCCGTTCATGTCGGAGTCGGTGATTCCCGTCGTCATCGACGACGTCGAAAAAAGCCTCGCCTGAAGGTCTACCCTTTCGCGGCCAGGTATTTGTCCACGAGCGCGAGCGCCTGGTCCTCGGGCAGCTCTGCAAGCAGATCTTCCAGCGATCGGCCGTCCCAGGGAATGACCACCACCTCCGGCCCGGCCGCGCCGAGCGACTGCTCGATGGACTCGATGCCGATGCGGTAGCCCCGGTGCTTGACCTGTTCGTCGCTGCGGCCGAGATAGTAGATCTGGCCGTCGCTGCCAAGCCGCGCGCGGTCCCCGGTGCGATAGGCGCGGCCGTCTTCATCGAGCGGATGGGCAATGAACCCGCCGTTCCTGTCACCGACGTAGCCGGCGGCCGTTCCGGCGCCTGCCAGCACCAGTTCGCCGGATAGTCCACCCGGCACCAGGTTGCCGTAGGCATCGGTGATGAGCGCCTGCGTCAGGCTCAGCGGCCGGCCGATCGGGACCGGCTCGCTTGCACCGCGCTCGAGGCGCTGGACCGTGCTCCAGACCGCCATCTCGGTCGGCCCGTACTCGTTGAACAGCGCTGCATTGGGCGCTCTTCGATAGTGGTTTCTGATTGTGGTGCCAGTGCAAGCCTCTCCGGCCACGATGACGAGCTGCAGGGCATCGAACGGCTGTTCGCTGATGCGGCAGATGTCGCTCCACTGGCCCGGCAGGCACAGCGTATGGGTAATGCGCTCGCGATGAATCAGCTCGGCGACCGCATCGGCGGCTCGCGCCGTCTGCCGGTCTACAAGCCGCAGGCAGCCGCCTGTCGACAGGGTCCACCAGAGACCCGCCACGGCGCTGTCGAACGCGAAGCTGGACAGCAGCAGGAACGTCTCGGGCGGCCACTCCGCGTAGACCGCGCTTCTTTCCCCGGTCGAGTAGACGGCCGCGCCGTGACTGACGCGCACGCCCTTGGGTTTGCCGCTCGACCCGGAGGTATACACGACGTAGGCAATCTCCCCGGTGTCGTCGCGCGTCTCGGGTACCCGCGCGGAATTCATCGCTGCGCTCATCGCGTGGCAGCGATCGGCGAAGCCGCCAGGCGCCGGAATTCCATCCTGCAGCAGCACCAGCGGGCGGCCGGCATCGGTCAGAATGTGCTCGACGCGAGACGGCGGATAGTCGGCGTCGACCGGCAGGTAGCTGCGCCCCGAGCGCAGGATGCCGATCATTGCCGCGATCGACTCCGGCCGCCATGCGCCGATGACGGCGACGATTGCATCGTCGCTGCTGGCGACGGAGTCGATGAAACCGGCAATGGCGTCGGCCCGCGCGGCCAGCTCGCCGTAGCTGATCTGCTGCACGTCACCGTCCGGCCCCCACCGCAGCGCCGTCGCATCCGGGTCCGACGCGGCTTGCCGGTAGAACCCGTCGTGCAAGCGCTCGACGGGTGCAGGCGCAGCGGCGATTCGCCGCCAGTCCGCGCGCAGCTCCTCGAGACCGTCCTGGTCGACGAGACTGCAGCGACGCCAGTCGGCATCGGTATCGCGCGCCAGGCAGCCGAGCAACGCCTGGTAGTGATCGAACAGCGCCTCCAGTTCGGCGCCGTCGTAGACCGCCGTATTGAACTCGGCCGCGAAAGTCAGTCCCTCGTCGGATGTGATGACGAAGAACGTCAGGTCGAACGCCGTGCCCGCGTAGTCGAGTTCCTCGACTGCCAGCACTTTGCTGGACAGCAGCCGGGGCTGGGGGGCCGTGGCGACCAGCGTAAACAGGGTGGAAAAGAGCTGGCCGCCCCCCGGACGTGCCGGCGCCAGGCGGGCAATTTCGTCGAGCGGCAGACTGCCGTGTGCGATCGCATTGCCGACGACCGATCGCGTTTCGGCCAGCACATCGGCAAACGTCGCCGCAGATTCGAGACCGGGCCTGGCGATCAGGACATTCTGGAAACAGCCCAGCGCCTGCTGTTGCCGGGCACCCGCTCGCGTCGAGAACATCGTGGCGAGATGGACGTCGTCGCGATCGTGATACCGTGCCAACAGAACCGTCCAGGCTGCAAGGAACCACTGGTACAACGACACGCCTTCGCGGGCAGCCGCCGCGAGGCACATTTCGGCGAGGCCGGGGCGCGCGTCGGCGCGTACCAGCGCACCCTTGCCCTCGCCCGCCGTATCCTGCGAACGGGCCAGCGGCAGCGGCCTGACAGGCGGCAGGCCGTCCAGGTAGGAGCGCCAGAATTCCTCGAGGGCCGGACGCCGCGACGCCAGGTTTTCCCTTTGCTGATCGTAAGTGCGCAGCAGGTCTGGCGGCGGACTCAGCTCGTACGCTGCGTTTTCATAGAGAGCGCTCAGCTCCGTCGACAACACGTCGACCGCCTGGTGATCGGCGAGTATGTGGTGGATGGCCACCACCACCGCAGCCTGTTCCCCGCCCTGGAAGACGTGGACCCGGAACAGCTCCCCCTGCTCCAGCCGGAACGGCTTGAACGGGCCGCGGCAATAGCGGCGCGCTTGCTCCCATGGATCCCCGGCACAGTCCACGGTTTCGAGCGGAATGTCCGCTGCTCGCGGATGTACTTTGCCGTCGGCCGTGATCGCGCAGCTCAGGTACCAGTGCCGTTGGCGCAGTTGCGACAAGGCTGCGGCGAGGCGCCGGGCATCGACATGGCCGTCGAGCAGGTAGCCGCGAATGATCCAGGCCGTGCGGCGCTCCGGATACATCCGGTATTCCACGAACAGCGGCCGCTGGTAGGGACCGAGTTCCACCGGTCCGTCCGGGACAACATTCGTGTCGGCCCGGGCGGAATCGTCTCGGGCCTCCGGCTGGCGCTGCCGCAACCGCTGCTTCAGCAGGCTGCTACGCGCCTCGGAATCGGCTGTCCGGTTGCTGTCAGAGGTGGTTGCCAAGGTCAGGCGCTCTCATTTTCCAGTGCGGCACGCACTTCAGCGTCGGTCATCCCCTCGATCTGGGCAACCAGCGCCGACTCCAGTTCCACGGCGACCTCCGCGAGAACCGGTTTATTGAAGATCAGGTCCAAAGGCAGCTCGACCCCGAACCCGTCACATAGCCGCGTCATGAACTCGATGGCCTCGATTGATGTGCCGCCCAGCTCGAAGAAGTTATCGTCTGCTCCGATTTCCACCACGGGCAGGAGTTCCGCCCAGAGTTCGGCCACCGCCTCCTCACCTTCGGTCTCCGGCGTGCGAAACGGCTGCGACGAGGGCGTCGCCGACAGCTTCGCCAGCAGTGTGCTCTTGTCGACCTTGCCGTTGACGGTCAGCGGAATCGAATCGACGTGGATAAAGCGATGTGGAACCGCCCAGGCGGGCAGAACGTCCTCGAGCGCCCCGCGCAGTTGTTCGGGGTCCTTTGCCTCTGCCGCGGCGTAAAACGCGACCAGCTGCTCGGCCCTGCGGTCCTCCCTGTGCACGGGCTGATAATCGATTTCCTCGAGAATCTCCCTGACCCTCCCGGCGTCGATGTCGTCGTTCAGTTCGTGCACTGCCTGCTCGCGATCCTTCTGTTGCAGGCGTACGTCCCAGCTGTACGGCACGGCGTAGTTGTGGAACCCGCGCTCCTTGCGGTGCACATGAATGCCGACGTCGTTGATCAGGCAGTTGGTGGAACGGCCGGTGTCCGCAGGACGAACCCAGGGCGCCCGCGTTTGCAGGAAGTCGAGCATCTCGGTCAGTGACGCGCTCCAGTAGCGGTAGAAGTCCACGAGCTGGATACGCTCGAAAATGTCGTCGTCCAGGAACTCCTCGTTGCCGAGACACCGGGTGACCGCGTCGTTGCGGCGGTGGTAGGCCTTGCGGGCCTGCAGCACGGTGCGGTCGATCTCCTCGTCGCTGCGGTTGCCGTGGAACAGGCCGAGGTTGAGCCGCGTCTCGAACAGCTGGCCGCGAGACAGGCCCGTTACCAGCACCGGGATGCCGAGTTCGTCGGCGCGACGCAGGCTTAGCGTGTAGATCGTTTTGAAGCAGCCCTGGCACACGTTGCTGAAGCGGCTCAGGCTGTCGCGAAAGATCTCCGGCATGTGCTCCGAGGAAGCGAACTCGTGATCGATACCGAGATCGTCGACGACGCGCTGGGCGTTGGCGAGGGCTTCCGGCGAGATGAATCCATTGTCCAGCGTGAGCCCGTAGACCTTGAAGCCCATGTTGACGAGCTGGTACAGCGCGTAGGAGCTGTCCTTGCCGCCGCTCAGCAACGCCATGCAGTCGTACTCGCCGGTCTTTCTTTTGGCCGCCTCCGCGATGACCTCGCGCAGCTGCTCCCGCTCCCGGAAATAGGCGTCGACCCGGCCCGCATACTTGTCGAAGTCGCGGCACAGGTTGCAACGCGCCGCCTGGTCGAGCTTGATGCCCGGCGTGTCGTTGCCGATACCGCACTCCGAACAATGCACGACTGCGGCAGGCGCCGAGCCGGCCGGCCGATCGAGCAGGACGCTGCAGTCTTCGACGCCTGCGACACGAGTGAGGGCGCTCTCGATTTCCTCGGTCTCCACGCGATGCCCGGCCACCTTCACCTGCTGGTCGATTCGACCCAGATACACGAGGTCTCCGTTTGCATTGAAGCGCGCGAGGTCGCCGGTCCGGTACATGGTCTCCTGCGGCGCCACTAGGTCGGGGAAGAACGCGCCGGCCGTGGCGTCGGGCGCGTCGAGGTATGCCGTGGGGGCTCCTGTGCGATGAACGTAGATTTCGCCGGTTACCTCGGGATGCACCGGCTGCCGGGCCTCGTTCAGCAGATAGATGCGCGTGTGGGCTGCCGGCCTGCCGATCGGAACCGCATGTGAACCGAGCGTATTGGTTGCCGCGTCAGACGGGACGTGCTGATGGATCATGCAGCCGACCACGGCCTCGGTGGGCCCGTACTCGTTGAATATCCGCACGTTACCGAACTGGCGGTCGATAGCGTCGGCCACATCGGTAGTGAGCTGCTCGCCGCCGACGATCAGGTTGCGAATTCGCGACCGGTGCAGGTCCAGCCGCTGCAGCATGCGCAGGTGAGACGGGGTGAGCTTGATGGTATCGACGAGATCGTCTTCAACGGCGCGAAACAGCGAATCGTCGAATGCATCGGTGGTCGGCGTATAGACGACCACGCAGCCGCCGCTCAGCAGCGGCAAAAACATCGACGTGACGGTCAGGTCGAAGGCGATCGACGTCAGCAGCGGCATCGTAACCGGGCCCTCGTCGCCATACACCGAGGCCGCCCAGTGCAGGTAGACGGCCAGCCCTTCCTGGCTGACAGGCACGCCCTTCGGCTTGCCCGTCGACCCGGAGGTGAACAGGACGTAAGCCAGGTCGTCCAGCCCCAGCTGCGACCATGCCGGCAAAGCGGCTTGCGCCGCTTCGGCAGCCGTCTCGCCGTTGCGCAAGTCGGCCATCACAGCGTGGTGAATGCCGCCGGCTGCGGCGTCACCTCGCCCGTCGTCGCTAAGGAGCAGCTGGGGCTGCACGTTCTCGTAGATCGCCGCACGACGCGATGCGGGATAGTCGGGATCCACCGGCACATAGGTCGCTCCGAGCCTCATGACTGCCAGGATCGATTCGATCAGCGCCATCGACCGCGTGGCCGAGATGCAGACCCGGTCGCCGGCCGAGATTCCCAGGTCCGCAAGCGCTGCCGCGGCTGCGTCCACCCGGGCTGTGAGCTCGGCATAGCTCAACCGGTCGCCCTGGCAGGCCAACGCCGGCGCGTCCGGGGTCCTGCCGGCCTGCTCGTAAATCGTCTGCACGATTGGCTGCTGCGGCAGCGGCGTGTCGCCGGTGTCGTTGTAGTCGTCAATCACCTTGCGTCGCTGCGCATCCGGCAGCAGCGGGATCGACGCCACCCGTGCCTCGGGCTGTTCGATGAACGCGGCCATTAACGACTTGAAGTAGCCGATCACCGTGTCCTGGTTTTCCGCGCCGATCATCGCGTGGTTCATGTCGAACATGATCGTGAGCCCACCGTCGCTGCGCAGGTCCCAGACCTGCAGCCGCAATGCGTGCGCCGCGTCATGCGCGCCCGGGTGCACGAACTCCGCCTGCACGGGTGCGCCGTCGAAATCGCCGAGCAGGAACGGAATGAAATTGAGCACGGCGTCGCAGCCGTTGTTGCCGGTCGGTACGCTGGAGCCCGGTATGCCGTACTTCACGGTTTCCGGCAGCTGCTTTTGAATCTGAGCCCCAACGCTGGCAAACGTGGATGCGCCGTCAACGTCGGCGGCCAGCGGAAAGAGCTCGATGAACAGCCCTGGTGTCTGCTGTGCGCGCTTGGTCGCGCGATTGGCAAACGGCGCCTCGAAGCCGATGCTGCGCCGCTGCGAGATACGGCTCATCAAGGACACCAGCAGGGTGGAGAACGCGATGAACAGCGACATGTGGGGCGAAAACGACCGAAACTCGCGACTCGCGACTGCCTGCAAGCGCGTAACCTCCTCTGCGTCGAGGTGGTAGCAGAGGCGGTCCGACGCGGCATCGCGGTCGGGATTGAGGCGGCCGAAGGTCGGGTCCTGTTGCGGTACGCCGCGATACACCCGGCGCCAGTGCGAGCGCGCCTCTTCCAGTCGCGACTCCGTAATCGCTTTCGCTGGCGGCAACTGGCCGATTGCCGCCGCGACATCGTCGCCGGGCTCGTCGCGGTATGCCCGGTCCATGGCGGCCACCATCAACTTGCAGGACCAGGCGTCCGTAACGATGTGGTGCTGGTTGACGAACCAGATGTAATCGTCGTCATCGATGCGAATGAGCGCCGAGCGGACCAGCGGTTCGTCCAGGTCGAACGGCTCAGCCGCCGCGCGCTCCATCCAGTCTTTCGCACTGGCCAGCGCGTCGTTTTCTGCGCGCAAGTCGAGCAACTCGAGGTCGCGCGGTTGCGCGGTGACAAGATCGAGCAGCGGCCCCGCTTCGCTATTGCGCACGCTGGCGCGCAGCGGCGCAAACCCCTCGGCCATGCGCGGGTAGGCCTGCGCGAACCGGTTTGCATCGACGCCGCGCAGCGTTATCGCCAGCGCCATGTTGTAGACAGGCGCGCTGCCCGCCATCCGCTGGCCGATCCAGATCAGATTCTCGACATGAGTAAGCTGTCGTATTGATCCCGACTCAGGGGTAGGCCCCGTCGATGTTATTGTCATAATACATTCAAAACTAAGGGATTAAGTTTCGTGTAGTAGTCTAAACTAGGACGCTGTTTCAATGCATGTATAGATACGTTTCAGCGTGTAACCAATAAGAAAGGAAGGGGGAGACCCGCATTGACTGGATTATGTAAGCAGGTCAGGAAGACCTGCGGCACGATTCTCTTGCTCGCATTCGCGCACGCCGCCTTCGCCCACAGCACGGGCGAGAACTATGTGTTCCTGAACATCGACGAGGATGCGCTGCACGTTCGGGTGGAACTGCATCAGAACGAACTCGACAGCAAGTTCGGCCTGCAGCTTCAGGATGAAGTGCCGGACGCCGCCGCGCTGCAACCCGTTGTCGCCTACGTGGGCGAGCACCTCGAGATCAGCGCGTTCGACCAGCCGCTGCAACTCGATTTCCGGGACGCTGGCAGGATGACCCTGCCGCAAGGCGAGTTCCTGCACCTGCACTTCGCTGCCGAATGGGCGGGCGCCCTGCCCGAAAGCCTGATCATCCGGCAAACCCTGTTCTTCGAGCAGGACCCACGTCACCGGGGGCTGCTGCTCATTGAGCGCAACGCGGTCGCTGGCAGGGACTTTGGCGAGGAATACACGGCGCTGATTTTTCGGCCGGACAATGCCGTCCAGGAACTCGACCTGGTGGATGTGCCCGGCCTGTTACAGCTGCGCGAGTTCCTGTGGCAAGGCGCCTGGCACATCCTGATTGGCTACGATCACATCCTGTTCCTGCTGTCGCTGCTGCTGACCTCGGTCGTATTCTGGCAAGCCGGCCGCTGGGTTCCCGAAGAGAGTTTTCGCAATCCGTTGCTCAAGGTCGCGGGTATTGTCACGGTTTTCACGGTCGCCCACTCGATCTCGCTGAGTCTCGCGGCGCTGGACATCGTGAAGCTTCCCAGCCGGCCGGTGGAGATCGTCATCGCTTTGTCGATCATCGTCATGGCGATGGACAATTTACGACCATACCTGCCGAAGCGCTGGGTCGTGATATTCCTGTTCGGCCTGTTTCATGGCCTCGGTTTTGCCACGGTCATGGGGCACCTTACCTTCCGCATGGTCGATCTCGTCAAGGTCATGGTCTTGTTCAACCTGGGCGTCGAACTCGGGCAGCTGGCTATCGTGCTTGCCGTATTCCCGTTGCTCTACCTGCTGCGCAAGAAGTCCTGGTTCGTCCCGGTGGTGATCCAGGGTGGGTCGGTGGCGATCTCCGTCGTCGCGGCATACTGGCTGGTTGAACGCGTGATCGGATGAGCGCCCGGCAAATAGGAAAGGCTACTTCCTAACGGGCTCGTGGATTTGGTCTTTCTGCCGCGCGTTGCGGTAGTCGCGCCGCATCGCGCCCACTTTGCTGCGCAGGCAGGCGAACACGCCCCGCAGCGTCAGGTTGAAGTCGCGAAAGACGACGTAGTCGCGGTAGTACGGCTCCCAGCCCCTGACCCACGGGTAGGCCGTGATCATGTTGATGCGCCTGATGCGGCCTTCCCGGGCAAATCGCCGGTAGGCGTGGTCGATGAGAAGATGCCCGGGAGAGTACCGTCCTGCCTCTTCGTTGTAGGCGACTTTGAGAACGTAGCAGGTGTCGTTCAGGATCAGGCTGACGATTGAACCGATGAGCCGATCGTCGAGCCACAGCTGGCTGATTTCAGCGCACCCGGCCTCGGCAAACTGCGCGATCACGTCCGTGTAAAAGCTGTGCTTGCTTTCCCTTAGCCCGATCGCGCTCGGCGTCGTGTAATCGTCGCGCGGCCTCGAGGGATCGCCCTTCCAGCCCGCCATTTCCAGTTCGACGAACTGGTCGAACATGCCCCGAACCGGGATTGCCGACCGCTCGACGACGAAACGCGCATCGCCGTCGCGTTCGAGCTTGTTTTTCGCGTTGTTGAGGTTGCCTCTGAACTTTCTCTTGAGACCGGCGATAGCCTCGTCGTAATTGCGAATCGACATCTCGGCGCAGCGGCCCTGCGCGAATACTGTGTAGTTCAGTGGGTTGCGACTCGAGATGGCTTTCCCAAGGTGGCCGTCGCGCAGCATAAACGTGGCCCGGAACACGTCCCAGGGACGGCCCGTGACATTACTGAGCGAGTTGCGAAAAACGTCATAGATTTCGCCGCCATCCTCGCCGTCGGCAATCGCGCAGTCGGCCATGAACAACTCGTCGCCGACCGGCAGTTCGGCGACCATTGCGCCACTTTCTGATTTGCGTCCTGAGATGGTCGGGAACACGCCGACAAGCGCCGACCCACGATAAACACAGGAGAACGCGAAGTTATCGCCTTTCTCAGGATGCGCTCGCAGGTATGCACGGAACCAGAATGGGTGGTGATAGAAGCTCTGGTAGTGGATCCGCTCCATCAGATCGCACCAGTCTTCAAAGATTGTGTCGAAACCGCTTTTGCCGCGGTGGCACTCCAGCCTTAAGGTTCGACCGTTCACCGATATCTTCCCGTATCGTCTTCTCGGAAGTTTATTCCGTTCGTCGCGTCACGGGGCACTCATTGGACAATATCCGGCATGTGCGCCGGGCGGAAGAAAGCGAAATACGAGTCGGCTATGAGGGTGGTGGGCCCCCGGGGAATCGAACCCCGAACCTGCGGATTAAGAGTCCGTTGCTCTGCCTGATTGAGCTAGAGGCCCGCCGTATGAGATAACCGGCGTATGTTCGCCGATGGGGGCGCGATATTAGCAGAGGGGATGCGGTATGAAAAGAATCGGAATCGCCATGCTGGCACTGATGTCAGCGGCAGCCGCGGCCAACCCGGCCGACGAGGTGCGATGCCGGGAGATCGGATTCAGCAAGTCGATCGAGCGCAAGGACATCGAGGCGTTCAAGACCTTCCTCGATGCGGATGCCCGGTTTGTCAGCAATCGCCCTCGTCGGGGTGTCGAGGAAATTTCTGCGAGCTGGAGCCGCTTCACGGCTGAAGACGGGCCCAGCATTCGCTGGCGGCCCAGGTTTGTAGAGGTTGTCCAGGACGGGACGCTGGCGCTCTCCGTGGGAGTCTACGAAGCCATTGGCAAGAACGAAGACGGCACCGAGACGAAGTCCTATGGTTCGTTTCACTCGACGTGGCGCCTGAATGACGACGGCGTCTGGCGGGTCGTTTTCGATGCGGGAGACTACTGGGCGCGCGGCGCAAGCGAGGAAGACCTGGCCTTGCTGGATGCCGAGGACGACTGCGAAGAGTAGAAAGTGGGGTGGACGATGGGACTCGAACCCACGACGACCGGGATCACAACCCGGGGCTCTACCAACTGAGCTACGCCCACCACAGATTTTCTATTGTACAGCGCCTTTGGAGCTGGCGCGCCCGGCAGGACTCGAACCTGCAACCCTCGGCTTAGCTTACCAACTACCGCTTTCGCGGCCCCGCCCTCGCGGGTTTGTGGTCTGGACTATCTCTTCACCGTCTCAGGTGCCGCACGTATAGTCTCTACGGATCCCAGCCAAACACAAGGCCCGCCGGTTTCCACGGGATTGCCATCAGCATTACCTGTTAAGGTTTCCCCGTTACAGTGCAGTCCACCGTGCCGGTTCCGTTTCCCGACACGGGCTCCTCACTCAAAGGCCGATGCTCTATCCGGTTGAGCTACGGGCGCTCGTACACCCGGAAATTCTGCCTCCGGGCGGGCGCGAGTATGCCTCAAGCCGCGCTGGCGCGCCACCTGCTCCGCACTCGAGGGCCCGAAAAGCACCACAACTTCCAGTACCATGCGAGAGGTCGCCGGTGCATGCCGCAGCGGCCTTCGGAATCAGCCGCGCCAACGGCACGATGACGGGAGACCACTATCAAGCTCAACGCCCACGCCAGACGATTAGCTCCGCTGCTACTGGCGGCCACCCTGCTCGGCGCCTGTGTCATCAAGGACCTGAACCAGGACATGAACAGGCTCGAAAGCGGCTATGGTTTCTTCAAGGGCCAGGTCGGGGGCGGCAATGGCGAGGCCAATATCGTCTTTGCACTGATCGAAAGGGATTCTGGCGAGATCGGGTCGGTGCGAACCGCAGGCCACGGTGAGATCATCTATGCGCTCCTGCCCCAGGGCGACTACTTTGCCGTGGCCTTCGAAGACAGTAACGGAGACTTCGTCTATCAGCCGGGGGAGCCGGCCGTGCGGATCGACGACCCGATGGTCAGCTGGTTCGCCGACCTGGACATCGACGACCGGGTCGACATCCCGGGCCTGCCTGTCCAGGATATCGAACTGTCGGCGCACAACGTACTTGCCGACACGCTCGACCTGTCGCTTGAGACCCTGGCAGCGACCACCAACAAGACTGAAAATTTCCTGCGGGTGATCACCTGGGATGAACCGAACTTCTCGCCGGAGAACGTCCACCTCGGAATGTGGCAACCCGGGGAATTCCTGAGAGAGATCGGCTTCGGCCTCTATGTGCTCGAGGAATTCGAACCGTCCAGGAACCTCATCGTGGCGGTCCACGGGATCAGTGACACTCCCAGGGTCTTTCGCGAGCTCGCCGCTGCCCTCCCGGATGACCTCCAGCTGCTGTTGTTCCACTACCCCAGCGCTTCGTCGCTGGAATACACCTCGTACGCACTGAGCGAAATTCTCGACGAAGTCGTGCAGCGTTATGACGTGGCGCAGATCGACGTGCTCGCCCACAGCATGGGTGGCCTGGTCAGCAAGGGCATGATCGACCAGGCGAGCCCGGCCGTTCGCGACAAGCTGCGGCTGTTCATCAGTATTGCATCGCCGTTCGGCGGCCATGCTGCCGCATCGCAGGGCATCAAATGGGCGCCCGTCGTGGCGCCGGTCTGGTGGGCGATGGCGCCGGGCAGCCCTTACCTGCAAAAAATCGGCAGCCTCGATTTCTCAAGCGGGCCGCGGCATCACCTGTTCTACACCTTCGCCCACGAACGCGGCGGCGAGCGCCGCGAAGACGACACCGTTGTTACTGTCGAGAGCCAGCTGACGGAATCAGCTCGATCAAGGGCAACCGCGATTTACCCGATGGCGGACAGCCATGTCAGTGTGATGAGCAATGAATGCACGTTGAGAATGGTGCCGGCCATCCTCGCCGACGGCACCGCGGCAGTCACCGTACCCGGTTGTTGAAGAGTGGTCGGGGCAGACGGATTCGAACCGCCGACCCTCTGCTCCCAAAGCAGATGCGCTACCAGACTGCGCCATGCCCCGATACCCGTTATTTTGCCACACGTTGCCCTGACCGGGGCCGGACCGCGCGGGGGCATGATGATACGGACGCTCTATTTTGAGGTCAACGCAGCGTGCGGCGATAGATAGCCGCCTCCGGCGGTTCTTGGTATGGTCGGGGCGTGGTCGCCCTTGCGCCGCGCCGACATTTCGCTTGAGGTAGCAATGAAACAGATCCTTATCGCCCTGCTCCTGGGGCTATGCAGTTCGTTTGTGCTGGCCGCGGACAAGGTTCCGGCACATGCCTACGTCAAGCTCGAGACCAGTGAGGGCAACATCGTCCTCGAACTCAGCGGCCGGCAGGCGCCGCTGACCGTCGGCCATTTCCTCGACCTCGTCGACAGCGGATTCTATGACGGGTTGATTTTTCACCGGGTGATCCCCGGGTTCATGGCCCAGGGCGGCGGCTACACGCCCGGCCTCAAGATCAAGGAAGACGATCGCACCATTCCCAACGAGTCGGGCAACGGGCTAAGCAACGTGCGCGGCACCATCGCCATGGCGCGCACGGGCGACCCGCACTCGGCGAACTCGCAGTTTTTCATCAACGTCGCCGACAACCAGCGGCTCGATCCGAAAAAGGACCCGTTCCGGGGCAACTGGGGTTACACCGTGTTTGGCCAGGTCATCGAGGGCATGGAGATCGTGGACAAGATCGTCAGTGTCCAGACGGGGCCGCAGGGCGACTTTCAAAAAGACGTGCCCATGATTCCGATCATCATCAAGAAAGCTTCGCGCTATGCGTTCGAGTAAACCGAGATGACCACACTGTTTATTTCAGACCTGCACCTCGAGGCCGACCGGCCGGACATCGGCAAGCAGTTCCTGCAGTTCCTCGAGACCGATGCCAACGAGGCGGACGACCTGTACATTCTCGGTGACCTGTTCGAGGCCTGGGTCGGCGACGACGATCCGAATACCCACTATTTCACGATCAAGCGCGCGCTGCGCAAACTCACTGACAGCGGTATTCCCGTATATTTCATGCACGGCAATCGTGACTTCATGATCGGATCGGGCTTCGCCAACGAGACCGGCGTCAAGATCCTCAAGGACCCGTACAAGGTCACGATGTACGGCCGCAAGACGCTGCTCAGCCACGGCGACGTCCTGTGCATCGACGACGTGCAGTACCAGCGGGTCCGCAAGATGGTGCGCGACCCCGACTGGCAGGCCAGCATGAACGCGAAACCACTCAAGGAGCGGCTGCGTATTGCCCAGGAGGCGCGCCGCCAGAGCCTCGAGCAGACGATCAACAAGAGCCTCGAAATCATGGACGTCAACGAGGACGAGGTGAAGCGCGTCATCCAGGAACACAACGTCGACGTGCTGCTGCACGGCCACACGCACCGCCCGGACGTCCACACGGTTGACCTCGGCAATCGCAAAGCCAAGCGCATCGTTCTGGGCGACTGGTATGAGCAGGGCAGCGTCGTGCGCTGGGATTCCCGCGGGCCGAAGCTCGAGGCAATGCCGCGCTGACGGTCGCCCGCTGGGGCGGGCTCCTACAGCTCGATCGGGGTTCCGGAATGAAAGCGGAACTGCGGATCCGGGTCGGCGATCAGCCGCGCCTCGATGTCCTTCAACTCGCCGAGGCGGGCATCAATTTCGGCGTCGTCCAGGCCGGTTTCCGACTTCGCGAACGCAATGTAGTGTTCGAAGTGGCGCGCCTCGGAGGCCAATAGTCCGCTGTAGAACTTGCCGAGCCGTTCAGGCAGGCGCGGCGCAACCTTCGCAAATCGCTCGCAGGAGCGAGCCTCGATCAGGGCCCCGACAAGCAGCAAATCCAGTAACTTCCAGGGTTCCTCGTCGCGCACGGCGTCGCGCAGGCCGCCGGCATAGCGCGACGCGCTCAGGCGCTCGAACGGGATGCCCATGTCATCCATGATCGAGCGCACTTGCTCGAAGTGACGCAGTTCCTCGCGCGCCAGTCTCGACATGCGTTGGGCAAGCTGCGTCCGGTCCGGATACCGGTACAGGAACCCGAGCGCCGTCGACGCGGCTTTGAGCTCGCAGTTCGCGTGATCCAGGAGCATCTCCGGCAGCCGGCCAGCTGCCTCGTCGATCCACTCCTGCGGCGTCTCGTTGTGCAGAAAACCGGCGATTGCCGCAGGCACTACAGCCATTCGTCAATCTCCGCGGCCGATTGCAGCCGGTCGTCGGGCTTCTTGGCCAGCATCATGTTCAGCAAGGCCTGGTATTTCGCGAAGCGCGGCCGCAGCAGTGGAACTGGCGCCTGCGCATGCTGATAGATGATGCCCATCGCCGAATCCGCGCGGAACGGTTTCTCGCCGGTCAGCATCTCGTAAAAAATCACGCCCAGGCTGTAAATGTCGCTGCGGTGGTCCACGCCGTTGCCGTGCCCCTGCTCCGGGCTCATGTAATACGGCGTACCGAAGATTTCGCCCTCGTCGGTGAGCTCCATGCGCAGCCGCATGCGCTTGGCCAGGCCGAAATCGATCAGTGCAATCGAATCGTCGCCGCGCAGCATGATGTTGCCCGGCTTGAGATCACGGTGCAGGATACCGACGCGGTCGAGCTCGGCCAGCGCGCTCGCAATCTGGCGCAGGTAACGCACCGCATCGGGTTCGGAGATTCCAGCCGATATGCGGCGTTTCAGGTCACCGGCATCGATGTACTCCATCGCGATGTGCGCATGCTCGTCACTGACCCCTAGGTCATAGATCCGCACGATGTTCGGGTGGTCGATCTCGGCGATCATCTCGTACTCCTGCAGGAAACGATCGAACGCGCCGATGTTGTCGGCAACGTCCGGCAACTGCTGCAGTACCTTCAGAACGACCTTGACGCCGGTCGACTCTCGCTCGGCAAGGTAGATCGACGAGTGCGACGTTGCGCCGAGTTTTTCCAGAAAATTGTAGCCGCGGATCAGCGGGTGAATGCCGGTACGTTCATCGCCGACGAACAGTGAACCGGTGGATGCCACGCGCCGGCGCGAAACCAGGATATCGCTGAGCTTGATAGTCAGGGCGTCGTGGTGCACTTCCAGCCGCGGAAAAAACGCCGCGGCGCCGGTCTTCAACGCCGCCTTTTCGTCGCTCTTCGGGCCAAAGTAGACCACCGCCGGAAACGCCGGGTTGCGGTTGAACTGGCTGAGCACCTGCATCGCATCCCGGTCGCCATGTTCGCTGCCCAACAGAATGATGTCATTGCCGGCGCCCGAGAACTCGTCCGGCAGGTAGCCGGCCTCGGTGGGGTCGTAAGCGGAAATGATGGCGTCCGGCCAGTGCGTGGTGACGTGATGCATCAGCAAGCTGCGGAAATCCGCCTGCCCGTCGATGATCATCATCTTGATACTCACCGGTCACCGCCCTGCCGAGGGACCCGGCTACATGCCGACAGCGGTGTCGGTGCTCTTGGCGTGCGGCGCGTCGACAACCGCCCGGCCCTCGTGCCTGGCTTCTTGCTGCTGCTTGGCGGAATCGTTGCGACGCCGCTCGACTTCATCGAGATACTCGTCCGTAACATCACCGGTGACATATTCGCCGGAGAAGCAGGAAGTATCAAATTCCCTGATGTCCGAGTTGTCGTGCCGAACCGAGCGAATGAGCCCGTGCAGGTCCTGGTAGATCAGCCGGTCCGCCCCGATCAGTTCCTGGATCTCCTCGACCGAGCGGCCGTTCGCGATCAGCTCCGAGGCGGCAGGCATGTCGATGCCGTAGACGTTCGGGTATCGCACCGGCGGCGCCGCCGACGCGAAATAGACTTTCCTGGCCCCGGCCTCGCGCGCCAGCTTGATGATCTGCCGTGACGTGGTGCCGCGCACGATCGAATCGTCGACCAGCAGCACGTTCTTGCCGCGAAACTCGAGATCGATGGCATTCAGCTTGTGCCGCACCGACTTGGCGCGCTCCGCCTGGCCCGGCATGATGAACGTGCGGCCGATATAACGGTTCTTGATGAAGCCCTCGCGGTACTTGGTGCCGAGGTGATGCGCCACCTGCACGGCGGACGTGCGGCTCGTATCGGGAATCGGGATGACGACGTCGATATCGTGGTCCGGAAAGTCGCGGACAATCTTGCCGGCGAGCTGCTCGCCCATGCGCAGGCGCGTCTTGTAGACCGACAGGTTGTCGAGGATCGAATCCGGGCGTGCAAAATACACGAATTCGAAGATGCACGGAGTGTGTGTGGTCGTGCTGCGATGCTCGCGCGTGTGCAGCGTGCCGTCGTTCTCAATGAAGACGGTCTCACCCGGTTTGACGTCACGCAGGCGTTCGAACTGCAAGACGTCCAGCGCGACGCTTTCCGACGCGACCATATACTCGGGGCCTTTCTCCGACGCGCGCTCGCCCAGCACCAATGGTCGAATGCCATTGGGATCGCGAAACGCCACGATGCCGATGCCGACGATCAGCGCGACAACCGCATAGCCGCCCTTGCAGCGTTCATGAACTGCTTCTACCGCGTCCCAGACCTGGTCCGGGGTCGGTGTTCCGTTAACGCGATTTTGCAGCTCGTGGGCGAAGACGTTGAGCAGCACTTCCGAGTCGGACCCCGTGCTCAGGTGGCGACGATCCTCCCTGGCCAGGAGTTCGGCCAGCTCGTCGTAGTTCGTCAGGTTGCCGTTGTGCCCGAGACAGATGCCGTAGGGCGAGTTGACGTAGAACGGTTGTGCTTCCGCGGCCAGCGAGCCGCCGGCGGTCGGGTAGCGAATATGGCCAATGCCCACGTTTCCCGACAAACGCAGCATGTGGCGTTGACGAAACACGTCCCGAACAAGGCCGTTGCTCTTGCGTTGCCGCAAACCATCTTCGCCCCAGGTCACGATACCGGCGGCATCCTGGCCGCGATGCTGTAACACGGTCAGCGCGTCATAAATGGCCTGGTTGACCGGTGAATGGGACACTATGCCGACGACACCGCACATAACTCAGATCAGCTCCTCATCCGGCACCAGGATTTCATACCCCTGTGGCGCCATTACCTCTATCCAGTCCGCCACCTGCTCGAGGTACGGAATCAGCAGCGACCGCTGCCACCATTCGTCATTGCTGAAGCCAGCGAACTCGCCCGCCAGAACGAGCAGAGCTACCAGCAGCACGCCGCGCCCGGCGCCGAAAACGGTCCCGGCCAGCCGGTCCATGCCGCTCAGAATCGACAGCCGCACGAGCTTGGCAATACCCCAGCCGAGCAGGCCGCCAATCGACAGAATCAACGCGAAAATCAGGATGCGGCCAAACCACAACTGCAGATCCTGCGATGCGATCCAGCTATCCGACACTTTTCCGACCGAAGGGCCGAAGTAGAGCGCAGCCCAGATCGCGACGAGCAGCGCCGCAACCGAGATGGCTTCCTTAACGAATCCCCGGACGATGCCGATGATGACGGAGATTGTGACGGCAACGATGATGACAATGTCGATGATCGGCATCAGGGATGGCGGGTCCGCGGCCGGTTGGAATGGAACGAGATTCTAACAGAGTCCCGAGCGGCTACAACTACGGGTGTGGCAGCACCTTCACGTCGTGGCCGGCCGCTCGCAGTTTCGAGGCGACGGCCTCGGCCGCCGCCCTGTCCTTCTGTGGTCCGATTCGCACACGATGGCGCTGACCCGCCGAGGTCGATACCTGGCTGAGAAAGGCCGCGTGTCCCTTGCTGCGCAAATCGGCGGCCAGCCGCTCGGCATTTTCCGCGTTACCGAAGCTGCCCAGCTGGACTGCCCACATCCCCGTCGAGGATGAGTCGGCAGCCGTCTGCGGCGCATCCTGCGGAGCCGGTTCCGGTTGCGCCGGCTTCGCCTCGGGCTCGGCTTCGGGTTCGGACTCCGTCGCGGCCCGCACCGGCGCCGGTTGCGGCCGCGGCGTCGTCACGGCGGGCTCGCTGCCTTCGCTGGCCGGCACCGGGCTGCTGCGGTCGCGATCGAGCACCACGGTTCGTGTCTCCTGGTCGGACTGGCCCGGCAGCGGCACTCGCTCGCTGACCACTGCGCCCTCCTCGGGCGGGCCATCCAGAAATACGGGAACCACGAGTACGACGACCAGTACCAGTACGGCGGCGCCGATGATGCGTTCTTTCAATGCTCGATCCATCATGATTTGCGACGCGAGTATAGCTGGTCGAGCGCGGGTCCAACCAGATAAAAAGAGCCCGTAACCAGCACACGGTCCCCGGGACCGGCGAGCTGTTCGGCACGTTCCATGGCGGCGTGGAGTGAATCGGCTACCTGGCATCTGCCGCTGGCCACGGCGCTGATGCGCTCACCGAGTTCGGCAGCGCCGATCGCGCGCGGGCTATCCGCCGTTACGGCAATCCACTCGTCGACACGGCCGTCGATGTGCCGCACGACGCTCTCCACGTCCTTGTCGTCCAGCATGCCGACGATTGCGACGGTGCGGCCCGGGAACCCCTCCAGGCCCCGCGCCAGGGCCTCGGCCGCGTCGGGATTGTGGGCGACGTCGACGACCCAGTGCGTATCAAGCGCGATGGACTGGATACGGCCGTCGAGCTGCACGTCGGCCAGCGCCGCGTTGACGGCATCGCGATCCAGTGCGCCGCCGAAACCGCAGACCTCCAACAGTGCGAGCACACCGGCAGCGTTGGCGACCTGGTGATCGCCGACGAGAACCGGACGATGCAGGTTGTCCAGCGCCAGGCCGGCGCCACGCCACGACCAGCTGTCGTCCGCCAGTTGCCAGTCATAGTCACGGCCTGCGGCCAGCAGCTGCGCACCGATGTCCCGCGCATGCGCGCCGATGGCGTCGGGCATGTCATGCGAGCCGAATACCACGGGTTTTCCCGGGCGCATGATGCCGGCTTTCTCGAACGCAATCGACTCGATGTCCTCGCCAAGCCAGGCGCAGTGATCGAGGCCGATGTTGGTGATCAAACCGGCCGTGGGCTCAACGGCGTTGACCGCGTCGAGCCGCCCTCCCAGGCCAATCTCGAGTAACAGCGTATCGGCGCCGGCCTCGGCAAACACGACCAGCGCCGCGAGCGTGCCAAACTCGAAATACGTCAGCTCTTCCCCGTCGCGCACCGCCTCCACCCGCTCGAAGGCCGCGATGATCTCGCTGTCGTCGGCATCCCTGCCATCAATGCAAATGCGCTCGTTGTATCGCAGGATGTGCGGCGACGTGTAGCTGCCTACGCGGGCGCCGGTCGGTCGCAGCAACGCCTCGAGCATCGCCACACTGGAGCCCTTACCATTCGTTCCCGCCACGTGCAGCACGGTGTCGGCGGCGGGTAACGCGAGGCGCTCGAGGACATTGGACACGCGCTCGAGCCCCAGGTCGATTTCCCGCGACGAAACCGTCTCCAGCCTCGCCAGCCATTGGGACAAAGGCGTCGCAGCGGTATCCACGGGAGCTAGCTGGTGACGGGGCTCGGGCGGTTTTCGAACTTGGCGAGCAGGTCCGCCACCTGCTCACGCATTTCGCGCCGGTCGACGATCATGTCGATCGCGCCATGATCCAGCAGAAACTCGCTGCGCTGGAAGCCTTCCGGCAGCTTCTGTCGCACGGTCTGTTCGATGACTCGGGGCCCGGCAAAACCGATGAGCGCATTGGGTTCGGCAATATTCACATCGCCGAGCATGGCGAGGCTCGCCGACACGCCGCCGGTTGTCGGATCGGTCAGTACCGAAACGAACGGCACGCGTTCCTCGCCCAACCGCGCCAATGCGGCGGAGGTCTTGGCCATTTGCAGCAACGAGAACAGCGCTTCCTGCATGCGCGCGCCGCCGCTCGCGGCAAAGGACACCAGGGGCATCTTGTTTTCCGCGGCATGGTTCGCCGCACGGGCAAAACGTTCGCCAACGACCGACCCCATGGACCCGCCCATAAAGGCGAACTCGAAGGCACACGCAACGACCGGCCGTCCCAGCAATGTGCCGGTCACGGAAACGAGCGCGTCCTTCTCGCCGGTCTTTCGTTGCGCCTGGACGATGCGATCGCGATAACGCTTGCTGTCGCGAAACTTGAGCGGGTCCTGCGGCTCCAGCTGGGAGGACAGTTCCTGCTGGGAGTCGGGGTCCAGAAAGAAATCGAGCCGCTGGCGAGCACCAATGCGCATGTGATAATTGCACTTGGGGCACACCTGCAGGTTGCGCTCCAGCTCGTTGCGATACAGCTGCGCGTCGCACTGCGGGCACTTGATCCATACGCCCTCGGGCACGGAGCGCGTGCGCTTCTCCGTGCTGATGCGTGATGGCATTAATTTCTCGAACCAGCTCATGGGCGCATCTTATCTCAATTTGAGGTTGGGGTTGGCCGGCAATTCGAACTCGGCCGGATAGCTGACGTCGGTCAGGGTCAGGCCGTGCGGTGGCGCGGCAACGCCGGCCCGGGTGCGGTCGCGGCTGTCCAGAATCTCGCCGGCCCAGGCCTCGCCCTCTTCACCACAGCCGATAGCGACGAGCGTACCGGTGATGTTGCGGACCATGTGCATCAGGAACGCGTTGGCCGTGACCTCGACGGCGAGCCAGTCGGAGTTGCGAGTAACGCTGATCGACTGGATATTGCGCATCGGCGTTTTCGCCTGGCAGCCGGCCGCCCTGAACGCCGAAAAATCGTGTTCGCCGACCAGCGCCTGCGCCGCACGATGCATGCGTTGCGCATCGAGGTCGGCGTGGACCCACCACGCCCGATGGCGGAACAGCGCCGAGCGCTGCAGGCGATTCAGGATGAGGTACCGGTAGCTGCGTGAAACCGCCGAATAGCGGGCATGGAATTCGTCATTGACGGCCTGCGTCCAGGTGAGGTTGACGTCATCGGGAAGATTGCTGTTGGCCCCGAGCAGCCAGCTGCGCGGCTCGCGCTCGCTGTCGGTATCGAAGTGCGCGACCTGGCCCGATGCGTGCACGCCGGTATCCGTTCGACCGGCACAGACGACCTCGACCGGGTGATTCGCAACGGTTTCAAGCGCCTGCTCGACGCAGGCCTGGACGCCGTGGCCGGTGCGCTGGCGCTGCCAGCCGTTGTACGCCGTGCCGTCGTACTCCAGACCGATCGCGATGCGCACTTAGGGGCGGATCGACTCTTAGCTGGGCAAGGAATCCAGCAGTTGTTGCGCTTGCTGGCGCTGACCCTCGTCGCCCTCGTCGAGGACTTCCTCGAGAATCGAGCGAGCGCCCGCCGGGTCGCCCATGTCGACGTAAGCGCGCGCCAGGTCGAGCTTGGTGCCAACCTCGGTCATCGTGCGCGCCTCGGACAGCTCGTCGCTCATGTCATCGGCGCCGAGCGACACCGTGCCAGCTGCATCGAAGTCTGCCGGCGCCGGGCGGGGCTGTTCGACCGTCGCGTCGTCGCGCTGCTGTTCGACCGTATCGCCACTGTCGCTGATTTCGAGGGCCGCCGTGAGATCGTCGAGATCGAGTTCGACGTCGGTGCTGGCAACGGCCGGCATCTCGCCGGTCTCGTCCATGTTCATTTCGCCCGTGAACGCATCCTTGGGCAACGCTTCCGTCTTGGCAAAGTCGAAGTCGCCCGCGCCGGTCGCGTCATCGTCGAGACTTGCGAGCAGGGTCTCGGCATCGTCGGGCAGGCTATCCTCCAGCGGCTCGGTGCCCAGGGTCGTCGCAAGCATTGTTGCGTCTTCTTCGGCCTGCGCATCGCCCTCGGCATCGGTCGTAGTCTCAACGGCGAGGTCGGCGCTAAGAACCTGGGTCACGCCCGTGGCGTCGAGCAGGCTTTCATCGGGCGCGTGCAGGCCCGTGTCGCTGAGCGCTTCGTTGACGCCGGTATCCTCGCCGGCATCGAGCGCTTCCTGGACGCCGGTTGCATCGGGGTCCAGCTCGAGGTTCTTGCCCGTGACCGCGCCGGGGTCCTCGACCGCTTCTTCGATACTCGTGTCAACCAGCTGCTCCATCTTCCCGGTAGAGTCGAGATCGTCGAGCGAGGCGAGTTCCGTCTCGGCCATGCTGTCGATTTCGAGGTCCAGCTCGTCGAGGTTGATCTCGGCCGTCGCGTCGGCTGACTGGCCGCTGGCCTCGATCGCATCACCGATCGTATCGTCGAGTGACGGCAGCTCGGCCGTACCCGACAGAACGTCAAACTGCTCCTCGATCGTCGGCCCGCTCGTGGTCTCGTCGGACAGCGACGCGTCAACCGTCGGGCTCTCAGCCGTCTCGTCGAGCGCCGCCTCCCTGGTCTCCGCGGTAGCGGAAATTTCCGCGGTGTCGTCGGCGGCAATCTCCGCCGTCTCGTCGACCGAAGGAATCTCCTTGGTAATGTCAAAGTCGACCGCCTCAACCGTGGGGCTCTCGGCCGTCTCATCCATCTCGTCGACCGGGGTCACCTCGGCCTCGCCCGTCGTGTCCAGCGTGAAGTCGATGCCGCCATCCGCGTCGACGGGTACCGTCTCTTCGTTGTCGACGGCGCCGATATCCAGCACGTCGGCCGGCTCGTCTCCCTCGGCGCCGAAATCCATATCCAGCGCGCCCGTATCGTCGCCGCCTTCGTCAAAGGCGAGGTCGACGGCCTTGGTGGCACCGGCCGCGCTCGCGCCGGCGAACAGCTCGTCATCGGCCGCAATCTGCTGGCCCATGATGACGATCTTGTCCCAGTCGGCGCTGTCGCCGTCGCCTACGACACCCTTGAGGCGCCCTGCGGCGTCGATGAAGGCGTCACGGTTGCCCCAGACGAAGTAGATTTCGCAGAGCTTGGTGAGCAGGTCGGCACGCTCCGGCTCGATCTGAAGTGCGCCATTGACGAGGTCGGCTGCCTGGTCGTAGAGGCCGTAAGCCATGTGGAAGTCGGCTTCGGCGATCGGGTCCGACTGGTCGAGGTTGATGGCCGTCTCGGAGCTGAACGTATCCTCCAGCGAAGTGAGCTGTGCGGCGTCGTCGGTGGATTCGCCCAGGTCGGGCGCGGCAATCGGCATCTCTTCGGTCGGCTCCGCCGTAATAGGCGGGGCCTCTGCATCGATCGTTTCATCAAGGGGGCTCGCGGGCTCCTGTTCGACGACAACGAATGACTCCTCGCCCGTCGGCGCCGCCAGCGACTCGGTCGCTTCCATGGCGCCGTCTGCAAGCTCGTCCTTGTCGATCGGCTGCCAATCCTCGATGTCGTCGTCGCCACCGCCGCGGCGCATGAACCAGACCAGCGCCCCGACGACGAGTATTACGGCAGCGGCAATGATGCCGTATATACCGGTCGCAAATTCGATGATGCGATCGACGAGGCTCGGCTCCGCAACCCGCGGCGGCGTCCGGATGACGTCGGACTCTGCCGCCTCATCCGCCGTCACATCGTCGGCAACGGCGTCTTCGGCCATGTCCCCGGCGTCCTCGGCCATCTCGTCGAGACCGACTTCCTCGACGGCATCCGGATCGAGTTCGTCGACAAACGGATCCTCGGGCACCGGCTCGTAGACCTCGCCCCTGATGCGCGCAAGCTCCTCGCGAAGCTGGGCGAGTTCGTTGTCCCGGATTTCGATCAGGGACTGCTGCTGCGGTACATCGGCGCTTTCCAGTTCGGTGATGCGATCGAGAATCTCCTGCTCGCGCAGTGTCTCGGCGTCGACCAATGGCTCGGGTTCGGGCTCCGGTTCCGGGACGAAGGTATCCGCGGTCTCACCGATGTCCTCGTCGGGAGGAACCAGCGTGAGGCTCGGTCGTGTCGACGTGTCGGCGACGACCGGGGCTGTTCCGCCGTCCCACGCGGCGTGCTGACGCCTGGCTTCTTGCAGCGCATCGGCACGATTGATCTGGAAAATTTCGTCGGCACTCGGGATTCGCAGAGCGGCCCCGGCGCGCAGAATATTGATGTTGCCGCCGAACGCTTCGGGATTCGCCTCGAAGATGGCGAGCATCGTCTGGTTCATCGTCAGACGCGAGTCAGGGCGCACGCGTGATGCAACACCCCAGAGCGTGTCGCCGCGTTCGACGACCATGTCCGCGCCGGTAGCGGTGCTGAACGGCGTATCGTCAACGACGGGCGCCGGCTGGGCC
This sequence comes from Woeseiaceae bacterium, assembly GCA_030066735.1. Classification (GTDB taxonomy): domain Bacteria; phylum Pseudomonadota; class Gammaproteobacteria; order Steroidobacterales; family Woeseiaceae; genus UBA1847. Next base: position 3,657 of record JASJBB010000018.1, on the reverse strand, counting down.
TGCGGCGGTGGCGCGGTCTCGGGCTGTGGTTGCGTCTCAGCCGCGCGCGGCGCAGGGGCTGGACGCGGCGTCGGACGCGGCGTTGCAGCCGGCGGTGGCGTGCGGTCAATGCGGCCGCTGTCCGATGGCGCTGCGCGTGTCGGCGCCTGCACGGCCGGCGCGGTATCGGCCACGGGCGGCGCAAAAGTCGGCGGGTCGAGGAAAACCGTGTACTCGCGAAGCAATCGGCCACGCGACCATGACGCTTCGACGAGGAACGTGAGGAACGGCTCGGCCATCGGCGAAACCGACCTGACCTGAACGTAGTTGCCGTCTGCACGGCCACTGCGCACGATCGAGAACTGCATGTCGCTGAGATAGAACGGACGATCGATGCCGTAACGCTCGAACGTATCGGCCGAGGCCATCGCGATCGTCAGGTTATCGAGTTCTTCCGGCGTTGCGGACAACAGCTCGATGCGGGCATTGAGCGGCTCATTGAGAGCCGAATTCATCGTGATGTCTCCCAGGCCCAGGGCCCAGACCTCGCCTGACAGTATCAGGACAAGCACAAGCGAGATTCGAGAGAGTCGTCTCGACATAATATTATTCTCCAGCTCCCCAAAGCACCGCTGAGACGACCCCGCACGAGGCCGCAGCACGGCGCGCAGACCGCTTTAACATATGATGGTGGACTATAGCTTATAAATGGTTTTTCGCCAATATTTCAGCAATTTGGACGCTATTTAGAGCCGCGCCCTTACGTATGTTGTCGGACACAACCCACAGGTTTAGTCCAAGTGGGTGAGAAATGTCCTCACGCACGCGACCTACGTATACAGGGTCGGAACCCGAACTGTCAGTGACGGCTGTCGGATATTGGCCGGTTTCCTGGCCGTCGACCAGCGTGACCCCCGGGGCAGCGCGCAGTAATTCGCGGGCTTTTTCGGCTGAGATCCGGTCTCTTGTCTCGATGTGCACGGCCTCCGAGTGTCCGTAGAACACCGGAATACGGACAGCCGTGGGATTCACCTGGATGCTGTCGTCGCCGAATATCTTGCGTGTCTCCCACACCATTTTCATTTCTTCCCTGGTGTAGGCGTTGTCCTGGAAGCTGTCGATGTGCGGCACGGCATTGAACGCGATCTGTTTCGCATCCCCGTCGATCTCGAGCGGCCGGCCGTTCATGAGCAATGACGTCTGCCGCACCAGCTCGTCCATGGCATCCCGGCCGGCGCCCGAAACAGCCTGGTAGGTCGCGACGTTGATACGCTCGATACCAACGGCGTCGTAAATCGGTTTCAGCGCAACGACCATCTGGATGGTCGAGCAATTGGGGTTGGCGATGATGCCGCGCGTCTTGTGATCGGCAATCGCATCCGGGTTGACTTCCGGCACCACGAGCGGAATGTCGTCGTCGTAGCGAAAATGCGAGGTGTTGTCGATGACGACGCAACCGGCCGCGGCAGCTTTGGGCGCGAATTCGGCCGAGATCGACCCGCCGGCCGAGAACAGACCGATTTGCACCGTCGAGAAATCGAACTCCGCCAGGTCGCTGACGACGAGTTCGCGATTGCCGAACTCGACCGTCTTGCCGACCGAACGCTCGCTGGCCAGTGCGTGTATTTCTCCTACCGGGAACTTGCGTTCGGCGAGGATCTCGAGCATCGCTTCGCCGACCACGCCGGTAGCACCGACGACGGCGACATCATATTTGCTGGTCATACTGCGGGGGTTTCCGATTCAACGTCTGCGTTTTGCGCACGATGGCGCAGGTAATGGTCCATGAGCACCAGTGCGACCATCGCTTCGGCAATCGGGGTCGCGCGTAATCCGACGCACGGGTCGTGACGTCCCTTGGTCACGATCTCGGTTTCCTTGCCCTGCGTGTCGATCGTCTTGCCCGGCCTGGTAATGCTCGATGTGGGCTTGAGCGCAATGCTGGTCAGCAAATCCTGGCCGGACGAAATGCCCCCCAGCGTGCCGCCCGCATCGTTTTTCGCGAAACCGTCCGGGCCGATCTCGTCCCGGTGCTCGCTGCCATGCTGCGACACGGCCCTGAATCCGGCGCCGAATTCGACGCCCTTGACGGCCGGAATGCTCATGAGTCCGTGCGCCAAAGCCGCTTCGAGCTTGTCGAAGACCGGTTCGCCCAGCCCGGGCGGGAGATTGGTGGCCAGTACGCTGATCTTGGCGCCGATCGAATCCTGCGCTCTGCGCAGTTCGATCATGTAAGCCTCGAGCTTCTCCACCTGGTCGGGATCGGCACAGAAAAACGGGTTGTCGTCGACGATCGACAAATCCTTGCACTCGAGTTCGATCGACCCGATCTGCGCGAGGTAGCCATGAATCTCTATGCCGGCGCGTTCGCGCAGGTACTTGCGAGCGATCGCCCCGGCCGCCACGCGCATGGCGGTCTCGCGAGCCGATGAGCGACCGCCGCCGCGATAGTCGCGGATGCCGTACTTCTGCTGGTAGGTGTAGTCGGCGTGGCCGGGCCGGAACTTGTCCTTGATCGCTTCGTAGTCCCGATTGCGCTGATCGACATTGCGGATCAGCAACCCGATCGGCGTTCCCGTGGTCACGCCTTCGAAGGTCCCGGAGAGAATCTCGACCTGGTCGGGCTCCTTGCGCTGCGTCACGTGGCGCGACTTGCCCGGGCGGCGCCGCTCCAGGTCTGCCTGGATATCGCTGGCCTCGAGCGCCATGCCCGGAGGGCAGCCATCGACAATGCAGCCAAGCGCGACGCCGTGGCTCTCGCCAAAGGTCGTGACGACGAAATTCTTTCCTATGCTGTTGCCCGACACGCTAGAGACCCTGTAATTCGTCCTTCGTCAGCAGGAACACACCCGACCCGCCGTGCTCGAAGTCGAGCCACGTGAACGCCAGGTCCGGATAGGCCGCTTCCAGCGCTGCCTGGCTATTGCCGACTTCGCAGACCAGAATGCCACCGTCGCTGAGAAAACGCGATGCATCATGCAGGATGACGTGAACCGAATCCAGACCGTCGTCACCTGCCGCCAGCCCGAGTTCCGGCTCGTGCCGAAACTCCTCTGGCAGAGCTTCCATGTCCGCCCTGTCGACATACGGAGGATTGCTGACGATCAGTTCGTACTGACGCCCTTCCAGTCCGGCGAAAAAATTCGACTCGACGAGGTGAACGCGATCTTCCATGTGATGGCGCTCGACGTTTATTCGGGCGACCTCGAGTGCGCCCGCCGAAATATCGACGGCATCGACCTCGGCCTCGGGGAAGGCGGCGGCAATCGCGATCGCAATGCAACCGCTGCCGGTCCCGAGATCGACGGCACGGCGCAGCGAACCCGGCGCAAGCCATGGTTCGAAACGGGCGGCGATCAGCTCGGCAAACGGCGACCGTGGCACGAGAACCCGGTCGTCGACATAGAACTCGAGGCCGGCGAACCAGGCCTGGTTGATGAGGTAGGCAACCGGTATGCGTTCGTCGATGCGGCGCGCCGCCAATGCGTTGATCGCGTCGGCATCTTCGGTACTGACTTCACTGGCGTAGGCAGCCGTCGCGTCATCGTGTTCCAGCCCGAGAGTCGCGAACACGAGCCAAGCCGCTTCATCCAGCGCGTTGTCGGTGCCGTGCCCGTAGCTTAGACCCGCCGCCGCAAAGCGTTGCGCGAGGTCGCGGATGACCGCTTCGACGGTCGG
>JASJBB010000111.1 GCA_030066735.1 Woeseiaceae bacterium | reverse complement strand
ACGCCTATCAGGGTCTGTTGCGTGCCGCGTTTCTGCGCATCGCTGGCGTCATCCGACTGCAGGATGGGCTTCGACAGCTCGAGGTACCAGTCGCAGAACTCGTTCCACGTGAATTCGTAAATGGCTTTCGCAGCAAGATCCAGGCGATAGGTCCGGAAGTGGTCGTGCACGCCGGCGACGGTTTGGTCGAAGCGCGACCGGATCCAGCGATCTGCGGCCGAAAACTCGGCGTCGCCGTCGCTGATGTCCTCGGTGTTCATCAGCACGTAGCGAGAGGCATTCCAGATCTTGTTGCAGAAGTTCTTGTAGCCTTCGATGCGGCCGAGATCGAAGCGGATATCGCGTCCCGTTGTGGCGAGAGCGGCGAACGTATAGCGCAGCGCGTCGGCGCCGTACTGATCGATGCCGTCGGGAAACTCCTTGCGCGTCGCTTTCTCGATTTTGGCCTTGAGGTGGTCCTGCATCAGGCCCGTCGTGCGCTTGGCCAGCAGGGTGTCGAGGTCGACACCGTCAATCAGATCAAGCGGGTCCAGGATATTGCCTTTGGACTTCGACATCTTCTGGCCGTCGTGGTCTCGAATCAGGCCGTGGATGTACACCTCGTGGAACGGCACATCGCCCATGAACTTGATGCCCATCATGATCATGCGCGCGACCCAGAAGAAGATGATGTCGAAGCCTGTCACCAGGACGTTGCCGGGGTAAAAGTCCTGCAGCGCTTCCGTCTCGTCGGGCCAACCCAGGGTGCTGAACGGCCACAGTGCGGACGAGAACCAGGTGTCGAGGACGTCTTCGTCCTGCCGTAGCGCCACGCCCTTGTCGAGACCATGGCGCTCGCGAACGGCCTCCTCGGAGTCGGCGACATAGACATTGCCGTCGTCGTCGTACCACGCCGGGATGCGATGTCCCCACCAGAGTTGCCGGCTGATGCACCAGTCCTGGATGTTGTACATCCAGTCGAAGTAAGTCTTCGACCAGTTCTCCGGAACAAACCTGATCTTTCCGGTTTCGACCGCTTCGATGGCCGGTTTGGCCAATGGCTCTATTTTTACGTACCACTGGTCGGTCAGGTACGGTTCGACAACGGCGTGCGAGCGGTCGCCGCGCGGTATCTTGACCGTGTAATCCTCGATCTTGTCGAGCAATCCGAGTGACTCGAATTCGGCGACGATCTTGTCGCGTGCCACGAACCGGTCGAGCCCCTGATAGGCGTCCGGCACCTCGTCGTTGAGCGCCGCGTCGTCGGTCAGGATGTTGTACATGGCCAGGCTGTGGCGCTTGCCGATCTCGTAGTCGTTGAAATCATGGGCCGGCGTGATCTTGACGCAGCCCGTGCCGAACTCGGCCTCGACGTAGTCGTCGGCAATGATCGGGATTTTGCGGCCGACGATCGGCAACAGGACTTCCTTGCCCACCAGGTCGGCATAACGTTCGTCGTCCGGGTGCACGGCCACGGCGCTGTCTCCGAGCATTGTCTCGGGGCGCGTCGTCGCGACGACCAGGTAGCCGTCACCGTCCGCCAACGGGTACCTGAAATGCCACAGCTTGCCGGCTTCGTCTTCCGACAGCACTTCGAGATCGGAAAGCGCCGTATGCAGGACCGGGTCCCAGTTCACGAGCCGCTTGCCGCGGTAGATCAGGCCCTCTTCGTACAACGAGACGAATACCTTGCGGACGGCCGCCGAGCAGCCCTCGTCCATCGTGAACCGGTCGCGGCTCCAGTCGACCGATGCGCCGAGACGCCGCGTTTGCTTCGCAATCTTGCCGCCGGATTCCTCTTTCCACTGCCAGACGCGCTCGACGAACTTCTCTCGACCAAGGTCGCGGCGCGATGTGCCCTCGGCATTCAGCAGGCGCTCGACGACCATCTGCGTGGCGATGCCGGCATGGTCCATGCCGGGCTGCCAGAGCGCCTTGCGTCCACACATCCGGTAGTAGCGCGTCAGCGCGTCCTGGATCGTGTCGCCGAAACCATGGCCCATGTGCAGCGTGCCCGTCACGTTGGGCGGCGGGATCATGATGCAATAGGGCTGCCCGTCACCTTGCGGAGCAAAGTAACCGTTCTCTTCCCAGCGCTCGTAAATGCGCTGTTCGATATCCCTGGGTTGGTAGGATTTGTCCATCTAGAGGTTGTGCGTTTCGAGCGAGTGGCCCTGTTCCCGGTAGGTTGCAAAGCGCCTGCGGCTCAGTTGCTTGCAGTCGTCATCGGAGGTTACAAGCTCAGCGACGCGTGGGAAAGCCTCCGCGCAGCCCGGGATGTCGTCGCACAGGTTGATCAGCAGGTCGCGTGCTTCGACCGTGTCGCCCTCGCAGCCGATCGTGACCGGTGACTCGACCGGTCCGCCCCTGTCGCCGAGGCGCTCATGCGGCACGAAACTGCCATCCCGGAACGTCCACAGCAGTTCGTCCAGGCGCTCCGCGTCGGCCCGGTTGCGGGCGTGGATGTGGACGGTCTTGTCGAGCCGGTAAGCTTTCTCGGCCAGCCGGCAGGCAAAGGTCTGTCGCGAATGCTGTCCGGCCTGGTTGAGAATGTAGAAGTCGATTCGCGCCATCAGGGCAGGGCGCCGCAGCGACCGAGCAGGTATTCACTCAGCATCGGCACCGGGCGACCCGTTGCGCCTTTCTGTTTGCCGGACACCCAGGCGGTGCCGGCAATATCCAGGTGCGCCCAGTTGAGACCATCTGTGAACTTGGCGAGGAAGCAGCCCGCCGTGATCGCGCCGCCCGGGCGACCGCCCACGTTGGCCATGTCCGCAAAGTTACTCTTGAGCTCGGCAGCCCACTCTTCGCCCAGCGGCATGGGCCAGCCACGGTCGTCCGAGGAGACGCCAGCTGCAACGATGTCGTTCTGCAGGTCTGCGCTCGGGCTCATGACCGCCGTGCGGTAGTGACCGAGCGCGATCACGCAGGCGCCCGTGAGCGTCGCAACGTCGATCACGGTATCCGGCTTGAAGCGCCGCGAGTAGGTCAGGGCGTCGCACAGGATCAATCGGCCTTCAGCGTCGGTGTTCAGTATTTCGATCGTCTGCCCCGACATGCTCTTGACGACGTCGCCCGGCTTGGTGGCGATGCCGCTGGGCAAGTTTTCGACGGCCGGCACGACGACGTTGAGGTTAATGGGCAACTGCAGCTTTGCCACGGTGACCATGGTGCCGATGACACTGGCCGCGCCGCACATGTCGAACTTCATTTCGTCCATGGCCGGGCCGGGTTTGAGGGAAATGCCGCCCGAGTCGAATGTGACGCCCTTGCCGACAAGCACAATCGGTTTCTGGCCGGGTTTGCCCTTGTACTGCATGACGATGAGCTTTGCCGGTTCCTTGGTTCCGGCCGTGACGGACAGCAGGGAGTGCATGCCGAGACGTTTCATCTCGGCTTCGTTGAGTACCTTGCAGGTCACGTTCCTGTTCTCACGCGCGATCTTCTGAGCGGTACGCGCGACATGGCTGGGGGTGCAAACGTTGGCCGGCAGATTGCCGAGTTCCTTGCAGACGTCCATGCCGGCGGCAATCGCATCACCGTGGGTCGCGCCTTTGGCGGCCTTGCTGGCATCCGCGCGGGACGCTACGGAAATGCCTACCTTGCGCAACGGCATCTGCGGCGGCTTCTTGCCGCTCTTGGTCGCCGTGAACCGGTACATGACATCGCCCACTGCCTGCGCCGTGTGCCGGCCCAGGTAGTAAGGGCCTGCGCCGGAGACGTCTTCGAGGGTCAGTCCATTCAGCACCTGCCGGCACCTGGTGTGGGATATGGCGCGCAGCGCGGCGCCGAAGGCTTTGCGGAACCTGCCGATGTCGAATGCGCTGATCTTGCCCAGGCCGACGACCACGACCCGCGGCGCTTTGACGCCGTCGAGGTCGTTGAGAACGGCGCAACGCCCGAGCTGGCCGGAAATGTCGCCGGTCTTCAGGAGCCGTTTGAGGGCTCCGCCACTGGCCTTGTCAATGTCCGCCGCAGCGGTGCCAAGCCGATTGCGCTCGTAGGTACCCACAATGACGCAGTCGACGGCGCGGCGCGAAGCCGCGCTGGTAGTCGTAAAATATTCCATAGAGTTCTTGTTCTTCTGGTTGTCGCGAGCCCGAAATGCCAATGATTTGAAGGCTGTCCCGGGCAAAATAAAAGCGGTAGTCTAACTGATTAGGCCTCACTGGTTAAGAATTCCCAATACGCTGATGCGACGCATACTGGATCGCTACATTTTTCGCGAAATTGCCTGGACCTGGCTCGGCGTGACCATGGTCCTGCTGCTGATTCTGTTAACCAACCAGTTTGCCCGCATTCTCGGCGACGTCGCCAAAGGCCAGTTGCCCAAAGAAGCGGCGTTCGAAGTGATCGGTTTGTCGGCGGCCCAGTACATGACCATCATTATTCCGATCGGGCTGTTTCTCGCCACGATGCTGGCGCTGGGGCGCCTGTACCGGGACAGCGAGATGCCAGCCATGATGGCATGCCGCGTCGGGCCCGGCGGCATTTACCGGCCGCTGACCTGGCTGATCGTGCCGCTGGCGGGCATCGTAGCGTGGCTGTCGATCGATCTCGGCCCGCGCAACCTGCAGGCCGTCGATCGCATCGGCGCCGAGGCGCGCCGCGCTGCGGACCTGGCCAGCATTGAGCCCGGACGGTTTACCGAAGTGGGTCCCGATAACGCTGTGGTTTACGGCGAGCGCATACTCGACGACGGGTCGATGGAGAATGTCTTCCTGCAGCGGCGCGTTGCCGACGGCGTGGTCGAGGTTGTCGTGGCCCAGCGCGGTGAACAGGTCGATTCGGACGATCCGGACGTCCGCTACCTGGTGCTGCGGGAGGGTCGGCGCTACGAAGGCGTGCCGGGCACCTCGCAGTTCCGGGTCGTCGAGTTTGCGGAGCACGGGATTCCGTACCGGCTGCCGAGCCTCGATCCGGCCGATCCGACGCCGCGCGCCATGACCTTCGGCCAGTTGCTGCACAGCGACGACCCGGAGGAGATCGCGGAGATGCACTGGCGCATTGGCGTTCCGCTAGCCACGGTGATTCTCGCCATCCTCGCAGTGCCGCTCAGCCGGGCGCAGCCACGGGCCGGCCGCTACGGCCGCATCGCCATCGGCATGCTGGTATTTATCATCTACCTGAACATGCTCAGCGCGGGCCGGGCCTGGATCGAGCAAGGCGTCACGCCGACAGCTTTGGGGCTCTGGTGGGTGCACGGGGCGATGCTGCTGTTCGGCATGCTGCTGCTGGGCCTGCAGAATTCGGTTCACAAGAGGCTGTTCCGGTGAATAGCATCCTGACCCAATACCTGATGCGCACGATACTCGCCGCGACGGCGCTCGTGCTCGTCGTGCTGCTGGCCCTGGTCGGGCTGTTCGAGTTCATTGCCGAACTGGACGACACCCGGGGCGATTACCAGACGCCGCGCGTCATTCTGTACACGTTGCTGCGGCTACCGCAGCTGGCATTCGAGATGCTGCCGGTGGCCGCATTGATCGGTTCACTGCTCGGACTCGGTGGGCTTGCGGCGAACAGTGAAATCATCGTGATGCGGGCCGCCGGACTGTCGATTCGCAAGTTGTCGGGCATGGTGGCGATGACGGGCGCCGTTCTGCTGGTGTTCACGGGCCTGCTCGGCGAGTTCATTGGTCCGCCGCTGGATTACTTCGCCCGTAACATGCGGCAGGAGGCTCGGTTCGGCCAGGATGAAGACCGCCTGGGCAACGCAACCTGGGTGCGGGACGGATCGGTGATTCTGCACCTGGAGCGCGTAAGCTCCGAGTTCGAGTTCGGGAGTATCTACCTGTTCCTGCTCGACGAGAACAATAGCCTGGCGTCGATCGCACGCGCCGAGAATTCGGGAATCGACAACGAAGACCGCTGGGTGCTCGAGAATCTGCGCGAGACGCGTTTCGACGGCGATGGAGTAAGAGTCGTCGAGTCGTCGGTTGCCATTCAGGATTTCGATATCGACGCCGAGACGCTGGGCATTTCGCTCGTCAAGCCGCAGAGCCTGTCGGGGCGCGGGCTGGTCAGTTACATCGACTACCTGAATCGCAACAGCCTCGATGCGCGTCGTTACGAAACGGAGCTGTGGTACCGGATTGCGCGAACCGCGACCGTGCTGATCATGCCGGTACTGGCCCTGGCGTTCGTTTTCGGGTCGCTGCGGACCGGCGGTGCCGGAGCGCGGCTGATGATCGGCGTGGTCATCGGCCTGGGGTATTACCTGGGCAGTGAAATGCTCGCGAACTCCGGTCAGGTCTTCGATTTCGAACCGTCCGTCATCGCGTGGTTGCCGTCCGCGTTACTCGCGATCGTGACGGTCATCGCGCTCAACCGGGTGCGATAGTCAGGACTTCGGGTAGTAGACCAGTCGCGTGCCGCTGGCCCGGTCGTGCCAGGTCAGCTGGTCCTTGTCCCACAGTTGCCAGAGGAAGCCGAGGCCGAACGGCAACAGTGAAACCAGGGCGGCGACGAATCTCAGGCTTGCCGTCGTGAACGAGGGCAGGCGGCCATCTGCGGTTTCCAGGCGCAGGCGCCAGCTGCGCATCCCGAGCGTCTGCCCGCCACGGGTCCAGAAAAATACGAAAAACACGTAGACGACCCCGAGCATCGTCAGCTGGTAGACGGTGTTTTCGGGCTCCACGGGTTCGCCGCCGCGCACGGCGACAAACGGTAGTGTCGCCATGAACAGCACCGCGAGCACGAGCAGCCCGTCGTAGAGCATCGCGCCCAGGCGTCGCGGCAGGCTGGCATTCGACGGCGTCATAAGTTGCCCATGAATTCGACCATGCGGCGGCGAGTCGCCTGGTCGGGAAGCCGGCCGAAGCCCGCGGCGGCATTATCACGCATGTGGTGCGCCTTGCTCGTGGCGGGAATGGCGCAGGTCACGGCCGGGTGGCCGATGATCCACTTCAGGAAGAACTGGCCCCAGCTCGACGCAAACTCTGACGCCCAGTCCGGCAACTCCCGGCCTGCAACGGCCCCGAACAGGCGTCCCGACTGGTACGGCCGGTTGATCAATACTGCGATGCCGAGGTCCTGCGCCAGTGGCAGCACGCGGTCTTCGGCTTCGCGTTCGCCCAGCGAGTAGTTGATCTGGATGAACTCCGGCTTGTGCTTCTGCATTGCCGTAGCGAGCCGGGCATGGGCGCCGGCCGTGTAGTGGGTGAGTCCGTTATAGCGAATCCGCCCCTGGTCCTGCCAGTCGCGAATGGTCTCCATGTGGACGTCGGTGTCGCGCAGATTGTGCACCTGCATCAGGTCGATCACGTCGGTCCGCATCAGCCGCGCCGACTCGTTCATTTGCCGGATGCCGGCCTCCTTGCCATCGGTCCAGACCTTGGTGGCGATGAACATGGCGTCGCGCGGGCTGCCTGCCTGAATGACGTCGCCAACGACCCTTTCAGCACGGTTGTACATCGGTGACGTGTCGATAACGCTGCCGCCCTCGCCAAGCAGGATGTCGACGATTTGCCGGCTCCTGTCGATGGCCTCCGGCGTACTGCCGTGATCGAAGACGCTGTACGTGCCGATGCCGAGCACCGGCAGGTTCTCGCCGGACGACGGGATCCTGCGGGTGATCATTGCGCGCTCCTCCGCTTTGCCGACGGCTGGCATCAGCCCGGCTGCGGCCGCCGCAATCATGGCCTGTCTGCGGGTCCAGGTTTCGTTCGTCATGTTAGTCCCTTGTCGCGGAGATCCCGTGCCCGGCGCCGGTAGTCCCTGCCGAGCCAGTTGACGATCAGAATCCAGGCTACCGCAAACGGCAGCATGATCAGCGCAACGGCCGAGAAGCCGAGAGTGAGCATAGAGCGGATCAGGAATATGCCCACCACGTCGCCGAATCGATAGACCGTCGTGTCGATAAAGTTCTTGGCCTTGTATTTCTCTTCAGGTGTCACGACGGAATACAGCATGTCTGTCGATGGTTTGCTGAACGTGAACCCTGAAGCGCGGCGAATGACGTCGACAATGGCAATGACGAGCAACGACGGGTCGGCGGCAACCCAGACGAAGCACAGCACGGACAATGTCGGCATGATCGACAACGCTGCGCCGAGCCCGAATCGCCGCACCACGAAGCGGACGAGGAACATCTGCCCCAGGATCGTGAAAAAATTCTGCGCAAGATTGATGGCGGCGAAGAAGCGCGTCTGTGCGTCATCATCGGCAATGGATGCCTCAACCATGTAGGCGCGGAACAGGTACAGCGCCGTTCCGAGCAGGCTGGCGATGATCGATGCAGCGACGATCGCGCGAAAGTAGTTCGAGCTAGTGGCTAGCTTCGCGCCGGCCAGCGCATTGCCGCCGAGTGAGGCGCCCATCTCAACGCGGTGTCCCGGCTGCTGGTGATCCTCCTGCATTACCCACCGCCTGAGCTGGCGAATACACAGAATCGCCAACGTCAACAGGATGGCGGCGATGGGGAACAGGTTCTGGGAGCCGAGGTTCTGGGCCAGCGCGAAACTGGTCGTACTGCCCAGCAACGCACCGATGCTGCCACCGGACGACAACAGGCCGAACAGCCTGCGACCCTGCTCGCGGGTGTAGATGTCGGCCATGAAACTCCAGAAGACCGACACCACGTAGAGGTTGAACACGCTCAACCAGACAAAGAAGATACGGCCCGCCCAGACGCGGGATTGGTCCTCGTCAACCAGGTACGCGGAGGCTGCCCAGAAGGCGAGAATGTTCAGAATAAAGAATGCGTACACCCAGGGCAGGAAGACCTTGCGCGGGTAGCGCGACGTGATCCACCCAAAGACGGGTGTTGCCACCAGCATCACGACAAACGACGCCATGAACAGGTAAGGCAACGTCTCGGGGCCGCTCTGGACACCGAGCATCTCCCGTACCGGGCGCAAGATGTAGTACGCTGACAGGACGCAGAAAAAATACAAGAACGACCACGCGACGGCGGCGTATTCATGCCGCTCGAGCCCGAATACTCTGTCGAACAGGCTGGGACGCACTTGGTCAGTGGCGGCGGTCATGGTATTCGCCATCATAATGACGCCGCGTCAAATGTCACCGGCAATACGACGGTACGCGACCATGAGGAGGTAAAAAGATGGACTATGTGATCATTGTTACGGTGCTGCTGCTGTTGCAGTACGCCTTCTTCGGGGTCCAGGTGGGCTCAATGCGCGGCAGGCATGAGGTCAAGGCGCCTGCGACATCGGGTGATCCCGAGTTTGAGCGCATGTACCGGGTGCACTACAACACGATGGAACAGCTCGTCATGTTCCTGCCGCTGATGTGGTTGTTCGCGCACTACGTCAACGCGATCTGGGCTGCCGGGGCCGGCGTCGTGTTCCTGGTGGGACGGTTTCTCTATCGCTCGGAGTACCTCAAGGATCCGGCCAGCCGGTCTCCCGGATTCGCCCTGACCTTCCTGCCGTCCGCGGTCATGGCGATCTGGTTGCTCGTCGTAGCAATCAGGAACCTCCTCTGAGCAACGCCTGCGCATGGACCTGGTCTACAAGAACGAAGGCAAGCTGTTTGCCATAGCGGCGACGATCTCGGCGATCGTCTGGATTGCCCTGATCGTTGGGACGCTCGGCATCGGGCTCGTCTACCTGTTACTGGCATTCATCATCTACCTGTTCGCGCAGTCGGCGTTCATCTCGTACATCAAGGGTGACGGTGTTCGGGTCAGCGAAACTCAGTTCCCGGACCTGAACGATCGTCTGCGCAGATGTTGCGACCGCATCGGGATGACCGAAGTGCCTGCGATGTACCTGCTGCGTGCGGATGTCTTTAACGCACTCGCGACAAAATTCCTCGGCCGCAATTTCATCGTGCTGTTCACGGACGTCGTCGATGCGCTCGAGGACCGGCAGGACGCGATCGACTTCTACATCGGGCACGAGCTTGGCCATATCCATCGCAACCACCTGAAATGGAATTTCTTCCTGATGCCCGCGCTATTCCTGCCGCTGCTCGGCGCTGCGTACCGGCGCGCCGAGGAGTACACCTGCGATCGCTACGGCGCCGCCTGCTCGGAATCCGACGACGATATCCGCGCTGCGCTGGCCGCGATCTCGGCCGGCGATACCCGCTGGAAGACGCTGAGCCACGTGAGTTTCATGGAGCAGGTGCAACAGACCAGGGAGTTCTGGATGTCGTTCCACGAGTTCACCAACGACTACCCGTGGATGAGCAAGCGCATGACGGCGGCGCTGGCGTTCCGGCGCAACGAGGAGCCGGCGTTTCCAAAGCGCAGCAAACTGGCGGGCTTCCTGGCGCTGTTCGTGCCGCGTGTCGGCGGGCTCGGTGGCGGCGGCGGGTTGATCGTGACAGTCGCCATGATCGGCATACTGGCCGCGATCGCCATACCGGCCTACCAGGACTACACGACTCGCGCCCAGGTGAGCATGGCGCTGCAGGCCGCGGCGCCGGTGCAGTCCAGCGTAACCGAGTACATCGTGCAGAACGAGGCCGCGCCACTCAGCATGACCGATCTCGGGTACCCCGGCGAGGATATGCCGATTCTCGACGGCCAGTTCTCGATCGCGGTCTACGAGGGCGGATTGGTCGGCATCAATATGGGCGTCAACGCGGCGGGCAACACGAAGTATGTCGTCCTGGAGCCGTACGACGACGGCGCCGGCGGTATCGGCTGGGCGTGCTACGCGCAGGACATGCCTGACAAGCAGCTGCCGCTGGCTTGCCGCCAGTCGGAGTAACGGGAACCGTGGTGCGTTTGAACCAGTAATCGGGGCATCCTGACCAGCCCGGCTATCGATGGATCTCTAACCTTGTAAGCGTCACAGGCAAGGCAATGGAGGTCGATGATGAACCGCAACGAATTGATTGCTTATCTGCTGGCCGCGGTCGTCGGCGGCGCTGTCGCCGGGCACCTCGCGGGGCTGGCCGGAATGCTGGGTGTATTTGCGGGCGTGGGTCTTGTTGCTTACACGGAACTGGTCGTGCTGACGAGCCGGAGTTATTCCTGAGGGGACTGGCTCGCATCCTGCGGATGCTCGCCGCTAACTTGCTGCTGCGC
>JASJBB010000110.1 GCA_030066735.1 Woeseiaceae bacterium | reverse complement strand
CACGCCTGGGACGTGCTGGACTACGACCTGTCAGCGTTCTGGCCGGCGGGTGCAGACGATCCTGACTACGTGGCCGTGAAGATCACGCCCGAGCGGGTAGAGCTCTCAGAAATGTTCGGCACCACCAACAAGCGAGTCTGGCGAGGCTAATCCGCGTTCGACAGTCATGTCCGAAAACCGGGTGAGCGAAAATGATGGAGACGGTCCACGTGGCACCCGAACAAGCGGGGCAGGCTCACCGCAAAGTGCAATTTTCTTGCACACTCCACGTGGGGTGTTATCGCAAGTTGATTGCACACGTCACGTGACACGTCACCCACAGCGGTCGGTCAAGAACGCCCGCTAGCTTATGGCCCCCAGGGCGGACGTAAAGTCATGAAACGTTGGATCTTGATAACGGTGCTGGTCCTGGCTGTACTATTCGTACCGGTACTCGTGAAGCAGATTCTGCCACCGGAACCTCGACCGTTTGAACGGGTCGCACTGGCCGATACCGCCTACTTGGAGATCTCGTTCGAGAACCGGACTCAGGACTTGGCGCTGGGAGGCTTGTTGTTCGTGCCTGAAGGGGATGGACCGTTTCCAGCTGCGGTCGTCATTCATGGCTCGGGTACCAGTAGACGCGACAATGGCTGGTACCTGACGCTGGCGAAGCATCTTCAAGATAACGGCATAGTTGTGCTCCTGCCGGACAAACGTGGCTCCGAACACTCGGAGGGAGACTGGAGGACGTCGAGTTTCGAGGATCTCGCCACTGATACGCGTGCCGCGATCGATTACTTACGAGCGCAGCAGGAATTCCCGTTATCCGGGATTGGTGTGATTGGCATGAGCCAAGGCGGCTGGATCGCTCCGCTCGTCGCCAAAGAGGTAAACGACCTGGCGTTTCTGGTATCGATGGTTGGACCAATGGTGACACCACGAGAACAGTTGCTTTATGAGGAGAACTACAATCTCCGGCAACTAGGATTCCTCCCGGGGATCTCAAACGTGCTCGCTTACGTCGGATCTGCCAATGTCCGTCATCTTGCGCAACCCAAATTGTATGAGTTGATTGTTGACTACAATCCGATGCCGTATTGGCAAGTTGTTTCGATCGATAGCCTGGTACTGTTCGGCGCGGACGACACCAACGTCCCGTCCGCCGAAAGCGCAAAGCGTCTTATGGCCCTGAACAATCCGCACATTCGCGTGAAGACTTATGAGGGTTCAGGACACGCGCTGGAGAGCCCGCGCGGGCTAGGCAACAGCCTTATTCGAATCGAGGCACTCGATGAGATTTCCGGGTTCATCCATGGTGCCGCCGACAATTGAATCCACAGCCGTCAGCCTGCGCTAAGACTGGCTATTTTCAAGTCATATGGGCCTCTCAATACCGATAGCAGCAGACATATGGCCCAGGCAGGCCCAGCTCGGCGGCAAGAGCTACTTCAAGCGCACCCGCTCACGGGCTGTGGGAACAGGGCAGATCAAGCCCCGATCCCCAAATGAACAACGGGCCCCGCACGGGGCCCGTATTCCAGGGGAATCAATGGCTCGAGGCACGCGTATCGTGCCCGTCGGATTGGACTGGCCGGTGAAACTCCTTACTTGGCCAACTCGGCAAGCATAGCGGCGTCGTCAGCCTCCGGATTCTGATTCAAACGCAGCAGTATCCCTGCAAGTACCCGGGCCGACTCGTCCGACAGGTCATCCTCAACGACTTCAAACAGGCGATTAACGTCACCTGGCGCCACCCCCTGGTCGAATTTCGACAGGGCGAGCGCAATAGTCGCTTCTTCGTCAGTCGCGTCGTCGCTATCGACAATCGCGTTTAGCGAAGCCCTGTCTGCATCCGACAGTGGCTTGTCGAGATTCATGGTCATCTGTGCCAGGTACCGAATGTTATCTGTGCTAGCGCTTGCGAACGGTGCAGAAAGGAAAAACAGCAGACCGAAAACGGCCGCAATAGAAACTATCTTCATAGACATGCTCCTCGTGGTACGCCGCCGGTCGTCGGCGGCGTGGGTATTAAGCTCAGCTCCCTGGGAAAACCCTTCGATTCAGCATTTCGCGTGTCATGAAACAGCGAACCTGGAAGGGCGGTGCAAGCAGTATCGTCCTTGCATCCTGCAGGCGCTGATGCTTGATGCGATATACCGGGTTCAGCGCTTGCTCGTTTCCTGTTGCGAGCAACAACAGCGAGGGGAAAAATACGCTGAAACGGGAGCCAATGAAAGATCGAAGAAATCGTATTTTTCGCGTATATCAGTAGTTTTTTTCGATCTGTATTCGCCGCTGAATCGGTGTGCTTCCGGCCTGGTCTTCGGCGAATCGGCTGAGGTCATTCTTGCCCGGATAGCGTTTTGCTTCGGTCTTGATTGGCGCAGATCCGACGGGTCGAAGACCCGTCAATCGTCCTGGGGCGATTGGATCCATCCGAGGCCGACGGAAACGGCCTACAGTGCTTCCTTCAACATGCGCCGCCTGAGAAAGGCAATCTGCCCGGCCAGCGGCAGGTCCTTGGGACACACATCAACGCAGCCGAGCAGGGTGAGGCAGCCGAACACGCCTTCGTCGTTGCCGACGAGTTCGTAGAGGTCGGCATCGCTGCGGTCGTCTCGCGGATCGAGGCGGAAGCGTGCCATCTTGTTCATGCCGACGGCGCCGACGAAGTCCTCGCGCATGTGCGCCGTTCCGCAGGCGGCAACGCAGCAGCCGCATTCGATGCAGCGCTCGAGTTCGTAGATTTCCTGGGCGAGTTCCGGCTCCATGCGTTCCTCGAGCTTGTCGACGTCGACATCCTTGTCGACACCGTGTGCCCAGGTCTCGAGTCGCTCGGCCATGCCGCGCATCCACTTGCCGGTATTCACGGACAGGTCCGAAATGAGCTCGAACACGGGCAGCGGCAGCAAGGTGATGTCCTTCGGCAGCGATGCCGTCAGCGTGCGACAGGCGAGCCCGGGCTGGCCGTTGATCATCATGCCGCAGCTGCCGCAGATTCCGGCCCGGCATACGAAGTCGAAGTTGACCGACGCATCCAGCGTCTCGCGAATCTCGGTCAGCGCGACATATAGCGTCATGCCGGCAGCCTCCCGGATTTCGAAGGTCTCGAGATGCGGCGTGCTGTTCGCATCCTGCGGGTTGTAACGCATGACGTGAACGCGAAGCAGCCGTCCGTCGTCACCCTTGGCGTCGGTCATGAGTATCCCCGGTCGAGGCGTTCGTTAGGTCCGCGGTAGCGCTCCGGCAGCAGGTTCTCGTAGGGCATCAGGCTCGCCTGGCGCTCGTGGCGGTCTTCTATCCCGGCGGCGAGCTGCTCGACGGCTGTCTCTCGTTCGTCGACATCCGGGTGTTCGATGTGATTGCGCTCGCCATAGCCGCGCCAGCCCGGCGGCAGCTCCATGCGTTTGACGTCGAGTGCTTCGTAGCGAAGCTCGGGTCGCTCGGCATCGCGGCCCGGCCAGCGCGCAAGCGTCCGGCTGAGCCAGTCGCGATCATTGCGCCGCGGGTAATCGCGCCGGAAATGCGCGCCGCGGCTTTCGGTTCGTTGCAGCGCCCCTGCGGCCACACACAGCGCCAGCTTGCTCATCATCTGTGCCCGGTACGCGGCATCGAGCTCCGGATTTGCTCCGCGCGCCTGGCTCGACAGGCCAATCGCCAAACTGCGCCGGTGGATGTCTTCGAGTGCTGCCACTGCGGCCTCGAGCTCCTCGCCGTCGCGGAAGATGCCGACCTTCCCGGTCATGATGTTCTGCATATCAGCGATGACGGCGAAGGCATTCTCGGTTCCGCCCCCTGCGGCGATGTCCTTGAGTCGCTGTTCGGCATTGCTCAAGGCATCAGCCACGACCGCTGACGACAGGTTGGTATGTGTGTTGCGGTCGTCGCAGAAGTCGGCGATGAATTCGCCGACGAGCATGCCGGCCACGACCGTCTCGGCGACCGAGTTACCGCCCAGGCGGTTGAAGCCGTGCATGTCCCAGCACGCCGCTTCGCCGACGGAGAACAATCCCTTGAGCTGCGGGCTCTCGCCGCGATGGTCGGTGCGGATGCCGCCCATCGAGTAGTGCTGCGCCGGCCGTACCGGCACGAGTTCCTCGGCCGGGTCGACACCCAGGAAGTACTGGCAGATCTCCTTGACCTCGCGCAGCTTGGTCTCGATGTGTTCGCGTCCGAGCAGGCGGATGTCGAGCCACAGGTGTTCGCCGAAACGCGTCGACGCGCCATGCCCGGCCGCAATGTGCTCTTCCATGCGTCGCGAGACGACGTCGCGGGACGCCAGCTCCTTTTTCTCGGGCTCGTAGTCCGGCATGAAGCGGTGCTCATTGCCATCGAGCAGGAGTCCGCCATCGCCACGACATCCCTCCGTGACGAGGATGCCGGCCGGGAAGATCCCGGTCGGGTGAAACTGCACGGCCTCCATGTTGCCGAGTTCGGCGACGCCGGTTTCGAGCGCGATCGCCGCTCCCGTTCCCTGGTTGATGACCGCGTTCGTCGATATGCGGTAGATGCGACCAAAGCCGCCCGTCGCTATGCAGGTCGCGCGGGCGACGTAGGCCCTGAGTTTTCCCGTGACGAGATCGCGAACGATGGCGCCGTGGCACACGCCGTCGGCGTGGATCAGGCTGATGGCCTCGACCCGGTCGTGCACGGGGATGCTCTCCGCCAGTGCCTGGTCGCTCATCGTATAGAGCATCGAATGGCCGGTGCCGTCGGCGACGTAACAGGTGCGCCATTTCTTCGTGCCGCCGAAGTCGCGCGCATCGATCAGCCCGTGCGCGGCGTCCTTTTCCTCGAGCGTGACGCGCTCACCGTTGATGATGACATCGCGCGGGCCGCGCTCGACGCGGTTCCACGGCACGCCCCACGCCGCGAGTTCGCGGATCGCTTTCGGCGCCGTGTTGACGAACATGCGAACGACTTCCTGGTCAGCGCCCCAGTCGCTGCCGCGGACCGTGTCGCGGAAATGCACGTCTTCGTCGTCGCCTTCGCCCTTGAAGGCGTTGCCGAGCGAGGCCTGCATACCGCCCTGCGCGGCGGCGGAATGGGACCGTTTCTCTGGAACCAGGCTCAGCACCAGCACATCATGGCCGCGGCGCCGTGCGCCAATACCGGCCCGGAGCCCCGCGAGGCCGCCACCGATAACCAGAACGTCCGTGTAGATGACATCCATCGTCAGCGTCTCGGAGGCTCGGCGTAAAGTGCCGTCTCGCTGGCCGGTACGTAGCGTTCGCCGGCGTTGTCCCGGTGTTCGTAGCCGATCTTCATATACGCCGCGAGCGTCAGGAGACCGAGCGTCAGGAAGAACGCGGTCAGTGCCCACTTGATCTGCGTCAGGCGGCGACGATTCATGTTGCCGTGCCGGTCGGCGAACCACCCCCACTTGATCGCCAGGCGATAGATACCAACGCCTGCGTGTAGCTCGACCGCGAATAGCAGGACGAGATAGAGCGGCCACCAGCGACCGCTCCAGACCCGGTCCGACGACGCGTACGGCCCGATATCGGCCGGGTGCAGCAGCATCTGGTAGAGGTGGGCGGCGGCAAGGAACATGAGCACGAAGCCGGTGACGACCTGCAGCATCCAGAGCGCCGTGTCGGCATGCGGGAAGCCGGACATATGCCTGCGGAATGCCCGGTACTCGGCGTAGCTCGCCGGAATCTTGCGGATGGCCGCGAGCGCGTGGACGACGAAGACGAGGAGCACGATCGCTGCGATGAGCGATACGAGCAGGGGAATACGGCGGCCGAAGATCGGTTCACCTTCGAACAGCCGGGTAACGAAGTGCATGGCGTCGGCGCCGAGCAATATGCTCGACACCATGAACATGTGGACCCACATGAACAGAACGAGGAACAGCCCGGTCACTCCCTGCAGGAAGTCGAGCCAGGCCGGTGCGGCATCGTGCCGCTGCGATTCGCGCGCTGCCGCGAGCGTCTTCAGTGTGCGTACCTCTCGGACCCTGCCGGGACGGACGTTCTTCGCTTTTGCCGGATTCTAGGAAAGTGCGCCTGCTGTTGCAAAAGCGGATACGGAATCACTTGCCTTCCGGGTGGCCTTTCGCCGAGGCTAGCTCCTGGCTGTCCATCCCGAGACCCACATGATCGATATCGCAAGCGCCCGCGCAGACACCCCGGCCGCCGAACGAATCCTGCATTTCAACAACGCCGGCGCGTCCCTGATGCCGACGCCCGTTTACGAAGCCGTGCTCGAGCATCTCGCGCTGGAGCGTGAGATTGGCGGCTACGAAGCCGAGTCGATAGCGGCCGAGGCTGCGGGGGCTTTCTACACCGAGTTCGCGGCACTCCTCAATTGCCGGTCATCGGAGATTGCCTATGTAGAGAATGCGACCCGGGCCTGGGACATGGCGTTCTACAGCATTCCGTTCAAAGCCGGCGACAGGGTGCTCACCCACGGCAGCGAGTATTCGTCGAACTTCCTTGCACTTCTGCAACAGAGGGAGCGTTGCGGCATCGAAATCGACATCGCGCCGTCGGACGCGTCAGGCCAGGTCGACGTCGATGCTCTCGAGGCGAGAATCCGTCCCGAAACACGCCTGATCGCGCTAACCCATATCCCGACGCAGGGCGGCCTCGTCAACCCGGCCGAGGCCGTCGGCGACGTGGCGCGCCGGCATGGAATCCTTTTTCTCCTGGATGCCTGCCAGTCCGTTGGGCAAATCGATCTCGACGTCGAGCGCATCGGCTGCCAGATGCTGTCAGGCACGGGCCGCAAATTCCTGCGCGGTCCACGGGGCACGGGCTTCCTCTATGTATCCGATGACGTCGTCGACACGCTCGATCCCGTGTTCATCGACATGCGTGCCGCCGACTGGGTGGCACCGGATCGCTATCGCTTCAAGGATGGTGCTCGTCGCTTCGAAACCTGGGAGAGCTACGTTGCGGGCCGCGTGGGACTGGCGCGGGCCGTGCGCTACGCTCGCGAGCTGGGTCTCGACTCTATCGAAGAACGCGTTGCGTCGCTGGCCGCGACCTTGCGCACCGCGCTCGCGGGGCTGCCCGGCGTCACGGTCCACGATCTGGGCGAGCGCCGCTCGGGCATCGTGACGTTTCAGAAAGGCGGGGAGTCGCCCGAGGACACGGCGGCACGCCTGCGGGAAATGCACATCAACGTGTCGTACACGAACCGCCTGTCGGCGCAGATCGATTTCGGCGAACGCGGTATCGACTCGCTGGTGCGTGCGTCGGTGCACTACTTCAATACCGAGGAGGAGATCGAACGCTTCGCGGCAAGCGTCGCGGGCTAGCGTTTGCTGTCGAAACCCCGACTTTCGAGCGTCCTGCGCTCAGCCGGGCTCGACTAGACTGGTCTCTCACTCAATCGAAGGGAGTCTGGTCATGAATGGAATCATGCTTGCGCTGCTCGCCGGCAGCGCTCTTGTTGGATCGCCGCAGGCTGACACCGACGTCGTCGTGCGGGAAAGCTGGACGGGCAGCCGAGATCTGCCGACAGCCATCGCTTACTACGAATTTACCCGACTGCTCGCCGAAGCCAGGAGCAACCCGGACGGGTACGCGTCCCTGCTCGCCGATGCGCTCGGCGTCAGCAACATCGATGCGCTGGGTCCTGCAGCTTTGCGGGAGCTGAGATCCTATGGTGAGGTTTTCGTCGCGCACAACACGTCGATGCATCTCGAGATACTCGAAAGCCGGATTCGGATACTCTGCTCAAACGGAGCAACGCTTCGGCCGTCGCGGTCCGCGGCGTACATCGCAATGAACGAAGCAGATGACATCAGCCGGCCGATACAGCAGAAGTACCTGGCACTCGCAGTCGCCGGTCTGCCGCAGGATCGCAAGCATGCGTTCCGGTCTTTCCTGGACGAATTCAAGCTGTCCATTAACTACGTGAAGACCGACAACCGCCCTGTAAGCGATGTCCTGAGCGCCAAACCAGCTCCTGGTGCGGCGCTCGAGCGAGCCTGCGCCGACATGCAGACCGAGTACACCCGGGTCCTGCAGCAGGGAGGACAGTGACATGCATAGCTTCAGGATACTCGTTGTCCTCGCGGGTGTTGCGCTCGGCCCGGCAGCACTAGCCGCGGAGATATCACACACGGCCTATACCTGGTTCTGCGTGGACGAGGGGCGAGCACACGGTATGTGTACGTCGCGGCACTCCGATTGCGGACTGGACTGCACCTCGCTCAAGGTGGCGTGTAGCGTCGACAGGGCGGGCCGACTGATGGCGAAAAAGACCGAGACGATCAGGGATGTCGGCAAATCCGGCACGTTCAAGAGCGTGATTCATGTCCCGCTTTACGGCACCGGGACGATCAGGTACTGCACCCGGAACAAGAGCAAGTACGTGAACTGGCTCGGTACGGCATTCTTCGGGCAGGGGACATCGACGGATTGCCGCGAGTACTCACGCTCGGCGTCTCAGGGCGGCGAAGAGAATTAAGGAAGCGGTGCTTAACGGCATGCGGGCGGTCTGCCTCTGGCAGGCCGCCTGCCGTCCGGCTACAGCATGCCCCAGAGATGGAAAAGCCCTGTGCCGATAAAGGTGCCTAGCGCGTAGCCGAGCACCCCGACGAGCACCCCTGGCGTGACGAGGTCGTTCCAGCCCCGGGCGGCGGCGAGCGCGGGTGCGGTCGTTGCCCCGAGTACTGCGGCATTGGAGGCAGTGACGAGCTCCGGCAGCGTCAGGCCGAATACCCGGCCGAGCAGCAACAGCACGGTCAGGTGCGTGGACAAGAGGACGACGACGAGCACGACCAGGATCGGGGCGATCTGGATCATTGCCATGATATCGGCGCCGGCCGCAATCGCCGCAAAGAACACGAAGGCGAGGCCAACGCCCATCTCGAATCCACCGCGAAGCCGGTCCATCCAGTGTGGAAACAGCGTGGCTGCGGCAACCACCAGCGCCGTGATAATGGCATAGCGGAGTGATGGCATTTCGAGCCAGCCGGTGACGGCGTCCCCGACGGCGACAAACGCTATGGCCGTTGCTGCCGCGAGCGTCAGGCTCGCTGCCGTTATCGGCTCCTCGTGATCCGGGTCGCTCGCGGTTGACGTGGCGGCCTCCTGCTCGTGCGCTTGGAAACGCGCTGCGAGAAAACGCCAGCCCGGCAGCAGGGCGAGCACGCTCAGGAATACTGCGCTGAAGAGGTTGTCGGTCGCGGTCGCAGCCGAGAAGAACGAGGCGTCCGAACGCAGTCCGGTGATCTCGCCGAGCGCTGCGTAGTTCACTGAGCCGCCGATATACGTCGATGCGAACAAGCCTGCGATCCCGGCTTCGCGCAAGGCCGGGTCAGTGTCCGCCATGGATGCGAGGCCGCTGAGATCGAGCATGCTGACCGCAAGGATGACGCCTGCGACCGTTCCCAGCGCCGCGATCAGGAATGCGCCGGTCATTCGGGTCGTCTCGAACAGCATGTGGCGCAGGTTCGCCTTGAACAGGAACAGAGGGATCAGCACCGGTACGAAGTAGTCGAAGACAAAATCGAACGCGGGCGCCGCGTGCGGGATGATCCTGAGATTCGCCGCTGCAATCGCGCCAAGGATGGCGATAACGGCCCCCGTCAGGTGCGAGCCGACGCGCGTTTTCTCCGCGATAAACGAGATGCCCGCAATACCGAACAATACCGCCATCAGTGCGAAGTCGTTGTCAGGGCTGACGAGTGTCATGCTTGGGTGACTCTCCTCGAGTTCGGCGCCAGGGCTATGAGGGGCGGCGCCGGCTAGTCACCCGCCAGCGCGCCGACAAAGCGGCGCCGCCATGCCGTGATGTCATTCTTCCTCAACACCTCGATCATTGCGGCATGCCGCTCACGGCGTTCGGCCTGCGGCATCGTCAGCGCACTGGCGATGCCGTCCGCAACGTCGTCGCGGTCATGTGGATTGACGATAACCGCATCGACGAGCTCGCAGGCGGCGCCCGCAAGGCTCGACAGGACCAGCATGCCAGGATCGACCGGGTCCTGTGACGCCACGAATTCCTTGGCAACGAGATTCATTCCGTCGCGCACCGGCGTCACGAGTCCGACCGAGGCGTTTCTGAAGAAGCCCATCAATGGCTTGCGGGCAACGCCCTTGTTGAGGTATCGAATCGGCACCCAGTCTGAATCCGCGAAGCGCCCGTTGATCCGGCCGGAGACCTGCTCGAGTCCGCGACGGATCTCGTCGTATGCGCGGACGCCGGTCCGGGAGGGCGGCGCAATCTGCATGAACGTAACGGATCGTTGTGTATTCGGATATTTTTCCAGCAGGCGCTCGTAGGACAGCATGCGCTGCATGAGGCCCTTGCTGTAGTCGAGCCTGTCGACACCGATGATCAGGTCCTTGTCGCTCAGGCTCCTGACGAGGCCCGAGACCTGCCGCTGCGATTCGGCTTCTACTGCGAGTTGCTGCAGTTCATCCACATCGATGCCGATCGGGAACACGTCCGCGACGAGTTCTCCTCCCGGAACGCGCACTCTGCCATTATCGAGGACTTCACCGCCGATGACGGGTTCGCGGACGCAGGACTCGAAGGCCGCGAGGTCACCTGGCGTATGAAAGCCGATCACGTCGTAGGCGCAGAGTGCGCGCAACAGGTATTCGTGGCCGGGTGCCGCTCGCAGCGCTTCGTACGCGGGGAAAGGCACATGCAGGAAGAAACCCATCCGGTTGTCCAGCCCGGCCTGGCGGAGTTCGGCAGCAAGCGGTATCAGGTGATAGTCGTGCACCCACACGAGGTCATCGGGTCGCAGAAGGGAGGCGAGTTTGCGGGCAAACAGCTGGTTCACGCGCTTGTAGCCGTCGAAATCGGCCGAATCGTACTGGATGAAGTCCAGCAGGTAGTGGCAGACGGGCCACAGCACGCGATTGCTGTAGCCGTTGTAGTAGCGCTCGAAGTCCGCTTCGTTGAGGGAAATCGTCGAGTAGTCGATATTGCCGCGCGTGACGGTGACCGGATCACTGGCCTCGCTCGCGGTCAGCTCGCCACTCCAGCCGAACCAGACGCCGCCATGATCGCGGAGCGCACCGAGCACGCCGACGGCCAAGCC
>JASJBB010000017.1 GCA_030066735.1 Woeseiaceae bacterium | reverse complement strand
GCCTCCAGGGCCTGCAGTTCATCATCAACGGCCGCCGGTGCATCGCCTTCGCCGGCCGATTCCAGAGGTTCGTCGGCGACCGCCTCAGGTTCCGGTTCTTCAACAACAGGCTCGGGCTCGACTGGCTCCGGGACGGGCGGCAGTGTCTCGATCGCCCCGGACCCGGCGCCCAGGTATCGCCCCTTGAGTTCGTCCAGCAGTCCCATCTGGTTGGCCACGACGCCCGCCAGCGCCGCCAGAACGAATAACCCGAGGATGGCGCGCCCCGGGCCGCGACGTTGTTCGTCGGCGTCGGCAAAGCGCTCCGGCGCCGGCACGTCGACGGTGATCGATTCGGCGGCATCGACGTCCAGGGCGTCGATGAAGTCGGTCATCGACTCGAATCGCGCGACTCTCGAGTAGGCCAGCGCCTTCTTCAAGGCGCGCCAGTTCGTGTCGCTGAGCTGGTCGAGCCGTTGCGGTTTCATGCCCTCCTGGGCCGCTTCGGCCGCGTTTCGCGGACCGAATACGCGGTAACCGGCGATCAGCCGATACAGCAGGCAGCCGAGCGAGAAGACGTCGTCGGCCGGCGCGGGTTTCTCGCCGGTCAATACCTGCATGCTCGAATAAGCCGGCGTGAGCAATCCGAGGACACCGGGATCAAAGTCGGGGTCCTTGTCGAGCTGCTTCTGCCGCACACGCGCTACACCGAAGTCGAACAGCTTGGCGTCGCCGTTCGGCATGATCATGATATTGCCGGGCTTCACGTCGGCATGGACGATGCCGCAGCGATGCGCATAGTCGAGCGCCTTGCCAACCTGGGTAACGATTTCGAAGGCCCGGTCCGTGTCTATGCTGCGCGAGTCCGGCGAGTCGAGAATGTCCGCCAGCGTTCGGCCCTCGAGCCACTCCATGACGATAAAGTACAGGTCATCATCGCGGTCCAGGTCCAGGAAGCGCACGATATTCGGATGCACCAGGCAACGGCCCTTGGCGGCTTCCTGCTGCAGCGCCCGCAAGGCCAGCCCGCTCTGTGAAAGCTTGGGAGACAGCACTTTGATGGCCACGTAGGGCGCATCCGAATCCGCTTCGGCGAGTCGCCGGTCGAGCGCCTTGAAGACAACGCCCATGCTGCCGCCCGACACCTGCTCCTTGAGCATGTACCGGTCACGCAGTACCGAGCCGATCTGGACCCGGTCATCACCGGGCCCCGCCGGTAACGGATTATCCTCCGGCAGCACGACCGTCGAACTCATCGCGTCGTCCGCCGCTTGTGGTGCAGCGGGTTGCGGCGCCCTTGCTGCCGGAGCATCGACCCCGATTCTTGGCTCGATGCGTCCCGTGTTGCCGGGCGCGCCGGGACTCGTCGGAACCTGCTCGGTGACGTAACGATCCAGCATCGACTTGACGAGCTGGAACGTCTCCTTGCGCAGCTCCCCTTTCTCGTAGCGATCCTGCAACACCTGGCGAATCTCCGCTTCGGTATTGCCGTTGTCTGCCAGCAGCCGCCCGATCCCCTCCTGGATCCGGCTCAGCATAGCGACCTCGTCAATCTTGTCGTCCAGCTGCGCGTCGAAGCTGGACAGCTGGTCGACCAGCGAGTCGCGGAGATTTTCGGGTTTTGCGCTCATAATTGCTTGGGATTCTACCGCCGGCGTCAAGTCCGGGCGCGGAACTGGTCGTCAGATTACCTTGCCGGGATTCAGGACGCCGTGGGGGTCCAGGGTTTGTTTGAGGGCCTTCATCAGCTCGATCTCGATGCCGGCCCGGTATCGCTCCAGGTGCCGCCGCTTGTACAGTCCGACACCGTGTTCGGCGCTGAAGCTCCCGCCCAGCGCGACTGCCAGGTCGTAGAGCGCCGTCGTCAGCGCCTCGCCGTCCTGCAGGAACGCCGTGCCGTCGGCGTCGCGCGGTTGCAGCACGTCATAGTGCAAATTGCCATCGCCGACATGTCCGAACGCGACCACACGGGCTCCAGGGGCCATAGTCTCCACGAGCTCCGCGCTTTTGTCGACAAACTCGGCGATTCGCCCTGTCGGTACGGAAATGTCGTGCTTCAGCGCAGATCCCTCCGGGTTCTGCGCCTCGGACAATGCGTGGCGCATCCGCCAGAACGAACCCGCCTCCGCTGCGTTCTTCGCGACGACGACGTCGAGCAGCCGTCCCGACTCGATCTCGGCCATCATCGCTTCTTCGATGCGCTGTGCACCGCCCGGCGTTTCCACATCAGTCAGCACGTACCAGGGGTGGGCCGAATCGACCCTGATCGAGGCATCCGGAACGTGCCGGTCCACGAGCTGCAAACACAGCCCCGATATCAATTCGAAGGCCTGCACCGTGTCGCCGAATTTTCCGCGCAGTTGCGCCAGCAATTCGACGGCATGTTGCGGTGACTCCACGGCGGCCAGCATGGTCGTGAGTTCCGCCGGCTGCGGCCACAGCCGCAACGCTGCCGCGGTTATGACACCGAGCGTGCCCTCGCTGCCCATGAACAACTGCTTGAGGTCGTACCCCGCCGTGTCCTTGCGCACGGTGCGCAGTCCGTCCCAGACGGTGCCGTCGGCCAACACGACCTCGAGCCCCAGCACCTGCTGTCTTGCCGTACCGTAGCGCAGCACATTGATGCCGCCGGCGTTGGTGGACAGATTGCCGCCGATCTGGCACGTGCCCTCTGCACCCAGGCTCAGCGGAAAGAAGCGTGCGTGGGCTGCCGCCGCATTCTGAACGTCAGCGAGGATGCAGCCGGCTTCCACCGTGATCGAATAGTCGTTTGGATCGACCTGGCGCACACGGTTCATTCTGCTCATCGAGAGGAGCACCTGCCCGGCCGACGGCAACGCGCCGCCGCACAGCCCCGTGTTGCCGCCCTGCGGCACGATGCCAACCCCCGCTTCGGCACAAGCCTTGACGACGGCCGCCACTTCCTCGGTGGACTGCGGTGCGACAACGAGCAGGGCCTCACCGCGGGCCCGGCCTCGCCACTCCGACAGGAACGGTTCCATGTCGGCAGCGTCCTGCTTCCAGCCCTGCGGCCCGACGATGTCCTTAAGTGTGTCGATCAGCATGCCGGTTCCTCGAAGATGGCCTGTTGCGCAAACGTCTGCCAGTCGATATTGCTGCCGCAAAACAGCACTACAACCTTCTTGCCTCGTAACGAATCCTGTAGCGGCCCGAGCAGCGCGGCGGTCGTCGCTGCGCACGCCGGTTCCACGGCAATCTTCATATCCCGGAACAGCAGGCCCATTGTGACCCGCAATTGCTGGTCATCGACCTTCACCAACCGATCTACGTTCGACTGACACAGCGTGTATGAATACGGCAGCGCGAATGGCGCGCCCAGGCTGTCTGCGATGGTCGTTACACGATCTATCGGTTGTGGTTCACCCGCCTCGAAGCTGCGGTGCATGGTATCGGCGCCCTCGGGTTCGACCCCGATGATCTCGCAGTCCGGCCGCAACTGCCGCACCGCGTTGGCGATACCGCCCAGCAGTCCGCCGCCGCCAACCGGCACGACCAACGCGTCGAAGTTGCCGGCCTGTTCACAGATCTCGAGGCCGACCGTGCCGGTTCCCGCGGCGATCTCGGGGCCTTCGAACGGATGCACCAGGAAGCGTCCTTCTTCCCGCTGGATGCGATCTGCAATGGCGAACGCGCCATGAATGTCGTCCGTAAAAACCAGTTCGGCGCCGTAGCGCCGGCACGCGTCCACACGGGCCGGGTTAGCGGTGCTGATCATGACGATCTTCGCCGTCGTGCCTGCGGCCTGTGCGGCAAACGCGGTCGCAATTGCGTGATTGCCAGCGCTGACGGCGGTCACGCCGGCGTCGAGCTGAGGCGTATCCAGCGCATTGACCACGGCGAGCGCACCGCGCGCCTTGAAGGTGCCCGTGTGCTGCAGGAACTCGAGCTTGCCGAGGACCCTGGTGTTGCCACCGATGCGATCCTCGATACGTGCGCAACGCAGTATCGGGGTTCGCAAGACCCGCGCGCCGAGCCGGTCGCGCAGTTCGCGAATGTCGTCTATGGCAGGACCGTCAGCCAAGGCAGGAATTCTCTCGTGAATACTCGTTGCTTATGTAAAATGACTGCGGCAGGCGCGCTCCGTAATTGCCGCAATATGAATCAGCTACAGGCATTTGTTAATCATACTTGCGCTGAACATAAGAGTTGATTAATTTCGATACAGGCGCATGCCGGGTGAACTCCCGCTGAGAATCGGGTCATCGGCATTTCGCTTTGGGCTTATTCATGGAATTTGACGAACTTTCGCAATCAGGCATTCAGCGATTAGCTGATTTTTCGCCCTATCTCGACCAGATCGCGGGCGTGGCCCGGGAGATGGGTCTCCGGCAGCGCAGCAACCTCGTGCAGCTCGAGACCGAACTGCACCGTCAGTGGTCGCTCGGCCAGAACAACATACTGAGCTGGACGCCGCTCGACGATTCCATCCTGATTCTGGTGGTGCCACATTATGCCATCGCCGAGTACACCTCTCCGCGGAACGAATCCAACCGCTCGCGGGTATCGGCGCGGTTTATCACGGAGCTCATTTCCGGCGAGCGCCAGTTGTCATTGCCGCAGATGCAGAAGGTCGCGCGGCTGCTCGAAGTGGAACCGGTTCGTGTAGGTCTGCGGCAGCCCCTGTCGGGGCACGGCATCGAGGCCCAGATCATCGAGAAGATGATTCGCCGTTACAGCATCAACTACGTGGCGAGTCGCGCCGTCACGCTGTTCGACATCGTCGGCTTCAGCCTGTTGACTCCATTCGAGCAGATGACCCAGCTCAACAGCCTGTCGTACTCGCTGAATTCGGCGCACGCGAAGATGCTCGATCAGGACGTGGGGATTAATTTCGCCCGCTCGTCGAGCGGCGACGGCTTTTACGTCTGGAATCGCGACAACGGCCTGGAGGCCAACGTCAACCTGTATCACTTCATGCACATTGTCCTTGCGGACAATGCCATCGCCCGCAGCAAGTCGGCCTCGAAAGCCGTTCCGCGACTGCGGGCCTGCTTCCACGTCGGCTCGTGTTACGAGTTCCACCAGGCCGAGGGTCTCAACCCGACTACTCACGATTTCATTGTCGGGGACGTGACGATCGAACTCGCGCGCATGATCGAGGCAGCCATGCCGGGCCAGATTCTCGTCGGCGATTTCATGGCGGACCTCGGTGAGGAATACATCGATCCGGTCCAGACCCAGGCCAACCTCGACGCCGTGACATTTCTGCAGCGCGCGCAAGGGAACCTGGCGAAGCTCAGTGGCCTCGAGTTTTCAGGCGAACGCGTCACGGCCATCAAGTGCTACCTGACCGGTGAGCACATGGGTAGCGGCCAGTTCAACATTCGGCGGCTGCACATCAAGGACAAGCACGGTTTGTCGCGAGTGGCTTACAACGCGAAGGTGAACATCTACCGGGATGCGGCTCGGCCGATCCTGCTCGGTATCGAAGACAAGAAGCTCGCGGCGGCTTTGCAGATGGCGTAGGCGACCTCGCGTCGAACCTGACTATCGGTTAGTCGAGCCCAAACATCCAATCTCTCGATTGGGAACGTCGCACCAACCCCTACAGGGTTCAAAAAAAACGCCAACCGGTTCGATTGGCGTTTCTACATGCTTGGTCGGGGCGGGGAGATTCGAACTCCCGACCCCCACAACCCCATTGTGGTGCGCTACCAGGCTGCGCTACGCCCCGACCGAAGGGACGCCATCATACGCCCCCCGGCACAACCTGAAAAGAAGCAATTTACTAGCGGCGCAGGATCTTAAGAACTTGTTCAAGTTCTATGCGTAATTGCTTGATAATCTGTTGACTTTGGGTGACATCAGATTTGGCGGAATCGCCTTGCAGGCGCTGCCGTGCGCCGCCGATCGTGAAGCCTTCGTCGTACAGCAGGCTACGAATCTGGCGGATGATCAGGACGTCCTGGCGCTGGTAATAGCGCCGGTTGCCGCGCCGTTTGACGGGCTTCAGCTGCGGAAATTCCTGCTCCCAGTAACGAAGCACGTGCGGCTTCACCGCACACAGGTCACTGACTTCACCTATCGTGAAGTAGCGCTTACCAGGAATTGGAGGTAGTTCGTCGTTATTCCCCGGTTCCAGCATATGCTTCTACTCGGGCCTTTAGTTTTTGTCCCGGCCGGAACGTGACGACACGGCGTGCCGTTATCGGGATCTCTTCACCCGTTTTCGGGTTTCGCCCCGGCCTTTCTTTTTTATCCCGAAGATCAAAATTCCCGAAGCCGGAAAGTTTGACCTGCTCCCCAACTGCGAGCGATGCACGCAGTTCTTCAAAATACATATCGACGAGTTCGCGAGCTTCTCGCTTGTTGAGACCGAGCTCATTAAAAAGCGATTCCGCCATATCTGCTTTGGTCAATGACATGTCTTTTAGTCTCTCAACTCGGCGGCGAATTTGTCTTGTAATTCTTTGATCGCAGCGGCCATTGCCTGGTCCGCATCTTCGTCAGTAAGGGTGCGCGATGTTTCCTGCAAAATCAAGCCTAAAGCTACGCTTTTTAGCCCAGCTTCTATGCCGGGACCCTTGTAAATGTCAAAAATCCTGACGCTCGATATCAGTTCGGGGGAGCTCGATGCGACCGCCTCGGTCAGCGCGTCGGCCGACACCTTGTCGTCGACGACTACGGCAATGTCGCGGCGAATTGACGGGTACTTGGAGACCGTCTCGGCCTTCGGAGCCTGCGAGGCGAGAGCGGCCGCTGCGTCGAGTTCAAACAGGAATACATCCCGCTTGAGCTCGAACGCCTTCGAGTGCCTGGGATGCAGCTTACCCATCACGCCCAGCTCTACGTCACCACGCTTGATGACGGCGGCCTGGCCGGGCTGCAATGCCGGATGCTGTGCCGGCTCGAAGCGCACTGCGGAGAGGTCCCCGGTCAGTTCCAGCAGCCCGACAAGATCAGACTTTATGTCAAAGAAATCAACAGATTGAGACTTGGATCCCCACTGTTCCGGCTGCACGGATCCCATGCACAAACCCGCGATTCGAACCACCTCGGTATGGTTGTCGAGCGCGCCGTGAAACGATTTTCCAAGTTCGAAAAGTCGCACGCGATCCTGCTGGCGTGACGCATTTGTCGCTGCCGCAATCAGCATTCCCGGCCACAGGGAAGTGCGCATCACCGACATTTCCGACGAGATCGGGTTACTCAAAACGAGTTCCGACCTGACGCCCGAAATGCGCTCGTCAGCCGCCGGTTCGACAAAGCTGTAAGTGATCACTTCCTGGTAGTCGCGAGCGACCAGTGTTGCACAGGCCAATTCGGTATCGACGCTCGATTCCGTGACGACTTCGAGTGGCGTTTCCGCGATTGCGGTTGCCTCGGGAATCTCGTCATAGCCATACACGCGTGCGACCTCTTCGATGAGGTCGACCTCGATCTCGATGTCGAAACGGTGGCTCGGTGCAACGACGTCCCAACCATCGGCGACTGCCGTGACGGCGAGACCGAGGCGCTCAAAAATGTCGCTGATGCGCCCGTCTTCAATCTCAACGCCGAGCAGGCGCGTGATGCGCTCACGGCGCACCCGAATCGTGTCGCGCGGCGGCAAGTGCTGTGCCGACGATTCGACGACTGTGGGTCCGGCATCGCCACCGGCGATGTCGATGAGGAGTTGGCTGGCTCTTTCGATGGCGCGTGCCTGCCCTTCCGGGTCCACGCCTCGCTCGAACCGCAACGATGCGTCCGTGTGCATTCCATAGGACCGCGCACGTCCGGCAATGACGTCCTGGGTGAAGAAGGCGGCTTCGAGGAAGATATCCGTCGTCTGCTCGGTAACGGCGGTGCCCAGGCCGCCCATGATGCCGCCGATACCGATGGCGCCCGAATCGTCGCTGATCACCAGCGTGTCGCTGTTGACCTCGATTTCCTTGCCGTCCAGCAAGGTGAGTTTCTCGCCCTGCTCGCCCATTCGGGGCCGAATCGGTCCCTGCACCAGGGTCAGATCGTAGGCGTGTAACGGTTGACCAAGCTCGAGCATGACGAAATTGGTTACGTCGACAGCCGGGTGAATGGGCCGCAGGCCCGCCCGGCGCAGTTTCTCGGTCATCCAGACCGGGGATTTCGCACTCAGGTCGATACCGCGGATGACGCGTCCTGCGAACCGGGGGCACCCTTCCGGAGCGCCCAGCTCCACCAGGTGGGTATCGTCGATTGTCGCGGGCAGCAGCTCGAAGTCCGGGTCTTCCAGGTTGGCGCCGGTCAGAGCGGACACGTCGCGCGCAATGCCGAGGATACTGAAACAGTCGCCACGGTTCGGCGTCAGGTCCAGTTCGATAATTGCATCAGGCAGGTTGAGGTAGGCCGGCAGAGGGTCACCTGTCGGTGCGTCCTGCGCCAGGTCCATGATGCCGTCAGCCTCGTCTCCGAGGCCCAGTTCCGTGGCCGAGCACAGCATGCCGCTGGACTCGACGCCGCGAATTTTCGCCTTGCGCAATTTCATGCCGTTGGGCAGCGTTACCCCCGGCCTGGCGAATGGCGTCTTCATCCCGGGCCTGACATTCGGCGCGCCGCACACAACAGTCACCGGTGCACCATTGCCGTCGGTGACCTGGCAGACGCTCAGACGATCGGCGTCCGGGTGCTTGCCGACCTCGAGCACTTCGCCGATAAGCACATCGTCGAGCCCCTGGCCCTGGCGCTCGATAGCGTCCACCTCGTGGCCCGCCATCGTCAGCCGTTCGGCCAGCGCCTCGGTCCCGATGTCCGGGTCGGCCCACTCACGCAACCATGATTCTGCGATCTTCATGGCGCTACCGGAATTGCCGCAGGAAGCGGAGGTCGTTTTCGAAAAAGGTACGCAAGTCGGTCACGCCGTAACGCAACATGGCGAGCCGTTCCACGCCCATGCCAAACGCGTATCCCGTAAATTCTTCCGAGTCGACGCCTGCGGCTTCGAGGACATTGGGATGCACCATGCCGCAGCCGAGAATCTCCAGCCACTTGTCCTCGCCCCAGAGTATGTCGACTTCGGCAGAGGGCTCAGTGAACGGAAAGTAGGATGCGCGGAATCGCAGCCTGGCGTCCCGTTCGAAGTAACTCTCCACGAACTGATGCAGTACCGCCTTGAGGTTAGCCATGCTGACACCGCGATCGATGACGAGGCCTTCCACCTGGTGAAACATGGGCGTGTGAGTCTGATCGGAGTCACACCGATAGACTCGCCCGGGCGCAATGATCCTGATCGGCACGCCCTCCTCGACCATCGACCGAATCTGGACCGGGGAAGTGTGCGTGCGCAGCAGGCTGCCGCCTGGGAAAAAGAACGTGTCGTGCAGCGCCCGTGCCGGGTGATTTTCCGGGAAGTTGAGTGCCGTGAAGTTGTGGAAATCGTCCTCGATTTCGGGCCCGGAGCGAATACCGAAACCGGCATTGCGAAAAATGCGGTCGATACGCGCCATGGCGCGCGCCACGGGATGGCGCCCACCGATGCCTTTACCGCGACCCGGCAGTGTCACGTCAACCGCGTCCCCCGCAAGTTGCGCTTCGAGCGCGGCCGTGTCCAGCGCCTCTTTACGTGCATTGAGGCGCGCCTGCAGTTCCTGCTTGGCCTTGTTGATTTCCTGTCCCGCTTTGGGACGTTCGTCAGCCGGCAGCTCGCTCAGTGACTTGAGGCGAGCGGTCAGCTCGCCTTTCTTGCCGAGGTAGGTAACCCTGACGGCGTCGAGCGCCGCAAGGTCGGCGGCGGCGCCGATCTCGGCGGCCGCCGTCTCGATTAACTCGTTGAGCGGGCGCAATGCGCTACCCGTTTTGCGCCAGACCGGCCTTTGCCTGCTCGGCGATAGCGCCGAAACCTTCAGGGTCGTGGACGGCGATGTCGGCGAGGACCTTGCGGTCGACCTCGATATTCGCCTTATGCAGACCGTTGATCAGGCGGCTGTAGGACAGCCCGTGCAGGCGTGCGGCAGCGTTGATGCGCGTGATCCACAGTGCGCGGAACTGGCGCTTGCGCTGGCGGCGGTCGCGATAGGCGTACTGGCCTGCCTTGATGACGGCCTGCTTGGCGGTCTTGTACAGCTTGCTGCGAGCACCGTAGTAACCCTTGGCCTTGCTGAGGACCTTCTTGTGACGTGCTTTGGCGGTAACGCCGCGTTTTACTCGTGCCATGTCTCAATCTCCTCCTAGCTGTAAGGGAGCATGCGGCGCACGCCCTTCTGGTCGGCATCGGCAATCTGCTTGGTCAGACCCAGCTGACGCTTCCGCTTCGACTTCTTCTTGGTGAGGATGTGATTGAGATGGGACGAGGCGCGCTTGAAGCCACCCTTGCCCGTGCGCCGGAAGCGCTTGGCCGCGCCCCGGTTGGTTTTCATCTTCGACATTGTCTTCTCCACTTTATGGCCGTGCTACGTACCGCAGGAGCGGCCGCTGCAGGCGGGATTTAACTTCCTGCGGTTGTCGTGTCCCGCAGGAAGCGATTACTAATGTTTCTTCGGCGCCATCACCATGACCATCTGCCGTCCTTCCATCTGCGGCATCTGTTCGACGGTGCCGTACTCCTCCAGGTCACCCCTGACCCTCTTGAGGAGATTGGCGCCCAGTTCCTGGTGCGCCATTTCCCTGCCCCGGAATCGCAGCGTGACCTTGGTCTTGTCCCCGTTTTCGAGGAACTGCACCAGCTTGCGCAGCTTGACCTGGTAGTCGCCTTCGTCCGTTCCCGGGCGGAATTTAATTTCTTTAACGTGTACCTGCTTCTGTTTGCGCTTCGACTGCTGGGCCTTCTTGCTCTGCTCGAACTGGTACTTGCCGAAGTCCATGATCCGGCAGACCGGAGGCTCGGCGTTCGGCGAGACTTCGACCAGGTCCAGGCTTTCGTCCTTTGCCAGCCCGATGGCGTCGCTCAGCGGCATCACTCCAACCTGCTCGCCGCCAGAATTAATGACACGAACCTCGCGAGCATCGATCTCTTCATTACGCCGTACGCGCTTGTTAACTGCGATCCTGAAATCCTCCAGTCCGAAACAGGTAGCCGCCCACGCCTCAGCATAAGCGGGAACGCGATTTTATAGAGCCGAAAAGCAAGAAACAACCGTGGAAACAGCTGTTTTTCCGAAAAAATCAAGCCTATTGTTGCAGATCTGCAACGATGTTGCCGGATTCGAGGGCTGGTGGGCGATGGTGGTTTCGAACCACCGACCTCCACGATGTCAACGTGGCGCTCTACCCCTGAGCTAATCGCCCTACTAATGCCCTGTCCGCCCTCGCGGGGCGGCATACGATACTCAAGCACCGGACCCCGCGCAAGACCCTTAACCCGCTTTCAGATCCGACAGGCCCATGCCTTCTTCGCGGATGCGCCGAATCTCGTCGCGCAGCCGCGCGGCCTCCTCGAATTCCAGGTCTCTTGCGTGGCGCAACATCTGCTTTTCGAGCTTGGCCGCCCGCCGCATCAGCTGCTCCGGGCTCATACGGTCGTACCGGGCGCCGTCCTCGGCGACGCGGCGCTTGCGCTTGCCGGGGGCCGGGTATGCGGCCTGCATGATGTCGGCCACCTGCTTGACGATCGTGGCGGGCTCGATGCCGTGTTTCTCATTGTGGGCAAGCTGCCGTTCGCGGCGCCGGCCCGTCTCGTCCATGGCGCGCTGCATGGACCCGGTTACGTGGTCCGCATACAGGATGGCCGTCCCGTGTACGTTGCGGGCCGCCCTGCCAATCGTCTGGATCAGCGAACGCTCGGAGCGCAGGAAGCCCTCCTTGTCCGCATCCAGTATGGCGACCAGCGAGACCTCGGGCATGTCGAGTCCTTCGCGCAGCAGGTTGATGCCGACCAGCACATCGAATGCGCCCAGCCGCAGGTCGCGGATGATCTCGGTTCGCTCGACGGTCCCGATGTCCGAGTGCAGGTAGCGCACCCGGATGCCGTGATCGCCGAGATAATCTGTCAGATCCTCGGCCATGCGCTTCGTGAGCGTCGTAATGAGCACCCGTTCGTCCCGGGCTACTCGCCGGTTGATCTCCGACAACACGTCGTCCACCTGCGTCGAGGCCGGGCGCACTTCGACGGCCGGGTCGATGAGCCCGGTCGGTCTGACCAGTTGTTCGACGGTATTGTCGGCGTGCTTGAACTCATAGTCACCGGGCGTCGCCGAGACGTAGATCGTCTGCGGAGCCAGCCGTTCGAATTCCTCGAAACGCAAAGGCCGGTTGTCGAGTGCGGATGGCAGCCGGAAGCCAAACTCGACCAGCGTTTCCTTGCGGGAGCGGTCGCCTTTGTACATCGCTCCCAGCTGCGGGACGGTGACATGGCTCTCGTCGATAATGAGCAACGCGTCCTGCGGCACATAGTCGAACAGGCACGGCGGCGGCTCGCCTTCCTGCCGGCCCGACAGGTAGCGCGAGTAGTTTTCGATTCCGGCGCAGTACCCGAGCTCCTTGATCATCTCTAAATCAAATAAAGTTCGTTGCTCAAGTCTCTGAGCTTCCAGTAGTTTCTCGTGCTTTCGCAGGTAATCCAGCCGGTCCTTGAGTTCCACCTTGATCTCATCGCAGGCGGCCAGCAGGACATCGCGCGGGGTCACGTAATGGGTCTTGGGAAAGATCGTCAGGCGCGGCACGCGGGCGGACACCTCGCCGGTCAGGGGGTCGAAGTAGGACAGTGATTCGATTTCGTCGTCGAACAGTTCGATCCGGACCGCATCGCGCTCGGATTCGGCCGGGAACACGTCGATGACATCGCCTCGCACCCGGTAGGTGCCCTGCGACAGGTCCAGTTCATTGCGCTGGTACTGGAGTTCGGCGAGGCGGCGCAGGATCGAGCGCTGGTCGATCCGGTCGCCGCGAAACAGGTGCAGCACCATGCTGAAATAGGCCTCGGGGTCGCCGAGGCCGTAAATCGACGACACGGTCGCCACGATGATGGCGTCCTGCCGTTCCAGAAGCGCCTTCGTTGCCGAGAGGCGCATCTGCTCGATGTGCTGGTTGATCGAGGCGTCTTTCTCGATGTAGGTGTCCGAGCTCGGGACGTACGCCTCCGGCTGGTAATAGTCGTAGTAGGAAACGAAGTACTCGACCGCGTTCTTCGGGAAAAACTCGCGCATCTCGCCGTACAACTGCGCGGCAAGGGTCTTGTTCGGCGCCAGGATTATCGTCGGCCGCTGCACCCGCTCGATGACGCTGGCCATCGTGAACGTCTTGCCCGACCCCGTCACACCCAGCAGGATCTGGCGCGCGAGACCGTCCTGCAGCCCCTCGACGAGGCCCGCAATAGCCTGGTCCTGGTCACCGGCCGGCTGGAACGCGGCGGTCAGTACGAGCCGGTCCTTGTCCTGGCGACTGATGATCTTTGGGCTGGGCATTGATTCGCGTACCATGGCTGCGCGGAGGCAAACAGTTGAGTCTATCAGTTTCGAAACGAATGGCGCGGGTGAAGCCCTCGCCGACCGGTGCGGTCCTGGCACTGGCAACCCGGTTGCGTGCCGAAGGCCGCGACATCATCAGCCTTGGCACCGGCGAGCCGGACTTCGACACGCCACAGGCCATCAAGGATGCCGGCATCGCCGCCATCGAGTCGGGCGCCACCAAGTACACGCCGATCGACGGCACCGCTGATCTCAAGGCGGCTATCGCGCGCAAGCTCCGGCGCGACAACAGCCTCGACTACGGCCCCGGGCAGATCCTCGTGACATCCGGCGCCAAACAGGCGCTCTATGACCTGTGCGTCGCTCTGCTTGGACCCGGCGACGAGGCCATCATTCCCGCGCCGTACTGGGTGTCCTACCCGGATATGGTGCAGCTGGCGGATGCCGACCCGGTCGTCGTCGATTCGAGCATCGACGACGATTTCAAGGTATCGCCGGAGCGCCTGGCGGAGGCGATAACCCCCCGGACCCGGCTGCTGATGCTGAACAGCCCGTGCAACCCGACCGGCGCATGCTACTCGGCGCAGGAACTGCGCGGCTTCGCGGAGGTACTGGCCGCACATCCTGAAGTGGTTGTCGTGGCCGATGAGATTTACGAGTGCATTCATTGGGCCGACGAGCCCTTCACGAGCTTTGCCGAGGCCTGCCCGGAGCTTTACGACCGCACGGTAACGGTCAACGGAGTCTCAAAGGCCTATGCCATGACGGGCTGGCGCATCGGCTATGCGGCCGGTCCCGAGGCGCTGATCAAATCCATGGGCACGGTTCAGAGCCAGAGCACCTCCAACGCCTGCAGCATCTCCCAGGCGGCGGCCTGCGCGGCCCTCGACGGCGACCAGTCGGTCGTTGCGGCCATGGTCGGCGAGTACCGGGTGCGCCATGACTACGTCGTGGCGGCCCTGAACGACATTCCCGGTTTCGAATGCCGCCCCGGCGAAGGGACCTTCTATGCCCTGCCCCGGGTGACCGGGGCTATTGACAGTCTTGGGCTGGCAGACGACGTGGCCCTGACCGAGCACCTGCTCGATGCCGCTGGCGTTGCCGTGGTTCCCGGAACGGCGTTCGGCGCGCCGGGCTACATCCGGCTGTCCTTTGCCTGCTCAATGGGTGAGCTCGAGGACGCCATCGCCCGCATCGAACGGGCCGTAAGCGCTTGACTTCGTCTGGGCGCTGGACCAAAATCGCGCCGCACCTGAAGGTGACCAACATTCCCCGATAGCTCAGTTGGTAGAGCGGTTGACTGTTAATCAATTGGTCCCTGGTTCGAGTCCGGGTCGGGGAGCCAGACACGAAAAAGCCCCCTTTCTAGGGGGCTTTTTTATTTCAGAAACCAGTCTGCGACTGGCTAGTTCGATATTACTGTTCTCTCTCTCTCCATCTGGGAACCGCTCTTGCGCATGCCGCGCAACGCGTCCTGCCCACGCGCTTCCCGCGCTTCGATGTCCGCGCGGTGGCGACAGACTCTCCGGGACATCTTGGTGCCCGTGATGACCTCGCGACGGCAAACCATCTCACTCGCCTGGTCCTCGGGCACTACGCTCGCAGTCTGCTCCACATCGGGCGCATCCAGATCGTGCATTTCACCGGCGGGCGCCGCCGTGTCTGTTGCAGCAGCGTCAGGAGTTGCCGGCTCCGCCGTTGCAACGTGCGCCGGCGCCTCCGGCCCTGACGATGCACACGCACCGATGCCAATTGCTATTGCGGCTACTAGAATTCGTCCAATCATCTTGCTCCCCACGGTTGGCAGGATCTATGTCATAGGGCGTTAGAGTACACGAACGGCGACAACCCCCAATAGCCGGATTGTGAAAAAGCCCCCGAACAGGGGGCTTTTTCTCTTGGGCGGTGCCGTTCCAGGCTTGCTAATTCGAAATCCCTTTTTCCATCTGAGACCCGCTCTGGCGCATCTTGCGCAGTGCGTCCCGGCTGCTGGCTTCCGTTGCCTCGATATCGGAGCGCTTGCGGCAGACTCTCTCGGACATGCGAGTGCCGGTGATGATCTCCCGGCGGCAGACGATCTCATCCTCCTTGTCGTCTGGCGCGACGCTCGCGGTCGTCGCTACGTTAGGCGCATCCAGGTCATAGATCTCACCCTCAGGCACAGCACTCCCTGCGTCTGATGCGACGGCCTCGGCCTCAGCAGGCGGCGGCGTTGCAGCTGCCGCCGGCGCCTCCGGGCCTGAAGATGCGCAAGCGCCGATGAATACTGCAATCGCAGCTACAAAAAATCGTCCAGTCATTCTGTCCCCCAAGTGGTAGCGAGCCTCGGAAAGCGCCCTAGGTTACACGAACATCCGCTGATGCGGTTAGTCGCAATGAGCATATTGACCACGCCACTTGACAGAATGTTCCCTGGTCCACAACAAAGGCCCGATTCTGGCAAAAAAAGAGCCCTCGAGAGAGGGCTCTTTCCGGTCCGGAACGGACTATTTGAGGACGTGAATGTTGCGTTTCTCGCATATCTCGTGCAGCTGCTGCGGCCAGACGGTTGTGCTGACTTCGCCGAGGTGGGCCTTGCGCAGTAACAGCATTTGCACGCGGGACTGGCCGATACCGCCGCCGATGGACAGCGGAATCTCGTTATTGAGAATCATCTGGTGATAGGGCTGCGAGAGCTCGTCTTCGCGCTCGGCCAGCTGCATCTGTTCGACCAGCGTTTCAGGAGTAACCCGAACACCCATCGACGTGAGTTCATGCCGGCGCCCGGTGACGTGGTTGTAGACCAGGATGTCGCCGTTCAGGCCGTGCATCAGCTTGCCGTCCTTCTCGATCGTCGGGGTTACCCAGTCGTCGTAGTCGGCCGCACGCATCTCGTGCGGATAGCCGTCCTCGAGGACCCAACCGATGCCATAGATGAACACGGCGCCATACTCTTCGATGATCTTCGTCTCGCGCTCCTTGCGCGGCAAATCCGGATACCTGGCGAGAATCTCCTCGGCATGGATGAAATGCAGTTCCTCGGGCAGCGGCGGGAAGCGCGGATCCTGCAGCGCCGGGTACTTGTCCATCACCATCTTCTCGGCGCCCGTGATGACCTTCCAGATCTTCTTCACGACCTCGGTCAGGTACTCGAGGTTGCGATCTTCCGCGTTGATGACCTGCTCCCAGTCCCATTGATCGACATAACTGCTATGGTCATGGTCCAGGAAGTAGTCCTTACGTACCGCCCGCATGTCGGTGTTGATGCCTTCATGCAGATCACATTCGAACTGTTTCAGCGCCCAGCGTTTCCACTTGGTTGCCGCCTGTACGATCGAGGCGCGAATGGGTTCATCGAGGCCCAGCCCGCAGTTGAACTCGACCGGCGTCCGCGACCCGTCGCGGTCCAGCATGTCGTTCATGCCCGAATCCGCCTCGACGATCAGCGGCACCTGCACCAGTTGCAGGTTGAGTTCCTTGGCGAGTCCTTTCTCGATGTATTCCTTGACGTCGTAGATGGCCTTTTGCGTCTCCATACGCCCGAGCAGAGAGTCGTAGTTTTCGGGCAATATTCTGGCGACTTCGGCGTAGGTGCTGATCCCCGGACCTGCGAGGTCCGATACTTTGTCCAACATGATTGTGCCTCCAATTCAGGCGGGATGTGGTCCCGTAACGGATGGCTCAATTAGAGGCTTCGAAGGACGAAATTACTATCGTGGAAAGTAGCATCAGCAATCCCTCAGGACTCCGTCAGGACTCTCGCCAGCAGTTCCCGCAGGCTATATCCTGAGCCCTGCGAGCAAGGAATCCGAGACATGACCCTCGATGCTGCGCTGCAAAACGACATAGTCCTGCGCTACCTGCTGATCGCGGCAGCCGCCCTCGGCGTTGCCGGCCTGGTGCTGGCTGTTCTGACCGCGCTGGGAAAGAACGTCGGCCCGGTATGGAGAACCTACCGCGGCTGGCTGGTAATGGTCCCGATCGTCCTCGCCGCGGTGCTGCTGGGCAGGACGGCCTTCATCGCCGGGGTCGCGCTTCTCGCCATCTTCGGCTTCAAGGAGTATGCCCGTGCCACCGGGCTTTACGAAGACTGGTGGATGACCGGGCTCGTGTACCTCGGCATCGTACTGCTGGCCGTCGCGTCGCACGTTCAGGACCCGCGGCTCGGCCATGACGGCTGGTACGGACTGTTCATGGCGCTGCCCGCCTACGTGATCGGTGCGATCCTGCTTGTGCCAATTTTTCGTAACCAGTCGCAGGGACAGTTGC
Organism: Woeseiaceae bacterium; assembly: GCA_030066735.1. Taxonomy (GTDB): domain Bacteria; phylum Pseudomonadota; class Gammaproteobacteria; order Steroidobacterales; family Woeseiaceae; genus UBA1847. Next base: position 27,253 of record JASJBB010000017.1, on the reverse strand, counting down.
AGCGCATCGCCCTTGCGATCGTCGGCTTCATGTATTTCGGCTGGATGTTCAGCCACCTGGGATTCCTGGCCAACGCCCATTACGCCTATGGCTATATTCTCTACCTGCTGTTTGCCGTGGAGATCAACGACGTCGCTGCGTTTATGTGCGGCAAGATCTTCGGCAAGCACAAGCTGCGTGAAAACATCAGCCCCAAGAAGACCCTCGAGGGAGCCATTGGCGCTCTGGTCATATCCGTAGGCCTCGCCTGGGCGCTGTCTTTCTCGTTTCCCCACTTTGCGCCCTGGGAAATTCTGCTGGCCGGTTTCATCGTCGGCGTGGGCGGCCAGCTGGGCGACCTCGTGATCAGCTACATAAAGCGCGACATCGGGATCAAGGACATGGGCGCGGTCATCAAGGGCCATGGTGGCATCCTCGACCGCGTCGACAGCATGATTTTCGTGGCCCCGATTTTCTTCCATGTCGTGCGCTGGCTGCACGGCCTGCGTGAGGTGCCCGTGTCATGACCAAGTGGGAATACCATCCGGCGCCGGACCTCGACGAGACGCTCGCCGACCACCTGCGGAATTTTCCGCGGCAGCCCTTCATGCTGCTCTACGCTATCCGTTCGATGGCGGCGCTGTTGCTTCGGGCATGGATGCGGGTCTATCACCGGTTGAGTATCGACGGGCGCGAGCACCTGCCGACCGACGGCTCGTTTATCCTGGTCTGCAATCACACCAGCCATCTCGACACGCTGTGCATGCTGTGCTCGGTGCCGCTGAAGCAGATTCACCGGGTATTTCCGGCTGCGGCTGCGGACTACTTTTTCTCGAGCCTGCCGCGCAGCGCGGTGTCCGCGATCCTGATTAACGCACTGCCATTCGACCGCAAGGTGAAAGGCGCGGAAAGCCTCTCGGCCTGCGCGGAGCTCCTCAGTAATGATGGCAACGTACTCATCATCTTTCCGGAGGGCACCCGCACGACGACGGGCGAAATGGGCCGTTTCCGCTCCGGCATCGGCCGCCTCGTCGTCGGGACCGACCTGCCCGTCATTCCCTGCCACCTCGAGGGTGGCCTGCGTGCGTGGCCCAAGGGCAAGCTGCTGCCGCGACCCTTCAGGTTGCACCTGCGCGTCGGCGAGACGCGCCGCTATGGCGATCTCGAAAAGAATTCAGAGTCGGTCAGGAAAATCTGCGAGGACCTGCACGAGGCGGTAGCCGAACTCGGAGGCCCAACGAAATGACCATTTACGACCTCAAGCCTGCCTTCCAGGCACTGCTGCGACCCAGTTGCCGGATGCTGGTCCGGGCCGGCATAACGGCGAACCAGGTCACGATTGCGGCGATGCTGATGTCCATCGTCATCGGCGTCATATTCGCTCTGAATACGACGCAGGGGTGGGCCGGCCTGCTGATACCCGTATGGCTGTTCCTGCGGATGGCGCTCAACGCCATTGACGGGATGATGGCGCGCGAGCACGGCATGCAGAGTCCGTTGGGCGGCTTCCTCAACGAACTAACCGATGTCATCTCGGACGCGGCGCTGTACCTGCCGTTCGCGCTGGTGACTGCGATTTCGGCCGAACTCATCGTCTTCGTCGTATTCGCTTCCCTGCTGGTCGAGATGACCGGCGTCGTCGCGGTCCAGGTGGGCGCGAGCCGGCGCTACGACGGTCCTTTGGGCAAGAGCGACCGGGCATTCGTATTCGGGCTACTCGGCCTCCTGGTCGGGCTGGGCGTACCTCTCGCGCCGTGGGTCAATCCGGTGCTGGGAGCTGTGGGCGCCCTCGCCGTATGGACGATCGTCAACCGGATTCGCAGTGCGCTCAGGGAACTCTCCTGACACCGTCACGGCCAGACGGCTTAATGTAATAGCCGGTCTCTGGGGCGCCGCCGAAGCGACGCTGTTTTTTATCGTGCCCGATGTCCTGCTCAGCCGGATCGCCTTGTGCGATCTGCGCCGAGCCTTGCTGGCTTGTCTCTGGGCACTTCTTGGCGCGCTACTGGGCGGGTCGTTGATCTGGGTGATGGGTTCAATCGATCCTGAGCCAACCCGCGCCGTGTTTGCGAAAATTCCGGCAATCAGCCCGGCGATGATCGACCGCGTTCATGAGCAAATCCTCGACCTCGGCCCCTGGGCGGTGTTCGTTGGGCCGCTTACCGGCACGCCCTACAAGGTCTATGCGCTCGAAGCCGCGGGTGCCGGATTCGGCCTGCTGCCGTTCCTCCTGATCAGCGTCCCGGCCCGCCTGTTGCGATTCGTCCTCGTCGTCTTGCTAACCAGCGCAATCGCCAGGGCTTTGCGTGGCCGCGCGTCGATGCGGACATTGCAGGTGCTGCACCTCACTGCGTGGACCGCGTTCTACGCCTGGTATTTCACCGTGATGTCATAAGCCGTGGCATCTAAGAGTTCTGCAGGAACTCCGGCAGTTCGGCGACGCTCGCGATCAGCGCGGTATGCGGTGCCTGCCGCAGTTGCTCCCGCGAGTGCGCGCCGGATAGCACGCCGATATTGAACCCTGTTCCGGCATTGGCCCCGGCCTGCAGGTCCGACACCGTATCGCCAACGCTCGCGACGCGCGCAACGTCGACGAGGTTCAGACGTTGCATGGCTTTGAGAATGAGATCCGGCGCCGGGCGGCCCCTGGCGACATCGTCATTGCAGACCAGCGTCTCAATGCGATTGCGCCAGCCCAGTCTTTCGACCAGGCGCGTGGCGAGTTCCCGGTCGAAACCCGTGGTCAGCGCAACGCCAATCCCGTTGGCCCTACACCAGTCAAAGGTCGCCGCGGCCCCGTCGATCGGCTCCACCCGGCCTGCTCGATAGCCGTCCAGCAGGAAACGCTTGAACGACTCGTAGACGTTGTCGGTAGTCGCATCTGCGAAGAATTCGTCGCGATGTGTCGTGAGCAGCTCGCGAATGGCGTCGGTCTTGGATCGGCCTCGGACTGATCGAATGTCGTTCTGTGAAAGGCGAATGCCCTGGTTTTCAAATGCCTTCGTGAAGGCTTCCGGGATCCTGTCGCTGGCCGCAACCGTTGTACCGACCATGTCGAACACGACCAGGTCGATCGGACGCATCAATCGCTGGCGGCAACGTCGATAACGACGGCCCACATGAAGCGCAGGAAGTCGATCATGGCCTCCTCGGAGACTCGTTCGTTGTCACTGTGTGCACCATTGCCGCTGTTCAGTTCCGACAGGCTGCGCATTGGTCCGATTCCATACGCTGGCACCCCCATCGCGCGGACCTGCGCCATGTCCGTCGCGCCGTTCGACATCGTGGGCAACACAGTTGCGTTGGGATACATCTCACCGGCTACCCGCTCGAGCGTCTCGAACATCTCGTTGTCCAGTCCGGAAGGCGGCGCCGCCGGCCGATAGATAGCCTCGGGGACAATCTCCACGTTCGGATCGTCGATCACTTCGGCCAACTGGCGGTAGAAGCCGTCGACATCCTCGTCGGGCAACATCCGGATGTCCAGCATCGCGGTCGCCTCCGAAGGAATGACGTTCCTGCGAAAACCGCCGTTGATAATCGTCGGTACGACTGACGTTCTTATCGCGGAGTAGTAGTTGGGCAGGTTCTCGAGGAAGTACTGCTGGATCGCCTCGGTCTCTTCCGGATTCTCGATATTCCGGTAGCGGAAAGCACTCTCAGGCTCCGAGATCGTCGCCAGCCGCTCGAAATACGTGCGGGTCGTTTCGTTCAGGCGCATCTCGGTCTGCCACGCGTCGGCCCTGGCCACGGCGCGTGCGATCGCCGCTACAGCGTTATCGATACTGGGCCTGGAGCCGTGGCCGGCCGTTCCGCGGGCAACGAGTGTCGCGCGGCGCGGCATTTTTTCGGTCGTTTGCACCTCGACCACTTTGACGCCCCGGTTCTCGAGGATGCCACCGCCCCCTTCGGCCAGGCAATACTCGGCCGCGATCGCATCCCAGTGTTTCTCGACCATGAAGTTGATGCCGACGTCAGGCGTACCCTCTTCGCCGGCCTCGGCGAGGAAAATGACATCACGATCGAGCGGCACGCCATAGCGCTTGAGCATGATCATCACCATCATCCCGGCCGCGACGGTGTCCTTGTCGTCGAGCGTCCCGCGCCCGTACACCCAGCCGTCCTTGCGCAGGCCGCTGAACGGCTCCTCGGTCCACTTCTCAGCCTGGACACCGACGACGTCGGTATGTCCCATGATCAGGATGGGGTCTTTCGAGCCGTTGCCCTTGATCCTCGCGACCAGGTTGGCCCGGTCCGGGTCCAATGCGTAGAGCTCGGTGGGTATGCCCTCGGCCTCGAGAATGTCCCGTAAATAGTTGGCGACGAGGGTCTCCCGCCCCGGCGGATTCGTCGTGTTGATGCGCACCAGGTCGGACAGATGCGTCAGCGTTTCCTCCCCAACCACATCCCAATCGACCAGGTACCGGTCCTGGGCTTGGACCGAAGCGGTGAAGAGCAGCAGCAATAGCGCGCCGAGATATCTCATCGGAAACTCCTGTGGCAGAACACCCGGGAGCTTACTCGGAGGCGGTAAAAATGAACAAGAAGTTTCTAGTCTTCCCGGTCGTCGAGCACTTGCCGCAGGTGGTCGCGAAATGCTTCGCCGGTGCCGGCGTGTGCCAGTCCGTAGGCGACGGTTGCTTTCAGGTAGCCCAGCTTGCTGCCGCAGTCGTAACGCCGCCCGTCAAACGAGTAGGCATAAACGGGGGCGTCCGCCAGCAGGTCGGCGATGGCGTCGGTGAGCTGGATCTCGCCACCGGCGCCTCGGCCGGTCGTTTCGAGCTTGTCGAAAATTGCGGGCGCCAGCAGGTAACGGCCGACGACGGCCGAGTTTGACGGCGCTTCCTGAGGGGCGGGTTTCTCCACGATCTGCGTGATCCTGTCGGATCCGTCAACCGCGACGATGCCGTAGCTCGACGTGTCTTCTTGAGGCACGGTCTCCACCGCAATGACGCTGCCGCCGTGGCGCGCATATTCTGTCGCCATTTGGGTCAGGCAAGGCGGATCGCCTGCTATGAGGTCATCAGCGAGGTGCACGAAGAACGGCTCGTCGCCCACGGCGGCGCGAGCGCAAAGCACGGCGTGTCCGAGGCCAAGCGGCTCGCCCTGCCGAATGTAGATGCAGGACACGCCTTTCGGCACGATGCCGCGAATCGATTCCAGGAGTTCGGTCTTGCCATCCGCCTCGAGCGCCGATTCGAGCTCCGGGTCGCTGTCGAAGTGATCTTCGATGGCCCGCTTGGAGCTGCCCGTGATGAAGATGAGCTTGGTGGCACCGGCGTCGATGGCCTCCTCGACCGCGTACTGAATGAGCGGTTTGTCGACGATCGGCAGCATTTCCTTGGGGCTCGCCTTGGTTGCCGGCAAGAATCGCGTGCCTCGGCCCGCGACCGGGAATACCGCTGCTTTGACCGCTCTCACCACTGTCGTGCTCCTGCAAGCTGCCTGGAGGGCGCATCATAGCCAATAAGAAACGCCGGCGTCATGATCAAGGTCACGAACGCCGGCGATACTCCCATCACGCTGGCGCACTATTTCTTTTTCGGGGCCCCAAGGCGGATGTTGTCGCGGTTGATCTCCACCGTTCGCTCGCCGATCCCCTTGACGAGCGAGAGGTCCTCGGCGTTCTTGAACGGGCCGTACTTGTTGCGGTACTCGACGATCGCTTTGGCCTTGGCAAGCCCGACGCCGTCGAGTTCCGCGGACAGCGTTTCAGCATCCGCCGAATTGATGTCGACGGGTCCCGCCAGGGCGCCGAGAGGCAGGCAGGCCAGGATAGTAAGCAACAGTTTCCTTGGTGTCTTCATTGCAAGCTCCATCTGTCGTGAAAACGATCAAGGAGCATAAAGGCATGCGTTCCTGCGCGGGCCGCGCGAATCTGGCCAATGCGACCGGTTTTTGCGGCAGCCGGATGTTGCGGGGTCAGCGACCGGTAATCGAGTGCTGCAGGACGGTGTCGAACTGCACGCGCGAGGCAGGCCGCTGCGTCTCCCAGTTGCGGCAGCTCGGGCATTGCCAGAGCAATCGCTGGCTCGAGAATCCGCACTCCTGGCACTGGTAACGGGGAGTTGCTCCGGCCAGCCTGGACAGCGCACTGCGAACCTTGGCCAGCGCCTCGTCGTGCGCCTCGCCACTGGAGTCGGCAAGCTGGTGCACGTCGACAAACTCTGCCAGCGTCGGCTCTTCAAGGATGTACTGCTCAACGCACTGGTCGATGATCGGAATTCCGCCGATGTCGTTGACGATTGCCGTATAAGCTACCAGCGCGCTCATCCCGGGGTCGTCTTTCAACATCACCTGCAGGGCCTTGTCGAGACCCTCCAGCGAGCCGGCCTGCTCGTGAGTGGCGACGATCTCGGGTAATGCTTCCGCGATCAGGTAGGTGTGCTCATCGATGATGCGGTGATACAGCCGCAGCGCCGTCTTGGTGTCGTCGGTTTCACGCGCAATGTGTGCGCGCACGAGCGCGCCACGCATGGTCCGCGGCCTGCCTGCCTGCGCCTTCTTGACGTACTGGCGCGCCGATGCGTAGTCATTCTGGGCGGCAGCCGCTTCGGCAAGTTCGCAGTAATAGTGGGCAATCTGCAGCGCCAATGAGCGGCCGCCCAGGGCCTCGAGGCGCTGCCCGGCATCGATGGCCTTTTCCCACTCTTTTTCCTGCTCATAGATGCCACAGAGGGCTTCAAGGGCCTGTACCTGGTAACGGGACCCCTGGCCGAGGCGGGAGAATAATTTCTCGGCGCGATCCAGCAGTCCTGCGTGCAGGTAATCCTTGGCCAGGGAATACAGCGCCTGGTCGCGCTGCTCGGACGCGAGATCCGGGCGCGCAATGATGTTCTGGTGAATACGTATCGCGCGATCGACCTCGCCGCGGCGCCGGAACAGGCTGCCGAGCGCGAAGTGAGTTTCGATCGTCTTGTCGTCGACCCGAACCATCGCCAGGAAATGTTCCAGCGCCTGGTCCGTTTGTTCGTTGAGCAGGAAATTGAGACCCTTCAGATAGTCGATATTCAGCGGCGGCGCCGCCTCCTCTTCGTCGCGCTCACCGAAACGGCCGAGCGCCCATCCCGCTGCCGCGAGCAGCAGGAACAGTCCGGCCAGCAGGAATGTCGACTCAGTCGGCATCTGACAGAGGCAGGTTACGCAGACTGCTGACTTCGGATTCCGAGATGCGCAGCGACCGTCTCAGGTTGCGGCGCTCGTTGATCAGGCGAAACACAAATGCGGTCATGCACAGCATGCCGAATATCATGCCGAGCACAAACGTGCCCGCCAGCGCCATCGAGATCGGGTAGCTTCGTTTGAAAAATCCGAGATCCAGTTCGACTTGCCCGGTGTTCAGCGCGGTGAACGTGAACATCAGCACGAACAGGACGATGATCAGCAGGATCAGACCGGCACGTTTCAACAATGGCTCACTCCCTCACGAGCAACGGTAGGAGCGGCTTCAGCCGCGACAGGCCTGATTTTAACTCTTAATCGGGAAATGGCGACTCGCGTTGACGCGTTCGCGCAGGTCCTTGCCAGGCTTGAAATGCGGCACGTACTTGCCAGACAGGGCGACGGCCTCCCCGGTCTTGGGATTGCGGCCAATGCGGGGCGGCCGAAAGTGCAGCGAGAAGCTGCCAAAGCCGCGAATCTCGATTCGCTGCCCCTTGGCCAGCGAATCACTCATCAGATCCAGAAGGTGCTTGACGGCCAGTTCGACGTCCTTGGCCGGCAGGTGTTTCTGCTTGCGGGCGATAACTTCTATGAGTTCTGATTTGGTCATCTTGCGCTTCGCTTCTTCTTATGTTGCCCGTAACCCACGGATAATACTAACAATATAGCCCAGACCATACGGTCTGGGCTACTGTTTTTACGTATTATTTGCCGCCGCCGGACATTTTTTCCTTGAGAAGCTCGCCGAGCGTGGTTCCCACCGGCGCTGCGCCCTGATCGGACTTGTAGCTGCTGATGGCTTCCTGCTCGTCGTGCATCTCTTTGGCCTTGATCGATAGCGCAACGGAACGATTCTTGCGATCTACGTTGGTGAACTTGGCTTCGATCTCCTCGCCCACCTTGATCATCGTCCGGGCATCCTCTACCCGGCCACGCGCCATTTCCGAGGCCCGCAGCGAGCCCAGCACGCCCTCGCCCAGGTCGATCGTGGCGCCACGAGCGTCCACCTCGGTGACCGTGCCTTTGACAATCGAGTTCTTCGGGTGCTCCGCGAGCCAGGCCGAGAACGGATCCTTCTCGAGCTGCTTGATGCCCAGGGAGATCCGCTCGCGCTCGGCGTCGATAGCCAGCACGGCGGCCTCGATTTCCTGGCCCTTCTTGTAGTTGCGCACGGCTTCTTCACCCGGCACCTCCCAGGAGATGTCCGAGAGATGCACGAGGCCGTCGATACCACCGTCCAGTCCAATGAAGATACCGAAGTCCGTGATCGACTTGATCTGTCCCGATACCTTGTCATTGCGGTTGAAGGTTGCGGCGAACTCGGCCCACGGGTTGGACTTGCACTGCTTGATGCCGAGCGAGATGCGGCGGCGCTCCTCGTCGATCTCGATGACCATGACCTCGACTTCCTCGCCGACCGACACGACCCGCGACGGGTTGACGTTCTTGTTGGTCCAGTCCATCTCGGAAACGTGCACGAGACCTTCGACGCCATCTTCGATCTCGACGAAGCAACCGTAGTCGGCAATGTTGGTGACCTTGCCGAACAGCCGCGTCTGCGGCGGATAACGGCGTGCGAGATCCTTCCACGGATCGTCGCCGAGCTGCTTCATGCCCAGCGACACGCGCTGCCGTTCCCGGTCGAACTTGAGAATCTTGACGTCGATCTCCTGGCCAACATCGACGACCTCGGAAGGATGCTTGACGCGCTTCCAGGCCATGTCGGTGATGTGCAGCAGTCCATCGATGCCGCCCAGGTCCACGAAGGCGCCATAGTCGGTAAGGTTCTTGACGATACCTTTGACCGTGTTGCCTTCCTGCAGATCGGCCAGCAGCGCCTCGCGCTCGGCCGAGTATTCCTGTTCCACGACAGCGCGGCGCGAGACAACGACGTTGTTGCGGCGCTTGTCGAGCTTGATGACCTTGAACTCGAGGCTCTTGCCTTCGAGGTAGGCCGGATCGCGAACCGGGCGAACGTCGACGAGCGAACCGGGCAGGAAGGCCCTGACGTTGTCGATCTCGACCGTGAAGCCACCCTTGACGCGGCCATTGATGACGCCTTCGACGACTTTCGATTCTTCGAAGGCTTTCTCGAGCTCAATCCAGGTACGCGCGCGAATCGCTTTTTCACGCGACAGCTTGGTCTCGCCAAAACCGTCTTCGACGGCATCCAGCGCTACCTCGACCTCGTCCCCGACGGCTACGCCGGCTTCGGACTTGTCGTTTTTAAACTGTTCGATGGGAATAACGGCCTCTGACTTGAGACCGGCACTGACGATGACGACATCGTCGTTTACCGCGACAACGGTTCCGGTGATGATGGATCCCGGCTTTATTTGTTGACTGGCAAAACTCTGTTCAAATAATTCAGCAAAACTTTCAGACATTGTGTTAAACCAAGAGAGCACTGTGGCCCTCGCCCAATTCGTCCTGTTCCTTCCTGGAACCGACGGCTGTTAAAAAAAAGAATCGGACTCCATGTCCGATCCGTGGGTTGTCCTTTTCGTGGAAAGTCTCAGGGCTGTTTGGCCCAATCGAGAACGGTCGCTACGACCGACTCGATCGAGATGCCCGAGGAATCCAGTACCCTGGCGTCCTCTGCAGGCCTCAGCGGCGCTACCGATCGCTCGGAATCCCGCCTGTCACGCGCTTCGATGTCCCTCGAAAGGGCCGCGAGACTAACATCAATACCCTTGCCCTTCAACTGCTTATGGCGCCTTTTCGCCCTCTCTTCCGCACTCGCCGTCAGGAAGATTTTGAGGGATGCGTCCGTGAATACGTGGGTCCCCATGTCGCGGCCGTCCGCGACCAGCCCGGGCGGCCGCCGGAAGTCCCGTTGCCGCTGGAACAAGGCATCCCGGACCGGCTGCATTACCGCAACCGTTGAGGCGCCGGCGCCGCATTCCTCGGTGCGTATCGCGGCGGTGGCGTCTGCGCCCTCCAGCCAGATCTGTTCGTTGCCGTCGGCGTCGCTGCCGAATCGCGCATCCAGGTTGGCCGCCAATTCCGTGACCTGCGCCACGTCGTCCAGCGCCACCCCCCTCTTTGCCGCCGCAAGGGCCACCAGCCGGTAGAGCGCACCGCTGTCCAGCAGGTGCCAGCCGAGCTCGGTTGCCACCCGCCTCGCAATGGTGCCCTTGCCCGACCCGACCGGCCCGTCGATCGCGATCACGGGTACTTCGGCAGCCCTGCTCATGAGCCGGCCTCCTCGATAGTTGCCCCGAGGGATCGGAACAGGGCCGTGAACCCCGGGAACGAGGTTGCGACCGCGTCGGTGTCGAGGACCGTCACGGCCGATTCGGCAACCGTGCCCGCGATTGCCAGCGACATCGCAATTCGGTGGTCGCCGAAGCTGCGGACGGTTCCGCCGCCGAAACGCCCGCCATGCACCACCGCGCCATCCTGCGTCTCCTCGACATGGATGCCGAGCTCGCGCAGGCCCGCGGCCATCGCGCCGATGCGGTCGCTCTCCTTGACCCTGAGTTCCCCAATACCGCTAAAACGGGTGACGCCATCGGCACAGGCCGCTGCCACGAAGAGCACCGGAAACTCGTCGATGGCCAGCGATACCAGCGACGGGTCCACGTCGATTCCCCGAAGCTGCGACGCGCGAACCCGGATATCCGCCACGGGTTCGCCCGAACGCATGCCGGCATTATCCAGTTCGATGCGGGCGCCCATGGACCGCAGGATATCGATGACGCCGGTGCGGGTGGGATTGACCCCGACCTTATTGATCACGACGTCCGCCGAGTCGCTGATGCAAGCAGCCAGCAACACAAAAGCCGCCGATGACAGGTCGCCCGGAACCTCCACCGTCCCGCCCTGCAGCTCCTGGCCGCCCGGGACGGCGATGCGGCCATTGCCGGTGCTGACATCCACTCCCATTGCCGCGAGCATGCGTTCCGTATGGTCGCGGGTCACTGCGGGCTCACTCACACTGGTAATGCCGCCGGCATACAGCCCGGCCAGCAGGACAGCCGATTTGACCTGGGCGCTGGCTACGGGCAGGTCGTAATGGATGGCGCGCAAAGACAGGCCGCCTTTTACCTCGAGCGGCGGGCGCCCGCCGCGGCTGCCAATGGACGCCCCCATCGCCTCCAGCGGCGTAATGATGCGTTGCATCGGGCGGCCCGTGAGCGATTCATCGCCGACCAGCGTGCTGTCGAACGCCTGCCCTGAGAGCAGGCCGGCCATGAGTCGCATGGCCGTACCCGAATTGCCCATGTCGAGCGCGGAAGACGGCGGCTTCAGGCCGTGCAGCCCGACGCCGTGGACGGTCACCGTGGTCGCGTCCGATTGCTCGGTGTCCACGCCCATTGCGGACATCGCCGCAAGCGTTGCGAGGCAGTCCTCGCCATTCAGGAAACCGCTGATGTGAGTCGTGCCGGTGGCGATGCTCCCGAGCATCACGGCGCGATGCGAAATCGACTTGTCGCCGGGCACCGCGACGGCGGCGTCCTGAACGCTGCCGGGTTGCACGAGAAACTGCATCAGCCGATCGCTTTGGGATACGCGCCGAGCACGCGAAACAGGGAGCTTTCCTTTTCCAGCTCAGCCAGCGCATCGACTACCGGGGCTTCCTCCGCGTGGCCGTCGATGTCAATAAAGAACACGTAGTCCCAGTTCTTGCGCCGCGATGGTCGTGACTCGATGAACGTCATCACGACATTGTGTGTCGCCAGCGGCTGCAACAGGCTGTGCAGGACACCCGCGCCTTCGGCCGTGTCGCCGGTCGATACCAGCAGCGTCGTCTTGTCGTTACCGCTCGGCGTCAGCAACTCCCGTCCTACGACCAGGAATCGCGTTGAGTTGTCGGACCGGTCTTCAATGCCACTGACCAGGATTTCGAGATCATAGACGTCAGCGGCAACTTCGGGTCCGATGGCCGCCGTCCCGGCTTCGTCGCGCGCCCTGCGTGCGCCCGCAGCGTTACTCGACATGCCGATCAACTCGACATGAGGCAGGTATTCCCGCAACCACCCACGGCACTGCGCGAGGGACTGTTCGTGGGCACAGATACGTTCGATGTTCTCGAGGCCCTGCATCGCGCCGAGCAGGTGTTGTTCGATGCGCAGTTCGATCTCGCCGGCGATCTTGAGCGGCGACGTCAGGAACATGTCCAGGGTGTTGTTGACGGATCCCTCGGTCGAGTTCTCGATCGGCACTACCCCGAAATCGGCGGCGCCGCTCTCGACCTCCTGGAAGATCTCGTCGATCGTGTGGTACGGCAATGCACGAACCGAATGGCCGAAGTGCTTGAAGACAGCGGTTTGCGTAAACGTTCCTTCCGGACCCAGGAAGCCGATCTTCAGCGGCTCCTGTTGCGCGAGGCATGCCGACATGATCTCGCGAAAAAGCCGTAGCATCTCTTCGTCGCGCAGCGGGCCCTCGTTGCGTTCGAGTACCGCGCGCAACACCTCGGCTTCACGTTCTGGGCGGTAATAGTCGACGGCTGATCCCAGCTCGCCCTTGGCGACGCCGACTTTCTGCGCGTAGCGGGCACGCTCGTTGATCAGAGACTGGATCTCTGTGTCGACCTGGTTGATGCGCTCGCGTATCGCGCCGAGATCCAACGGGTCGGCCTGCTTGTCCTTGCCAGACGCCATAATGGCAATCAGGTTACAGGCTTGCCCAGATTTCGCAACGTCAGCACGCCCTCAATGGCGCGCAGTTCAGCCATGGTTTCGTCGGTAACCGGACCGTTCACATCGACGATGGTATAGGCAAGATCCCCGACTGACTTGTTGAGCAGGTCTTCGATGTTGAGACCCGCATCAGCGAGACAGGTCGAGATCTGGCCGACCATATTCGGGACGTTCGCGTTGGAAATCGTGACGCGGTGTGCGTCGAGTCGGGGCAACCGCGATTCCGGGAAGTTGACCGAATAGCGGACGTTACCGTTCTCGAGGTAGTCCTTGACGTTTTCCGCCACCATGATCGCGCAATTTGCCTCGGCCTCCGTCGTCGATGCCCCGAGATGCGGAAGTGCAACTACCTTCGGGTGGGCCTTGGTTTCATCGGTGGGAAAGTCCGTGACGTAAGCGTGCAACTTGCCGCTGTCGAGTGCGGCCAGTACCGCCTCGTCGTCCGCTACTCCGCCACGGGCAAAGTTGATGATGACACCGCGATCCGGCATCAACGCCAGCCGATCCCGATTGATGAGGTTCTTGGTTCCGTCCACGAGCGGCACGTGAACAGTGACCGCATCGGCATGCTGGAATAGCTGATCGATGTTCTCGGCATGTTCCACGCCGGCCGAGAGTTGCCAGGCCCGCCGCACCGTGATCTGGGGGTCGTAGCCGATCACCTTCATTCCCAGGGCCAGGGCGACATTCGCGACCTCGACCCCGATAGCGCCGAGACCGATGACGCCGAGCGTCTTGCCCGGCAATTCGAATCCGACAAATTGTTTCTTGCCGGCCTCGACGGCCTTGTTCAACGCATCGCCCGTTTCCTCGAGCGCCGTGACGTGCTCGCGCGCGTCGCAAAGATTGCGGGCCGCTATCAGGAGGCCGGCAATGACCAGTTCCTTGACGGCGTTGGCATTGGCGCCCGGCGCGTTGAAGACGGGCACGCCCCTGGCGCTCATTGCGTCGATCGGAATGTTGTTGACGCCCGCGCCGGCGCGGCCGATCGCGGCCACCGTGTCGGGTATCTCCCAGTTATGCATGTTGAACGAGCGCAGCAGGATCGCATCGGGGTGCGCGATCTCCGAGGCCACCTCGTAACGTTCCCGCGGCAAGTGCCGCAGGCCTTCCACGGCAATATTGTTGAGCGTCAGAATCTTGTACATCTCGTTACCCGTTTTTGCGTTCAAACTCCGCCATGAATTCGATCAGTGCGTCCACAGCCGCTTCAGGCACGGCATTGTAGATTGATGCCCGCATGCCGCCGACCGAACGGTGTCCCTTCAGGTTGGCGAGGCCCGCGGCCTTCGATTCTTCGAGAAACGCTGCATCGAGGCTCGCATCGGCCAGGATAAACGGCACGTTCATCCACGACCGGCAGTGCTTATCCACGGGGTTCGAATACAAGTCCGACCCGTCGATTGCAGCGTAGAGTTTCTCCGACTTGCGCTGGTTGATCTCTGCCATGGCGTCGAGACCGCCCATGTCCTGCAGGTACTGGAACACGAGGTCCGCGACATACCAGGCGAACGTTGGCGGTGTATTCGTCATGGAGTCGGACTCTGCATACGACTTCCACATCATCAGGTGTGGCAGGTTATCGCGCTGTGGCTCGAGCAGGTCGTTGCGCACGATTGCGAGCGTGATGCCCGCGGGGCCAATATTTTTCTGCGCGCCCGCGTAGATCGCGCCGTACCCGCTAACGTCGATCGGCCGTGACAGAATCGTGCTCGACATATCCGATACGATCGGCACGTCGCCGCCAGGCAGCTGGTGATATTCAACGCCGGCAATGGTCTCGTTGGAGGTGATGTGCAGGTACCTGGCGTCATCACTGCGATCCCAGGTCGATTCGTCGGGAATGTAGGTGAAATTGCGGTCTGACGCGTCGGCGATGAGCCTGGCATTGGCGAACTTCTGCGCCTCCCCGAGGGCCTTCTTGCCCCAGCTTCCCGTCTGCACGTAGTCGACCGTGTCGTCCGGGCCCGCCAGGTTCAGGGGGACCATCGCCATCTGCAGCGTTGCCCCGCCCTGCGTCCACAACACGCTGTAGTCGTCGGGAATGGCCAGCAGCTCGCGCAGATTGGTCTCACAGCGCGCCGCCAGTTCGACAAACTCCTTGCTACGGTGGCTGACCTCCATCACGGACATGCCGGTACCGTTCCAGTCCGGGATGTCGTTTTGGATGGTCTCGAGAACTTCAAGCGGTAAGGCGGCGGGTCCTGCCGAGAAATTGTAAACGCGCGACATGTCGCTGGTGTCCTTGCGGTTGGTTATGAAGCTACTCTTCGTCGTCCTCGATTGCCTCGATCCGGGCGAGACCGACCAGCCGTTGGCCCTGTTCGACGCGGATCAGGCGCACCCCCTGGGTATTCCGGCCCTGGATGGAGATATCGTCAACCGCGGTGCGAACCAGCGTGCCGCTCGAGCTGATCAGCATGATTTCGTCGTCATCGGAGACCTGCACCGCACCGACCGTGCGGCCGTTGCGCTCGCTCGTCTGAATCGCGATGACTCCCTGGCCGCCGCGCCCCTGCACCGGGAAGTCCTCGACCGCAGTACGTTTGCCGTAGCCGTTCTCTGTCGCCGTCAGAATAAGGCCCTCGTGAATGATCGAGAGCCCGATAACCTCATGATCATCGGGCAGCTTGATGCCACGGACACCCGCTGCTGTACGCCCCATCGGGCGGACGTCAGATTCATTGAACCGAATCGCTTTGCCCGAACTGGCAAACAGCAGGATTTCAGCGCTGCCATCCGTGATGGCCACACCGACCAGCTGATCGTCACGCAGGTCGACTGCGATAATGCCGTTGGACCGCGGCCTTGAAAACTGGCTGAGCGGCGTCTTCTTGACGGTACCGCCCGATGTGGCCATGAACACAAAACTGTCTTCGGTGTAGTCCTCTACCGGCAGCACCGCGTTGATGCGCTCGCCGTGCTCGAGCGGCAGCAGGTTGACGATGGGCTTGCCCCGGGAACCGCGACTTGCCTGCGGGACTTGGTAGACCTTGAGCCAATACACCTTGCCGCGGCTCGAGAAGCACAGAATGGTGTCGTGGGTATTGGCCACGAACAACTTGTCAATGAAGTCTTCGTCCTTGACCTTGGCCGCCGAGCGACCGCGGCCGCCCCGTTTCTGCGCCTGGTAGGCCTCGATAGGCTGAGCCTTGGCGTATCCACCGTGCGACAGGGTGACCACGACATCTTCGCTGGGAATCAGGTCTTCAACGCTCAGGTCGCTGTGGTCCTGGACGATTTCGGTGCGGCGCTCGTCGCCAAATGCGTCGCGCACCTCGGCCAGTTCGTCGCGAATCACCTGCAGGAGTTTGTCGGGGTCCGCCAAGATATCAGAAAGTTCTTTAATTTTATCTAATATCTCTTTGTATTCTTTAAGAATTTTCTCCTGCTCAAGTCCGGTCAGCCGGTGCAGGCGGAGATCCAGAATGGCCTGTGCCTGGACCGCAGACAGCCGGTACTGGCCATCGACGAGGCCGCAGCCCTGTTCGAGTTCGTCCGGGCGCGTGTCGGTATCCCCGGCCCGCTCCAGCATGCCGGTGACAGCGCCTGGCTCCCAGCCCCGCGCCATGAGCCCTGCCTTGGCCTCCGCCGGTGTCGGCGAGGCCTTGATGAGCTCGATCACCTCGTCGATGTTCGCAAGGGCAACGGCCTGCCCTTCGAGAACATGAGCCCGGTCCCGCGCCTTGCGCAGATCGAATATGGTGCGCCGGGTAACGACCTCGCGCCGATGTGCCAGGAACGCCTCGAGCACCTGCTTGAGGTTCATGAGCTTGGGCTGGCCTTCGTGCAGCGCCACCATGTTGATGCCGAACACGCTCTGCATCGGAGTCTGCTTGTAGAGGTTGTTCAGCACGACGTCCGCCACTTCGCCCTTGCGCAGTTCGATGACGATACGCATGCCGTCCTTGTCGGACTCGTCACGCAGCTCGCTGATGCCCTCGATCCGCTTGTCGCGCACCAGCTCCGCGATCTTCTCGATGAGGCGCGCCTTGTTGACCTGGTACGGCAGCTCCGTGACGACGATGGCCTCCCGGCCGTGTTTACCCAGGGGCTCGACCTCGGTGCGGGCGCGAATGTAGACCCGCCCGCGTCCCGTGCGGTACGCCGCGTAGATGCCGGCCGCGCCGTTGATGATGCCTGCCGTGGGGAAATCCGGGCCCGGCAGGTGCTCCATCAGCGCCGGAATTTCGATGGCGGGGTCGTCGATCAACGCCAGGGCAGCCGCGACGACTTCATTGAGGTTGTGCGGCGGAATGTTGGTCGCCATGCCCACCGCGATACCCGACGAGCCGTTGACCAGCAGGTTCGGCAACCGCGTGGGCATGACCGATGGCTCAGACTCCGAACCGTCGTAGTTCTCGACGAAATCGACCGTTTCCTTGTCGATGTCCGCGAGCAGTTCGTGCGCGATCCGGGACATGCGCACTTCGGTGTAGCGCATGGCCGCCGGCGCATCGCCGTCAACCGAACCGAAGTTACCCTGCCCGTCGACGAGCAGTGCGCGCATCGAAAACGGTTGCGCCATGCGCACGATGGTGTCGTAAACCGCCGAATCACCGTGCGGGTGGTACTTACCGATGACGTCACCGACGACGCGCGCCGATTTCTTGTAGGGTTTGTTGTAATCGTTGCCCAGCTCTCGCATGGCGTAGAGGACACGCCGGTGCACCGGCTTGAGGCCGTCACGGACATCGGGCAACGCGCGTCCGACGATGACGCTCATCGCATAGTCGAGGTAGGACTGCTGCATCTCCTCTTCGAGGCTTACTGACAACAGTTCCTGGGCAACTTCAGCCATAAAAATTCACAAGTCGAGCGCGATTCCGGCCAAAATGCGGAATCCTCGCGGGCAATATTTCTGGTTATCGAGTGGAATAATTCGTCGGTTTTTCCTGGCTTGGTTCGGGCGAATTTTCGGCGCGAAACAAGACCGAAATTGTACCACAGCCGCCCCCCTCAACAGCACTGATTTCGGGCCTTTCTGGCGGTATACTGCGCTTCTTCCCGGAGCGGCTCCCGATGACTGAAACGCCTCACAATGTCGACGCGACCGAGGTCGCGAAATTCGATGCACTCGCGGCTCGCTGGTGGGACCCGGACGGCGAATTCCGCCCGTTGCACGAGATCAACCCGTTACGCCTGGACTGGATCCGGCAATTCGTCGAACTCGATGGTGTGCGGGCTCTCGACATCGGCTGTGGTGGCGGCATCCTGACCGAAGCGATGGCCGCGGCAGGCGCCGCCGTTACCGGCATCGACATGGCGGAAAAGCCGCTTGGCGTCGCCCGGCTGCACCAGGTCGAGTCCGGCGCGAAGGTGGAGTACCTGCAGACCACGGCCGAGCACATGGCCGCGCAGCATGCCGGCCGGTTCGACGTCGTCACCTGCCTGGAAATGCTGGAGCACGTGCCGTCGCCATCGCAGGTCATTGCCGCTACGGCCGAGCTGGTGCGCCCGGGCGGCCATGTCTTCTTCTCGACCATCAATCGCAATCCCAAGTCGTTCCTGTTCGCCATTGTCGGCGCCGAGTACGTGCTCAAACTGCTGCCGGCCGGCACGCACGAATACCAGAACTTCATTCGGCCCTCGGAACTCGAGGAATGGGCACGGGCAGCGGGCCTCAAGCACCAGGCGAGCATGGGCCTGCACTACAACCCGTTCACGCGAGAGTATTCGCTGGGCCCGAATGTCGACGTCAATTACCTGATGTATTTCCAGCGCCCGGAGGCTGGCTAGCACCTTGAAGTTACTGGATGTCGGCGGCTGTTCGGCCGTACTTTTCGACCTCGACGGCACGCTCATCGACACGGCGCCGGACATGGTCGCCGTGTTGCAAGCGATGCAGAGCGATCATGGCCAGGCACCGGTGGATTACGAGCTCGGCCGCTCGTACGTCTCCAACGGGGCCGTCGGCCTGTTGCGGCTGGGCTTCCCCGAGGCGGACGAAGACCGGATCGAGACCCTGCGGCCGGATTTCCTGTCACGCTACCTGAACCGGATCAGCCAGGCATCCGCCCTGTTCCCGGGCGTGGACCGGCTCGTCGACACACTGGATGCGCATGCGCGGCCCTGGGGTGTGGTTACCAACAAGCCGCACCACCTGACCGAGCCCCTGATGCTGGCGCTGGACCTGCTCGACAGGGCGGCCTGCTGCGTGAGCGGCGACACCTTGCCACAGCGCAAACCGGACCCCGCACCTTTGCACCATGCGTGCGCCGTTGCCGGCCTCGATGCCGCAACAGCCATCTACGTCGGCGACTCCTCGAGGGACATCCAGGCAGGCCGGGCGGCGGGAATGATCACGATCGCAGCCGCGTATGGCTACGTCACGCCGGATGACGATGCCGAGACCTGGGGCGCCGACCTGGTTGCCCGGGATACCGAGGAACTTGCCCAATTGGTGCTCAAAGCGGTTAATCTGGGATCCTGATGAATTCCATAACCATCGACCCCCTGCTGATCCAGTACGGCCTGCCGGCCCTGGGAATCGGCCTGCTCCTGGGCGTGCTCGTGACCTGGCTGGTCAGCCGCGGACGTCGCCGGGACCTCGAGGAGCGAATCCAGAGCCAGGAGGAGCTGGCCCGCGAGCGCGATGTCGCTTTCGAGGCGGCAAACACGCAGATTACCCGAGCCTTCTCGGAACTCGCCAACCAGTCTTTGCAGGCCAACAGCGAGACCTTTCTCAAGCTCGCCGAACAAAACCTCGGCACGCAGCAGGAAAAGGCCAAGCGCGATCTCAGCGAGCGCGAGCAAGCGGTCGAGGCCCTCGTCAAACCGATTCGCGAGGCACTGGAAGCGTCGAAAAAACAGATCGATGCGCTCGAGAATTCCCGCCGCGAGGCCTATGGCGGCATCAGGGCCCAGCTCGAGGAAATGCGCTCGGGCCAGAAGTCCCTGCAGCAGGAGACGCACAACCTGGTCAACGCCCTGCGCCGCCCGGAGGTACGGGGTCGCTGGGGTGAGATTACGCTGCGGCGGCTGGTCGAACTTGCCGGCATGGTGGAGCACTGCGATTTCCAGGAGCAGGTGCATGCAGCCAGTGAGGGCCAGGCCGTGCGTCCCGACATGGTTATCAACCTGCCGGAGGACCGCCAGCTGGTCGTCGACGTGAAGACGCCGCTGGACGCCTATCTCGAGGCCGCCGAAGCCACCAGTGACGAGCAACGCGATGCCGCGCTCGCCCGGCACGCGCGCAACGTGCATGCGCATATCCGGATGCTCGCCTCGAAGTCGTACTGGGAGCAGTTCGAAGACAGCCCGGACTACGTGATCCTGTTCATTCCCGGGGACCAGTTCCTGAGCGCCGCGCTCAATGAGAAACCGGACCTGCTCGAGTTTGCGCTTTCGAAACAGATCATCCTCGCCACACCGACCAGCCTGGTCGCCCTGCTCAAGGGCATAGCCTACAGTTGGCGGCAACTGGCGCTGGCGGACAATGCCCGCGAAATTCGCGGCCTTGCCGAAGACCTGTATTCCCGACTCGGCGTCTTCGTGGGCCACATGAACATGATGGGCCGGCAGCTTTCCCGCAGCGTGGACAACTACAACAGGGCCGTCGGTTCACTGGAGCGCAGCGTATTGCCCGGTGCACGCAAGTTCGTCGAACTGGGCGTGCACGAAAAGAAACCGATCGAGAAACTCGAGACACTGGATCCCGTCCCGCGAACGATGATCGAAAGCGGTCCCAGTGACGACGAGGACACCGTCAAAAAGCACTAGGAACCGATCATTGGACATCGAACCCCGGGACTACGACTGCCCGAACGACATCCTGCGTAACCGCATCATTCTCATTACCGGCGCAAGCGACGGTATCGGGCGCGCGCTGGCGCTCGAGGCCGCCAGGCTGGGCGCACAGGTCATTCTGCACGGGCGCAACGTCGCGAAACTCGAGAAGGTCTACGACGCCATTGAGGCCCTGGGGAGCGCTCCGCGTCCGTCGATTGTGGTCATGGACCTGGCGACGGCCGACAGTGGCGCCTACCAGTCGCTCGCCGACAGCCTCGCGGCCGAGTTCGGCCGGCTGGACGGACTCGTGCTCAATGCGGGCATCCTGGGCGATCGGTTTTCCATCGAGCAATACGACCCGTCCCAATGGCAGCAGGTGATGCACGTCAACGTCACCTCCGCATTTGTCCTGACGCAGCTGTGCCTGCCCTTGCTGCAGCAATCCGAGGACGCGTCGGTGATTTTCACGTCCAGCGGCGTTGGCCGCCAGGGTCGTGCGTTCTGGGGCGCCTACGCGGTGTCCAAGTTTGCGACCGAGGGGCTGTCCCAGGTGCTCGCCGACGAGCATCGTCACAGCTCGCTGCGGGTCAATTGCGTCAATCCTGGCGCAACACGCACGGATATGCGCCTCGCTGCGTACCCGGCAGAGGATCGTGATGAATTGAAGCGCCCGGAGGACATCTTGCCGGCCTATGTGTACCTGTTAGGGCCCGACAGCAAGGGTGTGACAGGCGAGAGTTTCGACGCCCAGTAAGAATTTACTGGAAAAAAAACCGATAGCTAATTCTTTTTCCTACGTTTTTTCCTTCGCTTCGGCGCGCGCTTCATGGTTTCCGGCAGTGGCACGCCGGCCGCACCGTACAGAATTCGAACCTGTCCCGGCGTCAGCGCCTCGTACTTGCCGCGACGCAGCTTGCGGGGTAACTCGATGGGGCCGTAGCCGGTGCGAATGAGCCGGCTGACCTCGAAGCCGGCAGCGGTCCACAGCCGGCGCACTTCCCGATTGCGCCCTTCCTTCAGCGTGACCTGGTACCAGCGATTGGCGCCGTCGCCGCCGGCCGTCTCTATGCTGTCGAAGTGCGCCATCCCGTCATCAAGCTGTAGACCCGCCTTGAGCCGCGCAAGGTCCCGGGCGGAAGGTTCGCCATGCACACGGACCGCATAGCGGCGCGTAATCTCGGCTGACGGGTGCATCAACGCATGCGCCAGCGCGCCGTCGGTAGTGAAGATGAGCAGCCCCGTCGTGGTCAGGTCGAGACGCCCGATGGCAACCCAACGAGCTCCTTTCAGCCGGGGCAGCGCATCAAATACGGTCTTGCGGCCCTCCGGATCACTGCGAGACGTGATCTCGTCGCCGGGCTTGTTGTAAATGACGTAGCGGTGCGGCTGCCCGGTGCCGCGAATATTGAGCGGCCGACCGTCCAGTTTGACCGTTTCAGTACCTTCGAGGGTATCGCCGAGCCGAGCGGCCCTGCCGTCAATGGTGAGCCGGCCTTCGACGATCCACTGCTCGACCTTGCGGCGAGAACCGTAGCCAGCGGCTGCAAGCACCTTCTGGGCGCGATCGGGCACTTGCTACGCCTCATCCCCCGCTTTCGGCCGGGTCCGGCCACTTGGATACCACGAGTTCCTCTTCGTCTTCAGCTTCATCGCGCACGAGGTCGGCGATCTCGTCCGGAACCGGCTCGTCCGGGACCTCAGGCTCCTGGTTTGGTGTCTCCTCGACCGGTATCTCGGGGTACAGCACGGGCACGTCTGCAACCGCGGCCGATTCTTGCGGCCGATCGTCTTCGACCTCCGGCAGGTCGAGCTGCACGCGCAGGCTTTCCCAGTCTGACAGGTCTGCGAGCGGTGGCAGGTCGTCCAGCTTCTTGAGTCCGAAGTAATCGAGAAACAGCTTGGTCGTGCCGAACATCTCCGGACGGCCGGGGACGTCTCGATGCCCGACGACCCTGACCCAATCGCGTTCGACCAGGGTCCGCACGATATTCGGGCTGACAGACACGCCGCGCACTTCCTCGATTTCTCCGCGCGTGATGGGTTGCCGGTACGCTACAAGCGCGAGCGTCTCGAATAACGCTCGTGAATAGCGCGGTGGGCGTTCTTCCCAAAGCTTTTGCAGCTGGTCCGCCATGGCGGCCGTTACCTGTACCCGGAATCCCGATGCGACCTCCGAGATCGTGATGCCGCGCGGCTCGTACTCGTCGATAAGCGTCGCGATGGCCTCGCGAATTTCCGGTTTTTCCGGCGCCATGCGGCCGTCGAACAGCTTCTGCAGCTGATCGACACTCAGCGGCCGCCCGGCTGCGAGCAAGGCCGCTTCGATGAAGTGCTTGATCTCGTTCGCGTCCATTAGCCCTGACCTTCCTGCTCGGGCGCTTCGTTGTCGGTAACCAGGCGCACCGACGAGGCGGCGCGTACGTGCAAGGGCGAGTATTCGTCGGCCTGTACTACCTCGATGACGGATTCCTTCAGCAACTCGAGAATTGCGATAAACGTAACGGCCACACCCATGCGCCCCTCTTCCGCATCAAACAGGTCGGCAAAGCCCGTGAATTCGTTCGCGTCGATGCGCGACAGCACTTCCGACATGCGCTGCCGCACCGACAGAGGCTCGCGCTGCAGGTGCAGGTTGGAGAACATCTCCGCCCGCTTGAGCACGTCGTGGAATGCCAGCAGCAACTCCTTCAACGTCACGTCGGGCAGCTGGGTGACGACCTTACGCTCCGGTGCATCGGCACTGACCACGAACGTATCGCGCTCGAGCCGCGGCAAGTCGGCGATATCCTGGGCCGCCTTCTTGTAACGTTCGTACTCCTGCAAGCGGCGCACGAGCTCGGCGCGGGGATCTTCCTCTTCTTCTTCCTCGGTTTTCGGGCGCGGCAGCAACATCCGCGATTTGATCTCGGCCAGCATCGCGGCCATCAGCAGGTATTCGCCCGCAAGCTCGAGCTGCAGTTCCTTCATGAGCTCGATGTATTGCACGTATTGCTGGGTGATTTCAGCAATCGGGATATCCAGGATGTCGATATTCTGACGACGAATCAGGTACAGCAGCAGGTCGAGAGGCCCCTCGAAAGCCTCCAGGAAGACCTGCAGCGCGTAGGGCGGAATGTACAGGTCCTGCGGCAGCGTGGTGACCGGCTCGCCATCGACGACCGCAAACGGCATCTCGGACTGGGCGGGACTCTGTTTCTCGTCCTGGGGAGGCTTGGGCGCGTCTTCGCGGTTCAGGACTTTGAGGTCGGGTTTCATCGTGGTTCCGGCAGAATACAGGCGCATTCTAGCGCAATTTGCCCGCCAGACCGCACTCGCATTGGCTGCTGCGCGATCGTGTCATACAAGGCCACTGACGTCCCCTCGTCCGGCTCTGAGCACCTGAACGTCGCCCCCGGTCAGATCGAGCACCGTCGTTGGTTCGATACCCGTTGGCCCGGCATCGACGATGACATCTACCTGGTGGCCAATGCGATCCTCAATATCCATCGGATCGGTCAACGGCAGGTCCTCGTCGGGCAGCGTCAGCGTCGAGCTCATGATTGGCTCCCCGAGCTCGTCGAGCACCGCCCGGACGAACGGGTGATCGGGCACGCGCAGACCGATGGTTCGCCGCTTCGGGTGCTGTAGCCGCTTTGGCACCTCGCGGGTTGCCGGGAGGACGAAGGTATAGGGCCCCGGGGTCCTTGACCGGATGAGCCGATACGCCCAGTTATCCACCCGGGCGTAGGTGCTGATTTCCGACAGGTCGCGGCATACCAGCGTGAAATTGTGTTTCCTGCCGGTTTGCCGGATGCGCCGGATTCTGTCGATGGCGCGTTTGTCCCCGATGTGACAGCCGAGCGCGTAGCTGGAATCCGTCGGATAAGCGATGAGCCCGCCGCCGTGGATTGCCGCCACTATCTTCCCAACGTGCCGCGGTTGCGGGTCCCTGGGGTGCACTTCGATCAGTTTTGCCACGCGCGGATTTTAGGGATTGCGCGACAAGACGCAAGGCCAAAAAACCCGGTATGATGCCGCTCCCCAAATCCGGAGCTCCACCCGACATGCAGCTGCTGCTCGACTACCTGCCGGTCATCGCGTTTTTTGGCGCCTATGTGGCAACCAAGGATATCTTCCTTGCCGTGGTCGTAATCATGGTGGTAGCGCCGATCGTGCTCACCGTGCAGTGGTTCATGACTCGCAAGCTGAACAAGCTCACGGCATGGTCGACCGGTCTTGTCGTCGCATTTGGTGGCATTACGTTATTGCTCGATAATCCCGTGTTTATCTACTGGAAACCGACCGTCTTCTATTGGACGTTCGCCCTCGCCTGCCTCATCAGTCATTTCGTGGGCGATAAGACGATTGTGCAGCGCATGCTGCAGGCTGCTTCGAAAACCAGTGAAGTGACGCTGGAACTGCCTCCACAGAATTGGCGCACCCTGAACCTGATGTGGGTCGTGTTTGCGTTAATTGCCGGCGCTCTCAACATCCATGTCGCGTACTCGTACAGCGAGTCCACCTGGGTCAATTTCAAACTTTTTGGCCTGCTCGGGCTGACGCTGGTTTTCCTGGTCGTGCAGGCGATCTGGATGGCATCGGTCATGGAACATGAAGCCGGACCGGATTCGGAGGCTTGAGATCGTGACTTCGCGCACCGAGACGATCGACACCATGCTTCGGACAGCTTTCGAACCGACCGAACTCCTGGTCAAAGACCAGAGCCACCTACACGAGGGCCACGCCGGCGCCCGGGAAGGCAAAGGGCACTTTGACGTCACCATCGTGTCAGAGCACTTCGATGGCCTGAACCGCATCGCGCGGCATCGATTGGTTTATGATGCGCTTGGCGGTTTCATGGAGTCCGACATTCACGCATTGCGTATTACCGCTTTATCACCTGCCGAGCGCCAGGCGCGCGGCTAAACCGACCTTTCGTCAAGAGGACCTTGCAAATGAATATTGATATCCGCTCCGCTCGAGCAGGCGCCAGCGTGGCACTTGCAGCGGCAGCAATCTTCGGCGGCGCCTCGGCTGCAACCGCCGAGACCGCTTTTACGGTGAACGGCGTCGATGTGGATAGCAGCGTCGTGGACATGTACCTGGAAAGCCGTATCCAGCGGCCGGCAGACCAGGCAACGGACGAAGAGCGTGCCGTTGTGGTGCAGGAACTGACCGACATCTACTTGCTCACAACCCAGCCGGCAGCCGAAAAACTGGCCGAAGATGTGCGCATCAAGGCGCAGATCGAATTGCAGGGCCGTGCCGTGCTGGCACAGGCAGTTGCTGCGGACTATTTTGCAACCAACCCGGCGTCCGAAGAGGAGATTCTCGCAGCCTACGAGGAGCAGATGTCCAGTGCGCCGGCGCAGCAGTACAAGGCCCGCCATATCCTGGTGACGACGCAGGCGGCTGCTACCGACCTGATCAAACAATTGGAGGAAGGCGCAGACTTTGCCGAGTTGGCCAAAGAGCACTCAACGGGTCCGACAGGACCCAATGGCGGTGACCTCGGGTGGTTCTCACCGGATCAGATGGTAGGGCCTTTTTCGGAGGCCGTAAAAGTGCTCGACGATGGCGCTTTCACGACCGCACCGGTTCAAACCCAGTTTGGTTGGCACGTCATCCTGCGCGAAGAATCGCGCGATAACCAGCCGCCGACTTTGGAAAGTGTCCGTGACGCGCTGAAGCAGCGCGTTGAGCAAACCAAGTTCACGGCCTATCTCGAAACTTTGCGCACCGAATACAACAGTAATAACTGACTTAACTTAATAACGGCTTTTTAGCCAAATATGGGCGCCTTCGGGCGCCCTTTTTGTACGGAACGCAAAGATTTGTGAATCGAATCACACCGCTCACTGAGCGACGATCCTAGTATTCCTCTCGAGGTCGCCCCTAATCGCTCGGGGGTGGTCTCTCCAACCCTCGCATCTCCCTTTTGGTGGATACGAGAACTAAGTCGGCAGGGACGCCGACTTTTTTATTCCAAAAGAGAAAGGCCGCATATAGCGGCCTTTCTTTTTGGGTTCCCTGGGAGACCAATTACTGGTCCCACCTCGTTGAGCGTTTTGCCGAGGCAGCTAGTCCCGCAGGAATAATGCAGTCCTGTCGATGACCTGGTCACCGAGCATGGTACCGCCGAGCGCCGGCTGTGTACCAATGACTGTTACGGCGGCTCCCACGCCACCAAATGTGTTCCCGCCCAGAGACGGTGTGTAGTCGACCTCAAGCTGGCCGATCTGCACCGTTCCGAGAGTGTAGTCAATCGATGACGGTATACCTGTCACGAAGACTTCCGACACACCAGGCACATACATTGAAGACGAAACATCCACGGCCGTGGCATCAACTTGCCCTGCACCGGCCAGTTCGCCATACACTGTTACGTAGTCGCCCACTTGCATGGCAGCGATTCCGTCAACAGCAAACGAGATCGTCTGCCCAACCGCCATAAACGTGCCTTCGGTCAGGTTCACGGAATCGATCGGCCCGGCGAGCATTGGTGCGCCACTGCCAGAGATAGCGTCAACGCCACTGCCAGAAATCGCATCAACACCGCTTCCGGAGATTGCGTCAACGCCACTGCCAGATATTGCGTCTACGCCACTGCCAGATATTGCGTCTACGCCACTGCCAGAGATCGCATCGACACCGCTTCCGGAGATTGCGTCTACGCCGCTTCCGGAGATCGCGTCCACGCCACTGCCAGAGATCGCATCAACACCGCTTCCGGAGATCGCATCAACACCGCTTCC